>LBRD01000010.1:805-6921 GCA_000991245.1 Parcubacteria group bacterium GW2011_GWC1_36_108 | reverse complement strand
GAAATTGAATATTTCCAGTGATTATAAATTTATGTAATACTTTTCAATTTTCTTAAAATATAAAATCAAGCGTAAAGTGCCCAACCTCGACCTATGGGGTGGGGTGCTTCGGGAAAAATGACCCCATACCCTATGACCTATCCTGCCTTAATCACTTTCCTAACAATCCTAACAACATTTAGTTCTCCCTAACTATCTTTACCTACCCTAATCAGTTCAACCTAGCCCAACACAATACACAAGTCTTAATAAAGTTAGGTTAGCTTGACTTTGTTATATAACACCAAGTTTTTAAAACCCGTCTTTATATATTTAGGCCGTCCTAATTAGTTAAACCCTGCCTAATCATCTATTACCAGCATTACAATCTAAAGCAAGCCTGCCATAAGCAATGTCTGTGCCTGATAAATATTTATTTTCTTTTTATTCATCTATTATAGTATTACTAATGTTGTTAGGCGTGTTATGGCCTTAAATAATCGTTTGCTTAACCGTAGTGAGGCGATTACAGGCTTGCATGTGCTAGTATTAGAAAATATATTTCTTTCCTAACAATAGCAGTATTGATGTGCTTTAGTTATGGTATAAGTCTTGCTTTGTTATGCTACTTCTATGCCCATATGCTGTTAATTGTGCGTTTTTGGGGTAAATAGTCTGACATTATAAACGCTATTAATGATATGTATTTATTCGTCTTTATTTTAAATTATTATTTCTTTTAATATCAAACACTTATGCGCAAGTATGTGTAATGATTGATAAAGAAATATTTGACTTATATAAATTAACTTATTATCTTGTAATTAACATCAGCCATTAAGAACAATTACAAAGTGAGGTATAGTTATGAAAGCATCTACAAAGGTATACAGAGTGCTTAGAGCAATGACCGTACATGTACCATACAATGACATCGAAATAGATATAGAAGCACTGCAAAACGTTAAAGGCGGGGATTTTATTATAGGTATACGCAAGCTTGGCACAACTAGCTTTATTTATCGAAAACCGTGTACTAATTGGCTTGATGAATACAAGGAAGTGACAGATACATGGCCTAATATTGAATGGTATTGCGGCAGTGTTAATGAAGGTTGGATTGTGTCATTAAGTGATAAAGACGTACCAAAAATGCTCAATAATTGGCTTTATATGCATTTTGCTAAGTGAGGCTAATTATGAATACCAATAAAAGAGATGCACTCAAGATTAAGATGGCCTCAAGTCTTTATTTTCTCATGCCTGTTAAAGTCAGACTCCAGGCAGTCAAAGAGCTTGAAGGCTTGCTTGAGACAGGTTCATTGCCTGATATTAAATACGTTAGAGTATATGCGTTTTAGACTAGCTGGCATAGTCAGGTATGGCTTGAGTTTAAAAACGTCTATACCATGCCTTTACGGTACCTTAAAATTGAAATTAGGGAGCAAGTGAGATTATGAAAACAGATAGAGACGTTGACGCTATGACATACGAAATTTTAACTGATGAAACATTGGCAGTTAAAGACAAATATTATATCCGCACTAAATACCCGTTTTGTTATTGTACTGATAGAATGACAAAAAAGCAGGTTGAAAATGTGGCAAAGTCTATGCGGAACCTTGGTTTTACTGTAATAGGTAAGACAAAATAAGGTAAGACAATGAAAACAATGCTAATAACGGCTTGGATTATGTTTTTAGTTGTGATGGCGGTTCAGACAGTTTTGACAATCTTTACTTTTTGAGGACAAGATTATGAAAGATCTGACAAAGAAAGAATCTAAAGACATGCCTGAAGAAAGAAGGATATTTATTGTTATGCTTGTAACGGGATCTGATTTTAAAACGGCAAAACAATATTTGATTGCAGAAGAATGGAATATTGACAATGCCGTTATTTCTCTTAAAGGCGATAGAAGATAAATTGCTTTAAACTAGTTCAAACAGTCTTAAACCATGATTGACACAATTTCAATAAAATCAACAACTTATTTTTTAAGAAAAGAAAAAACTCCATATATAACTTATTAAAAACAGCTATTATAACTCATTGATATTAAAAGATAAGTGAGGAAATAAGAGCTATTAAGAGCAAATGAGAGGATAAGACCATGAAAAAGTATGAAGTGATTCTTAAAAGTGGCGAGATCGGCATTTACTTTGGCCGGAAAAAACCTAAGGAAGGAGACAGGGTTAAAATACACATTGGCAATGGCGTTTTTGTCCACGGCTTTGTCTATGACGTTATGGATTGATTTAAGCCATTTTTAAAACCTGGCATACCTGACTATGGTTTTAATCTAAAAACAGTTCTACGGGCCTAATAGGTGCCTTTAAGACATATCTAAATCATGAGGTGAGGTTATGAGAACAATTACAGTGAGAATTTACACGTTTGATGAATTGAATGATAAGAGCAAAGAAAAGGCCATTGGAAATTTAAGCGATATAAACATTAGTCATGAATGGTGGGATTATACTTTTGAAGATGCTGAAAACATTGGATTGAAAATCAGTGCTTTTGATATCGGTAGAGGATCTTACGTTAAAGGTAAATTTATTTATTCCGCCGCCGAAGTTGCAGCAAATATTTTACGCGACCATGGTGAAAAGTGTGATACATACCGAACTGCGGAAGACTTTCTGACAACCTGGCAACCGGTTTTTAACGATTACATGGATGAAGAGCATGAAAATTATGAAAGCAGGGAAAGTGAGGACAAATTGCAAGAGATTGAAGAAGAATTTTTACGCTCATTGTGTGAGGACTATCGTATTATGTTGCAAAAAAATTATGAATATTTAACCAGTGGAGAAGCGATAATTGAAACAATTCAGGCAAACGAATATGAATTTACAGAAAACGGAGAATTGTATTAGGTATGATTTAAGACGTTTTCAAACTTCAATGCCTGTACATACCAGGATATTTTAAATCAAGCTGTATGGTGGGTTTAAAGGCCTGCAATCAACTAATAACTAGTGAGGTGAGGTTATGACTAGTTCAGAATTAAAATATAGGCATGAAACAAATAACCCCGGTTCATGTTTTTCACCCGAAATAATATGAAATTTGCTGGTGATACCATGAAAAATTATGGTGTTCGTGAATCAGCGGTAATTACGAACTATGACAATAACGGCGATTATACCGAATCAGGGATTGTTATTGAATGCTGGGAATTATATCGCCGCAAGCCTGTAAAACATGGATTGTCAAAGAGTGCGTTTTTCAACAAAATTACTTTCAAAGTTGTTAAATAACAAATTGAAACGGTTTCATGTTCAAGGTTTGTAAGGTATTGATATTATTAGCGCGTGTTTGCATCATTTGCATGTTTTAATTATAAGAGTTAATGAATTTTCAATCTTCTTGACTCTGATTAAAACCAAACCTTAAAGGAGAGATTATGAAGATCAATGAAATTATGGCAATGACACACAAAGAATTTGCAGTTAAGATCAAGACTTTTAAAGCGAGCTGTGAAAAGGCTGGTGTTGAACCTACAAAGCGACAGGCCAGCAAATACAGGCTCAAGAAGGGCAAAGCATATATGGCTAAAGAGGCGAGCAAATGAGGCCATGGCAGCTTGCTCTTGTCTTTGCCATGGTTTATGCCCTTGCAAGCTATGTCGAGTTCTGTTTGTAATAGTTGTGTATACACAATTGAAAAGGAGAATGCTATGAAGCTAAGTCTTGCGGGCTGGTTCTGGTTGTCTTACTTTGCTCTGATTTTATTTTTGTTAAAATTTTGCTATAACTGAATTTGTATGAATTTTTTGTATTGCATAAAACGCAATAATAATTGTTTCGTGTTGCGTGAAGTGAAATACCATATAACGGGAATTGTATGACGGGCCTATACAGGATATTTTCTTGTTATAAAACTTTGAAATAAACTCTAAAAGGGGCGGATATGAAGTATTACATTATTTTTTGCACTTCTTCTAACAACTTAATTTGTTTCACTTCTTCATACTCTAGCCATATTGAAGAAATTTTTGACGTTATCCAAGCTGAAAATATCTATGAATTCAACTGTTAAAAATAAAATAAAGGCAATATCATGACCACTTACATTGATATAACGGGTTCTAATATCAAAACCGGGCCTTGGATTCACAAGGTAAGTACTAAAGCCTTTACATTCAAAACCGTTAATGGCATTAGGTTTGCCATAACTGAAAACAACTACTACCTTGATACTAAAGCCGATAAGATCAGATATCAGTTTATGTCTTGTGCTGGTTGTTCATGGAAACATAGTTATGTCATTTATATGGAAGTAAGACCTAATGTTTTTGTTTATTTTATTCAATGCACTGAATACGATCTTGATATGAGGATAAAGCAATGCTCTGATGTTTATCACAATTATGATTATCCAAACAATTTTGAAGTAGATGCATATATAAATCAATTGCAGAGAAAGGTATGATTATGAAAATTATTGCCATTGCTTGTAATGACAGATTTTTTACTATAGGAAAGGACGTGAATTCATGGCTTATTTATAACCGGTTTTAATTATTTTGTTATAACCTTGTTTTTATCTTGATTTTATTTGTTTTTGGTGTATAATTTTAAATAAGATAAACAAAAATTAAAGGAGAAAGTTATGAAGAATGAAAGATATATTGTAGTAAACAGAAGTTATTGGCAAAAAGTGATCCTTCTATTAAAGCAAGCATTTATGGTGCTGTACCTTATTTGTCAGAAGAAGACCAGCTGGATTGGGAAATAAAAGAAAACGGATATAATATCATAAACACAAAAAATAATTGTGTTTATGGTAATTCATATTTCCCTTATTACTGGACAAAAAGGAAGCTCAGGATATCTGCGATAAGAGAAATCAATTAAAATTTAAAAGGAGAAAATTATGAAAACTGATTATTCAGAACTTAAAGGCGAGGAAGTAATTTTTATTAATGACGCAGGGGAAGATGAACCTCAAGAGGTGTTAGATTCGTATTTCATCGACATTGAAGAGTTCGATGAATTTTACAATGAAAGCACATCATTGTGCGTAGTTAGTGCTCGTAAGGGTATGGGGAAATCTGCTCTCTTGTCTCGCTTAGAATATAAACTTCGTAATTCAAGCGATTATGAGAACCCAATTATTGTCAGATCCACAGGAAATGCACTGCTTGGGTTGGGTGATTTTCAAGGTAAAGATCAAGCATATTTAGAAAATTATTGGAAGCAAATTGTCTGTAAGAAAATCAATATTGAGATTGGTAAGCTCATTGGATTTGCTTTGGCAGATAACGAAATATCAATGGTTGAGGCAGCAGAGCTTGAAGGAATTAAGAGCAAAAACCTTGTTGGTGCTCTTGTGTCTAGAATTAAAGGAAAAATTCCGTATTTAAATTTAGAACTGAAAAAAAGCATACCTGATAACTGGGAACAGTTACTTAAGACGTACCAGGAAAGTCACAGTAAATCAGCGGTTTGGGTTTTAATAGACGACATTGATGCGAAATATTTAGATACTGAAGAGTATCAAATTAGGATTGGTTCTTTTTTTAGTGCTATAAGAGGACTTGTCCATGATGTTAAAAATTTAAATATTCGTGTAACAGTGAGAACGGATGTTTGGCACAATCTAAGATATCTTGAGGATTTGGATAAATTGGAACAGTATTTGATTGAAATAAACTGGACCAAAAATAGAACGAAAGAAATGCTTGCAAAGCGCATATCATCAAATGCATTCAAAGCGGCAAATATGATGTTGGGGAAAGGAAAAAATTTGTAGATCAAAGTAATTGCAAGGGCAATCTCCAGTGCTCATTTAAATAACGGCAATGGGTGAAGTCATGAATATAAAATTGTATTGTAAAAGTATGGGGAAAATTTTTAGAGTAACCAAAGTCGCTTTAAATGATCAAGAAGCAAATGATTATTGCTCAAAACATAAAGATCAAGGAGTAATAGCAGTAGACAATAAAAATGGCCTGGTTTATATCGCTGAGTTCTATTCTTCTAAAGTTCCATCAAGCGTATTGCCTGACTAAAACAAAAGATATACTTTGAAAATAAATCTATAACTGAAATAACGTGAATTTTTTGGAGGTGATAAATGAGCATTAACGGCCTTATCAAAGAAATAAAAGCAAGCAATCAAGACTT
>LBRD01000010.1:0-785 GCA_000991245.1 Parcubacteria group bacterium GW2011_GWC1_36_108 | reverse complement strand
ACTTATTAGCGCAATGCCTGCTAATATTTTCATAGTAGGTACTGAATTTTTTGAAAACTCGCTAATTGATAAAAAAGTCGATGTAGTTTTCTGCAATCCTCCATATAGTCAGTACCGGGAATGGGCGGTAAAGATTATTAATGAAGCAAATTGCAATTGTATTTACTTGGTATTGCCTGAAAGATGGAAAAACCAGCCCGAAATAAAAGCTTGTATTGAAGGCAGAAAAGCAAGTTTTAAAGTATTAGGAAATTTCGATTTTCTTGAAGCTGATAGAAAAGCAAGAGCAAAAGCAGATGTTATTAAAATTTTTCAGTTTATGGGTAGAAAAAACGTTTCCTATTAACAGTCAAAAAACAAATTTAAAAGAACAAGAACAGAAATTTAGAGAAAAAATAAATGAATTAGTACCAGGCCGTGGACTTGCAAACACTTTAGTCAGTTTGTATCAAAATGAACTCAATGTTTTGCAGACTAATTTTGCTAACATATCGGGCCTTGATTTTACAATTTTTTCTGAGTTGAAAATTGATTTTGCCTCAATTGTTCATTTGCTAAAATCAAGGATTGTAAATTTGAAAACTAAATACTGGCGTGAACTTTTTGACCATTTTGAGCCAGTAACAAATAGGCTTACATCTGCAAGCAGAAAAGCTTTACTTGACACATTGACTAAAAATATCGGCGTTGATTTTAATGAAAACAATATTTATGCCGTAACTTTGTGGGCGATTAAAAACGCTAATCATTATTTTGATCAGCAATTAATTGACGTTTATGTAGGC
>LBRD01000009.1 GCA_000991245.1 Parcubacteria group bacterium GW2011_GWC1_36_108 | reverse complement strand
AATGCAAAAGAAAAAGAAAGAAATGTTTAATAATTTGAGCAAATAGGACTTTTTACGAAAAAGCCAGTTTCAAGCTCATATGTGGATTAGATTATACTGTGTATAAAGTTTGCTTTTGCTAAATGTATTAATAAGTTTTGTTTTTTGTAGCTTAAAAGATAAAAAATGGCTTGAATAAGGTTAAAAACATCAAAATGGCTTGACTTGGGGGGTGCTTTTTGTTAGATTTATAAATGTATACAAGGTTTGTAATCATTCAAAATATATAGATGAAATTAATTACTATCGCTCAGCTTGTTGTGGCAATTCTGCTTACTGTCTCAATCTTACTTCAAAATAGGGGTAGCGGTCTTTCTAGTGCTTTTGGGGGAGACTTTGGGGGTTATTATACAAAAAGAGGGATGGAAAAGTTTCTTTTTTATCTTTCAATGTCGTTGGGCGCAATCTTTATTATCCTTGCAATTACAACCATTGTGATTGCAAATCGCTAAACACGAACTGGCAAGTGTCCTTCATAGCGCTTAATTTTTGTTTGCCTGTTTCCTTTTTGAGCACGTTTTTGACCCAAGACTATGGTCAAAAATTCAAAGAATTGCTGTCGCAATAATTGGCCAAAAAGAAAACAGGCAAACAAAAATTCCAAAGTTGCTCTGTCAGCTGGCAAAGTGAATCCAAAACAAAGCCGAACTTGCATGTGAACCTAGATTCCGGATCAAGTCCGGAATGACAAAGATATAACCATAACAATTCATATTCAAACTTATTAGTAACTATTCGAACGATAAAATCAAATATCTTTTGCCAAAAAATTGGAAAACAATCGGTAAAATGCTGACATTTAAGGAAAAGGTTGTGGTTACGACCTTGCTTTTGATTATCGCCGCTTCATTGGTGGTTTGGGCTGGCTCTTTTTATTTTAATCTTACCAAGGCCATTCCAAAGGCGGGCGGAGAATATATTGAAGGAATAGTTGGTCAACCACTTTATATCAACCCTCTTCTTTCTCAGACCAGTGAGGCTGATTTGGACTTGGTGCAGTTAATTTTCAGCGGTCTTTTTAAATATGACAAGGATGGAAAGGTTGTTGCTGATTTGGCTGAAGGTTATGATGTTTCTGAGGACCAACGAGAGTACACTGTTTATTTGAAAAAAAATGTTCTTTGGCAAGATGGTCAGTCACTTAATGCTAATGACGCATTCTTTACTTTTAATATTCTGCAAGATTCTTCGTATAAAAGTCCGCTTCGTCAAAGTATGCAAGGTGTTGAAGTGAGCTTGGTGGATGATTATACTTTGAAATTCATACTTAAAAATCCATACATCGGTTTTCTGGAAAATCTTACAGTAGGACTTTTGCCGAAACATATTTGGGAAAACATTGCTCCGGAGAAATTTGCATTGGCTGATAATAATTTGCATCCGGTCGGATCAGGACCGTATTCTTTTGGCAGCTTTCAAAAAGATTCAAGTGGAAACATTCTGACTTTGCAACTTGTTTCTAATAAATCTTATTACAACAACATCGCGTATATTTCAAAAGTTACTTTCAATTTTTATCCTGATGATGAGCAGCTTATTGCAGCTTATAATAAGAAAGAAATTATGGGGATGGGAAGTCTTCCACCCGACAATATTAAAGATCTCAAGAATGCTAAAAGCACAAATATTCATGAATTGGCAATGCCTAGTTATTTTGCGGTGTTTTTTAATCAAACAAAAAGTGTTGCATTGGCTGATGATGAAGTGCGAAAGGCTTTGAGTTTGAGTGTTGATAGGCAGGAAATTATTGATAAAATTTTGTATGGCAAGGGACGCGCGATTGGTTCTCCGTTTTTACCTCAAATGCAGGGGTATAAAAATGATGATAATGTTAAGGTTGATTTGGAAGCTGCCAAAAAAGTGTTGGACGACGCTGGATGGGTTTTGGATGAAAATGAAAATGTGCGTAAAAAAAATTCACAGACTTTGTCTTTTGAATTGGTAACAGCTGATTATCCCGAATTGAATCAGACAGCAGAAATATTGAAACAACAATGGGCAAAAATAGGTGTCAATGTGGATGTTAAGGTTCTGACAATTTCTGATTTGCTGCAAAACCATATTCGCACAAGAGAATACGACAGCATTCTCAATGGTCAAACAATCAGATTTAGACCGGAACTGTATGATTTCTGGCACTCTTCGCAAAAAAGTGATCCTGGTTTGAATTTGTCTTTATTTGACAACAAGGATGTGGATGGGTTGTTGGATGATTTGCGACAACAAACAGATCAGGATAAACGCATTGAAAGTTATCAGAAATTTCAAGATATTTTAACCAAGGAAAATCCTGCTGTATTTTTGTATTCAAGATATTATCTTTATCCTGCTAATACTAATGTGCAAGGAATGGATGTGGAAAATATTAACAATCCCGCACAACGATTTGTTGATGTGAACAGTTGGTATGTTAAAACAAAACGAGTTTTAAAATAAATAATAACAATTAACCATCAACTAACAACCGACGACAATATTTCTGTTGTAAGTTGTGAGTTGTAAATTGGCAGTTAATCTTATGATTGATTTTACAAATGTTCCAAAACATTATGCGGCGCGAACGCAAGAAAAAATGCAAGATGTTTTGATGGATCCAAGTGGGGTTGGACCAGAGATTCATTACTATATGATTCGTGGTGGTGTGGATCAGAAAAATACAACCGTTTGGGAACCCGGAACGATTTCTGGGGAATATATAAAAACATATGGGCATTATCATGTTGGAAAATTAAGCGAGGATTATTTTATTGCCTATGGCGAAGGAGTGGCACTGCTCCAAGAATTGGTTGAAGACGAAAACGGAGAAATGATTGCAGATCAAGTTGCAGAGTTTAAGGCTGTGGTTGTGAAAACTGGAGATGAAGTTTTTATGCCCGAAAAATTCGGACATCTTTTGGCTAATACCGGGAAAACATATCTTGTTACTATTGATGATAGCCCTGTGGATTTTGAAGATCGTGATCCCTCTAGTTTTCCTGGACATGCTGATTATGAGCTTGTGAAAAAAATGAGAGGATTTGCTTATTATGTTGTTGAAAATAATGGTAAGCCAGCACTCAAAAAAAATCCTTTGTATAAAAATATTGAAAAAGAGGATTTGGGTGGTCTTGATGTTATTGAATAATATTTCAATAAATATCTTAGTGAGAAAGGGGACGATATGAAAATTACAATTTTGACATTGGTCGTGTTGTGTATTTTTTCAAACGTTGCTTTCGCTTTCAACTGGGAAATTGCTAGTATTGTAAAAAAAGATAACGTTTATGTTGTGAGGGTTGAAGATCCTTTTGACAGGGAACATTTTCACAATATCGAACTTACGCCAAGTGAGCTAAATGAAATGTTGAATTTTTTTAGCGCCACGAAGAGTGAGGTTGAAAAAGAACGTTATCAAATTATCAAACAAGCAGGACAACCTGCGGTTTTTGATAAAATACTTGCAATGAACTAAAAATTAGGCCACATCTTGTCTAGATGTGGCCTAAATTATTAATCAGTAGACATATCCTGAGCTTTTAGTATAATTATAGGAGCCTTATTTGTGGACTTTATGAACTTTTAACTTTATAAACTTTATAGCTACAATATGTATTCAATTATTCTTTGTGGTGGATCCGGAACTCGTCTTTGGCCACTTTCTCGTAAAAATTTTCCAAAACAATTTTTGAAACTTTATTCAGATTATTCTTTGCTGCAAGAAACTTTTTTGCGTATGAAGGATGTTGTATCACAAGAAAACATATATTTTGTGACTAATGATGAAAATTATTATAATGTTTTAAATCAGATTAAAGAAGTGTACGCAGATTTTTCAGAAAATCAGATTTTAAGAGAACCAAAAAGTTTAAACACAATGCCAGCAATAACCTTGGCGGTAAAATATCTTCAAGAAAAAATTGGGATAGACGAGATGGCTCCTATTATTATGGTTCCAGCGGATCATTATATTGGTGATAAGCAGGAATATGTGAAAGTTGCCAAAAATGCACTCTCTGAAATAGGTGGCAATATCGGAACTATTGGTATTAAGCCAACGAAAGCTCACACTGGTTTGGGGTATATAAAAAAGGGTGAAAAATTGTCAGCAGGTTATAAGGTTGATGGATTCAAAGAAAAACCAGATGAAAAAACCGCACAGGAATTTTTTGTTTCTGGCTCTTATTTATGGAATGCTGGGATGTATATTTTTAATGCAAAAACTTTTTCTGAGGAAACACAAAAACACTCTCCGGAAATTTTTTCCTTGTTTGAAAAAGGTTACGATGCTTTCTTAAAAGATTTTCAAATTTTACCAGCCATCGCGATTGATTATGCTATTTCAGAAAAATCAGACAAAATGGTAACTTTCGAAGGTGATTTCGATTGGAGCGATGTTGGAAGTTTTGATGTTTTGGCTGAAATATTGGGAAAGAAAAAAGAAGATAATCCCAGACATGTTTCAGTGGGTAGTAAAAATATTTTTTCTCTGTCAACAAATAATGATAAATTAATTGTAGTTTCTGGTTTAGAAGATGTTATTGTCATTGAAAACAATGATAGTATCTTAGTGCAGAAAATGGGGGATAGTAATAATGGTGTGAAAAAAGTTGTTGAATATTTGAAAGAAAAAAATTATCAAGAGCTTAGTGATGAGATAATTGGTTATCGTCCTTGGGGAAAATATGAAGTTTTGATTGATGAAGATAATCATAAAGTGAAAAAAATAACAGTTTATCCAGGCGCATCACTTTCCTTACAATCTCATGAGCATCGATCAGAACATTGGGTGGTTGTGATAGGAACTGCTAAAGTTGTTAATGGTGAAAACTTATTAACTCTGCACGAAAATGAAAGCACGTATATACCTGCTAAAGCTAAGCATCAACTTGCCAATCCTGGCAAAGTCAATTTGGAAATAATAGAGGTTCAAACCGGAGATTATTTGGGTGAAAATGACATTACTCGTTATGAAGATGCTTATGGTCGGAAAACTGGAATTGCTGCTTAATTTTTCTTGTCATTGACAAAATTACCTTCTGGGTGTATAATTAATCCAATAAGTAATACTTCTTGAATTTTACCTTGTTTAAAGCTTTTTTTCTTCGAAACAAACAAACAAGTGCTCAAATTAACAAAAAGTCTCTTTTTAAGGGGTTTTTACTATTGTATTTAAAAAATCAACTTTTGGATACTCGCCCCGTCAAATTGTTCACAGCAGTGAACACCAGCCTTGCTGGATTTGACGGGGTAAACATTCATCCAAAAGCGTGCCAAAAAGAAAAAAGTAGAACGATTGCGAAAGTAGCTTTGTAATAATTGTGTAACGTGCTTTTGTAAGTAAAAAAATTCACCCTGTTAAATAATTTTAATTTTCTTAAAAAAATTAAAATTAAGATTTGAGTTCTAGATTGAATTTACAGGGTGTGATAAATTAAAAAATTAATAAAAAATAAGTTTGTTTTTCTGAAAAGAGACTCAAATCTTATTTAACAGGGTAAATGTTTAAAAAACAGTCAGAAGGCAACAAGCCTACAAATGCGACTTCGGCGCATACAAAAAAACCGATGAAAAGAACAGGTAAGCAGATGAGTAAATCTCACAAAACCCAAACACCTTTGGGCAATGCGCCAAGCAAAAACTTGCGTATTACTCCGATGGGTGGAAATGAAGAAGTGGGACGCAATATGACTATGTTCGAATATGATGGAGACATCATTATCTTGGATATGGGAATTCAATTTCCAGAGGAAGATATGCCGGGGATTGATTATATCATCCCAAACATAAGTTATTTGAAAGGCAAGGAGAAAAATGTTAGAGGTGTGATTTTGAGTCACGGACATTTGGATCATATTGGAGCCGCTCCAATTTTGCTCAAAGAACTTGGTTATCCTCCAATCGTTGGACGAGATTTAACCTTGGCTTTGGTCAAGAAAAAAATGGAAGATTATGACACCAATTCTGCTCAGAATCTGAAAATAATCAGAGTTAATGCTATCACTGACAAAGTTAGACTTGGAAAATTTGAAATTGAATTTTTTGATGTTGAACACAGCGTGATGGATGCAGTTGGGGTGATTATTAAAACTCCAGATGGTACAGTGATCCATCCTGGAGACTGGACAATGGACAAAAACCCAACCGATCACAAAATGGTTACATATGATCATCTTTCTAAATTGCCTTCACCGAAAATTTTGATGTTAGAAAGTTTAGGAGCAACTGACACTCGTCCTACTCAAAAATCAGAAGTTGAGATGTATAAAAATCTTGATGATTTGGTGGGCGGCGCTAAGGGTATGGTTATCATCGGAACATTTTCTTCTCAAATAAAACGTATTGGAAAAATAATTGAATATGCTGAATCCATTGGGAAAAAAGTGGCTCTCGATGGTTATTCAATGAAAATGAACATTGAAATCGCCAAAGAATTGGGATATATTAAAGCTCACAAGCAAACACTGATAACAGTAAATGAAATTCAAAAACACCCACGCAATAAAGTTGTGGTGATTTGTACAGGAGCGCAAGGCGAGGGAAATGCTGTGCTTTCAAGGATTGTTAACGATGAGCACCGCTTTATTCATATTATGCGCGAGGATACTATTGTATTTTCATCTTCAATTATTCCAGGAAATGAAAGAACGATTCAGCGACTTAAAGATGACCTTTATCGTAAATGTGATAATGTTATTCATTCAGACATTTTGGATGTGCATACTAGCGGTCACAGCAATGCGCGCGATATTCAAGATATTATTGGTCAAATTAAACCTGATTATTTCTTGCCGGTATATGCTAATCACTATTTTCTCAAAGAAGCTGCGAAGCTTGGGGAGAAAGTTGGTGTGCATCGAGATAATATTTTTGTGCTGGATAATGGTAATCAGCTTGAATTTGCTGGTGGAAAGGCCAAAATGCTTCCACAAAAAATTGATACCAGTTACGTGATGGTTGATGGTTTGGGAATTGGCGACATCGGCGAAATCGTTTTGCGAGACAGGCAACTTCTTGCCAAAGACGGGATGTTTATGATTGTTGTAGTGATTGATTCAAAAACCAAAAAAATCATCGGAACTCCCCAAATCACATCGCGAGGCTTTATTTTCGTTAAAGAAAATTTTGACTTGGTAAACGCTACCAAACGTGTGGTGGAAAAGGTGGTAAAAGAAAAAACTTCTCCGGATGTTTCGGTTAATTGGGACTATGTGAAAAACAATATTCGCGAAGCAGTTGGATCATTTTTGTTCACTAAAACAGAACGAAGACCAATGGTTTTGCCTGTTGTTATTGAAGTATAAAATAGTTTATAAAGTTGAAAGTTCATAAGGTTCATAAGGCCTACGAGATAAAAACCCAGTCATTTTGGCTGGGTTTTTTGGATAGATAAAAACATCTTGATTGATATATAAAACCCTTATAATATCTGCCCTTTTGGGGTTGGCAAGATATTTGAAAATATGCTATAATTTGATAAGTTAACAGACGATGTTTTTGGTGAAAAAATTATTCAGTTATTGCTTTATTTATGCAAGAAAAAAAGAAAATGAATTTTTTGTTTGCTTGGTTTTACGATCATCTTCATTTGCTTTTTAAGTCTGCAGCGCATAATCATTTGCGCATTCAAAATGCACTTAAAAATTCAGACGGAACTTTTCAGTTGACTATGCAATTTGAATCATATAGTGAACTGAAAAAATATCAAAAAAAATTAAGAACAATATCAATAAGTCTTTCAAGTGCCCTTGCTATGACAGTCGTGGCTTTTATTGTTGCGCCATACATTTTAAACCCAAGCAAATCTAAAGCTGCTAGTTTTCAATGGATACAAAATAGCTGGGCAGGGACCGCTGGAGCAGAATTGGCTACTAAAACTGGTTGGACAAATTATGCTTCTAAGGATGAAAATATCACAGCAACAGAAACGGGTATATCGCTTACGCTGTCTACTCCTCAGAGCGTGACAGAAAATGCGGATGCTGATTTTACTGGCACAAAAACAGGTGATGGGTTTTATACTAATGGCTCTGGACAATTATTATTAAAAAAACCAACCGGCGCAACTTGCGCTATTGGCGGAGAATGCGCAAGTGGAACCTGCACCTCGACACTCTGCACGTAATTAGTCCTTTGTCATCCTGAACTTGTTTCAGGATCTCGGTTACGGTAAATAATATGAAATAAAGAAAGTAGATTCTGAAACAAGTTCAGAATGACACCTGATTAAGATAATAAAATACTTAATATAAAAAATATATAAAAGCAACCCTAGTTAAATAGTACGAATTACCACCATGTTGAATATAAATAAATTCAACTTGGTAAACAATTTAACGGGGTAAAAAACTATGGACATGATAAAAAAAGAAAAAGAAGAAACAATAAAAATTGATACAGCAACAACAAAAACAACTTCAAAAGGCAAGCTTATTAAACTGCTTTTGATAGCACTGGTTATCGTAGCTCTTATTGCTATTGGTTTTTTTGCTTGGCCTAAAATTGCATCAAAATTAAACAAACCAGCACCAAAAGCTGAAAATGCAATCGAACAATATAAACAAGATTTAAAAAATTTGAAAAAACAAGCAGAAACTTCTGGTAGCAAAGAAGATTTGCAAGCTTATGGTATTGCACAATATGCAACTGGCGATCAAACAGGAGCAATTGACACTTACAAAAAACAAATTGAAAAGGAGCCAAACAGTGTTGTTGCTAATAGCGGACTAGCTAACGCACTTCGCGATCAGAAAAATTTTGACGGAGCAATTGAGCAATACAAAAAAGTTATCGAACTTTCTCCAACCGATATTTCTGCCTACGTAAATCTAGCCAGTGTTTATCAGTATCAGCTAAAACAAGTAGACAGGGCTATTGAAATTTACAAACAAGCCATTGAAAAAAATCCAAAATCCGCCGACCTGTACGTTTTGATTAGTTTGGCATATGAACAATCAGGGGATAATGACAGTGCAAAAACAAATTATGAAAAAGCACTTGAGATTGATGAAAATAATGTAGCAGCAAAGGCAGGAATGGAGCGTTTGGCGCAGTAGTAAAAAGTGTTTAATGTATTTTAATTATGGCGAATTTGCCATAATTAAAATTTAGATTAGTTTAAATGGACATAAATCAAGTGTAAAAATGAAAAACAAGAAACAGATTATATTATATCAAACTGAAGATGGGAAAACTCGTGTTGAAGTTCGCTTCGAACATGAAAATGTTTGGTTGACGCAAAAGCTTATGGCTGAACTTTTTGGAACAACAGTTGCGAATATCAATATTCATCTAAAAAACATTTTTCAAGCCGGAGAGTTTCAGCAAGATTCAGTTATTAAGGAATTCTTAATAACTGCCGCGGATGGTAAAAAATACAAAACTAAAATGTATAGTTTGGATGTTATTATTGTTGTTGGATTTCGCGTAAATTCTGCTCGTGGCACGCTTTTTCGCCAATGGGCAACGGATCGTCTGAAAGAGTATATGGTCAAGGGATTTGCTATGGATGATGCACGTCTCAAGCAGGGGGGGTACAAATCACGATTTTTTGAGGAACTTTTGCAGCGCATACGAGATATTAGATCTAGTGAAAGAATGCTGTACCAAAAAGTGACCGATATTTATGCAACCAGTATTGATTATCGCAAAGATGCTAATGAAACGGAATTGTTTTTTAAAACTGTACAAAACAAGATGCATTTTGCGGTAAGTGGAAAAACTGCTGCTGAAATAATTGCTCAGCGTGTTGATGGTAAAAAACCATTGATGGGTCTTACTAATTTTTCAGGTTTGCATCCCATTGCGCGTGATATCTTTATTGCAAAAAATTATTTAAATGAGCAAGAACTTGAAATGCTCAATCGCATTGTGGATGCTTATTTATCATTTGCTGAAATTCAGGCTAAAAGTGAACATATTATGACAATGAGAGACTGGATAGGTAAGCTTGATGAATATTTGAAGCTTTTAGGAAAGGGCGTTTTGAAAAATGCTGGTAATGTTAGTGCTCAGCAAGCTGAGAAAGTGGCGCTGAAAGAATATGAAAAATATCGTGTAGAGCAAGATAAGAAGTATATTTCTGATTTTGATATAGAGGTTAAGAAAATTGTAAATGCTAAAAAGAGGGTAAAATAAAAAATATCTTAGATGAGTATCGTTGCATTGCATAAAAATATAAAAAGCAAAAACTTGGGACTGAAAATTATTTCAGCGTTTTTTGTTGTTGCGTTGCTTTTTACAAATACAGCGTTAGCGACTGATCCTGCACCAACTATTTCAGGAGTTTCTCCAAACAATGGATTGCCAACGGGTGGAAATAGCGTGACGATTACTGGTACTGGATTTTTGGGAGGCGGGATTAATGCAACTGGTGGCACAGTTACAACAGATGGTGCATACACTGTGCATAAATTTACATCAAGTGGGACATTTACAGTAACAAGTGGTAGTGGGAACGTGGAGGCTCTTGTAGTCGCTGGTGGAGGTGGAGGTGGAGGGAATTATTCTGGTTCTGGCGGCGGCGGTGGCGGTGTTGTGTATAATTCTTCCTTTTCTGTTTCGGCTGGTAGTAAAACTGTAACTGTTGGTGGCGGTGGATCAGGTGGTGCGAATGGTGCTAAAGGTTCAAATGGCGGTAACTCCGTTTTTGACTCAATCGTAGCAACTGGCGGCGGCGGCGGTGCTTACAATGCTTGTGCTGTTAGTGGAAATAGTGGAGGTTCTGGTGGTGGTGCAGCAGGTAGCTGCTCAGGTGCGACCTATGGTAATGGTATTGCAGGGCAAGGTAATAGGGGAGGTTCTTTCTTTGGCGGTTCAAGTAATGGCTCAGGGGGAGGGGGAGGAGCCGGTGCAATTGGTGGAAACGGTGCTGCATTATTGGGAGGGAGTGGTGGTGTTGGATTAGCTTTTTCAATATCTGGATCAAACATGTATTATGGAGGGGGTGGAGGAGGTTCAACTTATTCTAATCCACCATCGGCTGCAACCGTTGGTGCTGGTGGTTTGGGTGGTGGTGGTAATGGCAGCAAGGGTGGTGATTCATGTGGGAGTGGTGGCACTGCCCCAACTGCAGGGTCAGCTAATACTGGTGGTGGAGGAGGAGGTGGTGAAAGATGCTCTACAACAGGTGGAGCGGGTGGCTCTGGAATTGTTATTGTAAGATATTTGACGCCGGTTGCAAATCCGACAGTTACTTTTGGTGGAACTTCTGCAACAGATGTGACTGTTGTTAACTCAACCACAATTACTGCTACTGTTCCAGCTCATGTTGCTGGTACTGCTGATGTTGTGGTTACAAACTATGATGGACAAAGCGCAACTTTGACAAATGGCTACACTTTTAATCCTGCACCGACAATTTCAGCAGGAGCAGTAACACCTGCCAGTGCAAAACTAACTGGAGGTGATACAATTACAATTACAGGTTCAGGATTTTATGGAACTCCGACAATAACTCTTGGAGGAACAACTGCAACTGCAGTGACCGTAGTTAATCCAACCACAATCACAGCAACAACTCCAGCTCACGCAGTGGGAGCAGTTGATGTTGTCGTGACAAACGAAGATTCACAAAGCGCAACACTAACAGGAGGATTTACTTTTACAGAACTTCCACCAACTTTAAGTTCGATTTCTCCGACTGCTGGTTCAACTACAGGAGGGACGAATGAATGCAAGCAATCTGACCGATTTTCAAGTCTCCTTTACAACAAACACCCAAACACTTGTTTCAGAGGGAAAAATGCAAGCTGACGGAAGGGATATTCGCATTATTGATTCTGATGGTGTCACACCTCTTTCATATTGGATCGAATCCGGAATCAACACGACAACGACCAAAATTTGGGTAAATGTTCCGCTCATTCCTGTCGGTGGAAAAACAGTTTATCTTGTATATGGCAACAGCGCAAATACTGCTCAAAGCAGCACAACGGATACATTTGTTCGAGAAATAGCTAATCTGAAAGGATTATGGAAAATGGATGAGGCCAGTGGAAACGTGCTTGATTCTTCAGGAGGAAACTACACTGGTGTACCAACGGGGACGACTGTGACAGCGGGGAAATACGGCAATGGAAGAAATTTGAATGGAACCAGCGACTTCATCCAAGTAACAAATAATAGTAATTATGATATCGGAACTGGTGATTATACTGTTAATACTTGGGTGTACAGAAATGCAAATGCCACAACTAATTTGCGATTCTTGTCAAAAGGAGCGAACCTGGTGACTCAGAAGGGCTGGACACTTTATGGGTCTGATACGGGTGTTAATATTACTATTGGAAATGGAACCACGAGGTTGGGAACAGGAGCGAGCTATCTTGGTCCGGGAAACTGGAATTTTGTAACAATGGTTGTGAAGAGAAATGATAGAATTTATCTATACATAAATGGCGTATTGGCGAATTCTGCCGATATTACATCATTTGGAGTGCAGGACTTAAGCTATGCAGGCGCTAATGCATTTTTTGGAAGAAGTAGTGATGGAGCAGCTCCATTGTATTGGCCTGGAAAAATAGATCACGTTTCGATTTTTAAGAGTGCTCTTACCGCAGAAGAAATTTCCGACATGTACAATAATTATGGATATGGCACGACAAGTTACACTGGAAAAATGCTTATTACTAAGACTGCTACGACGCAACCTGTCGCCACGGTAGGTTCAGAATCTTCTTATGCGGCAATGACGGTATCTTTTGGTGGGGTA
>LBRD01000008.1 GCA_000991245.1 Parcubacteria group bacterium GW2011_GWC1_36_108 | reverse complement strand
TGTTGTCGTGACAAACGAAGATTCACAAAGCGCGACACTGACAAATGGATTTACTTTTACAGAACTTCCACCAACAGCTAGTTCGATTTCTCCAAATAACGGACCGGTTGGAGGTGGAACGAATGTGACAATTACGGGGACAAATTTCATTCCTCCAAATGCTGGTGGAAGTCCTGGTTGGGAAACAGTGGTTGGAAAAATTTTACCAGGAAATGTTTTTGGTGCTACCAGTGCTGTTATCGATAATTACGTGTATCTATTTGGTGGTACTGGTTTAAATACAATATATCGTGCTCCTGTTTCCGATCCTACATCTTGGACGGATACTGGAAAAACTTTGCCTTCCATATCATACGTATCTAATTTGGCAGTCATAGGGAATACAGCATACCTTTTTGGTGGTCAT
Organism: Parcubacteria group bacterium GW2011_GWC1_36_108; assembly: GCA_000991245.1. Taxonomy (GTDB): domain Bacteria; phylum Patescibacteriota; class Minisyncoccia; order Moranbacterales; family GWC2-37-73; genus UBA12068. Next base: position 78,466 of record LBRD01000008.1, on the reverse strand, counting down.
AACGGTACAAGTGCAACAAATACAATCTATAGTGCTCCTGTTTCTGATCCCACAACATGGGTAAATACTGGTACGACACTTCCTATTTCATTGTATGATGCTCAAATTTCAATCATTGGTGACACAGTTTATCTTTTTGGTGGGAGAAATTCGTCAGGTTATTTGAATACTATCTACAGCGCATCTGTTTCTGATCCTACGACATGGATAAACACTACTAAAACAATCCCAGGAAATTCTGCAGGTTCAGCTCTTGCAATTATAGATGATAGCATCTATCTTTTTGGTGGGTACAATGGCACAAGCGGAACAAATACAATTTACAGCGCATCCGTCAGTGATCCCACGACATGGGCAAATACAGGAGCAGTTCTTCCTGTTGACATTACTTATTCAAACATCATTGCTATAGGCAGTTCACTTTATCTTCTTGGCGGCTATTCTGGAAGTACAAATTTTAATACCATATATTCAGCACCTGTATCAAATCCAACTGCATGGACGAATACGGGTAATGTTTTGCCTGCAAGTTTTCGTGTGGCAAGTTCGGCAGTCATTGACAACTACGCTTATCTTTTTGGTGGCTTTACAACAGTAAATACTAGCGCCATTTATCGCGCGCCAGTTGTGCATAATCGTAGCAATGTCATCAATAAATCTTGGTTGACAAACTGGCCAACTATTGCAACTGATCAATCAAGCATAATTATCGGAGGAACTTCTGCCACAAATATTTCAGTCACAAACCCAACCACAATCACCGCCACAACTCCATCTCATGCTGCTGGTACCGCTGATGTTGTCGTTACAAACTATGACGGGCAAAGTGCAACACTGACAAATGCCTTTGAATATCATAATTGGATCACAGCGGGAACTTATACTTCAACAGTAAAGCCTTTGGCTAATACTGGTTTTGGAAATATTAATTGGGTAGCTGGCACTCCAGCAAATACTAATTTAACAATGCGAGTAAAATCTTGCACGACCGCTGATTGCAGTGACAAACCAAGTTGGACAGGATGTGATTTGGCTGCTATTGATAATGGAACTGATATTTCGGGTAAAGGCTGTGTGGTTGATGGAAACGGATTCGTTCAATATCAAGCGTATCTCTCAACTGATTCAGCTTCTGCGCAACCATATCTCGACAGTGTGACGATTGCGACTCAAGCTTCATATGCAACAACATTCTTGAAATTAATTTCTTCGCCGTTTAATACAGGAAATGAAAATAGTTCAGTTCAGAAAATTTCTTGGACTGCCACGAATGATGATTTAGCAACTCAAGGACAAGTAGCAATGCAAATCAGAACTGCACCAGACAATGGTGGGGCGCCTGATTTTACCAATTCAACTTGGTGCGGACCAACCGACTGCAGTGCAACTTTAAATTCAACTACTGCTTTTGCAACCAGTTATTATACGGACAAAACAGGAGCCGCAGCAGCAATCAATGATATTAATAAAGACCTTAACAATGATCAGTGGATTCAATATGCAACATTTTTGAAATCAGCTGATGGAACTTTAACTCCGACGCTGACCGATGTGACGATGCAATATGCATATAATATTCCACCGACAGTTGTTATAGATTCTAATCCAGCAAATTTAAAACAAAATTCAGACGGAACTTTTTCAGTGCCATACACACTCAGTGAAACATATGACGACCTAGGAAACATTCCTCATGGGACTAGCGGTTCTCCAATCAAAGCACTTCTTTTCTATCAACCTAAAAATGATGTGACACTGAGCAGCGCAACTCCTGCCAGTATGTCTACCACTGCTGTAACAAAAATTTGGGGTCAAGGCGGAACTGATGGAAATACAGCAGCTGGAAGTTATACTTTTACGGTTCCTGCAGGTGTTACTAATATTAGAAATATCGAAGTGGCTGGCGGTGGAGGAGGTAGTGGTACTTGCGGTTTGGGAGTTATCGGTGCTGATGGAATTGGAAGTACTATGACTTATGCTAGTACGCAGAGGGCTAATGGTAGAGGCGGATATGGCTCTGGTTATGACGGTTCTATAGATGACTGCACTGCTGGTGCAGATAGCATAGCTACAAATTCTCTTGGAGGAACTAATACCACAGGTGGTGGTGCAAACGGAAGCTCGCTTGGAGGTGGAAAAGGTGGATTGGTTTCAAATGGAAGTTTGACTGTTACTAGTGGAAGCCAAATCAACCTAGTTGTTGGAGCTGGTGGCGCGGCTGCAACCGGTGGCACAGCTGGCGAAATGGGTTGGATTAAAATTACATACGACATTGCTTCTGAGGGCGCGCAAACAACCGGACTAGTTTCAATCAATAACCCAAGCAATGTTCCAATTCCATCGCAAGGCTCGATGCTGTTAAATGATGAACTTGTTACCTTTGATTCAGTTGGCGCTACTGGTAATCAAAGAAATATTACAGCTCGCGCTTCAGCTTTTGAAACTTCATACTCAACCACCGCAGCTTCACATAGTATTAATACCCCAGTGTTTTTCGCAACTTCGTCTTCAATTCATACAATTGATACGCTAACAGCTACTGGCACAGTTGGCGCTGAGGCATCTGTTTCAAACACATTTATTTGGGATCCAAGAGTTGATGTTAATGCTAATTTAAACGGAAACAAATTTTCAGATTTGGTTTTCAAAGTTGCGGCTAATGATGCAGATTCAACCAATATAAATAATATTGGACAAAGTGCGGTGACAGCTTCGCAAGTTTTAGACTTGGAAGCTCCGATGATTAAAAATATTACCTCATCTTCAGCTGATGGAAAATATAACGCTGGTAAAAATATTGATGTCACAATTAATTTTGCTGACTCTCTTGGCAATGCTAAAAATGTAACTTCTACCGGAGAGATAACAATAAAATTAGAAACGGGTGCTAATGATTATGATTGTTTGATTTCGGCAATCACGAATTCAGCTACCGCAAGTTGTACTTATCAAGTGCAAGCAAATGATGCCAGTGAAGATTTAACTGCAATTTCTGTAAGCGGTGTTATTAAAGATCAATTCCAAAACGAACTTGCAAGCCTTGCGATTCCAGCAGGACAAAACATTGCTGATTCAAAAGCTATTGTCATTGATACAATTGCACCAATCATTTCAAATGCTGCACCAATAGAAAGTGCTTTTGTAAATTCAGTTACTAGTGCTAATGGAGGTTCGGACATTTCTTATGAAGCTGCAGAGGTTTTGAAAACAGGATCATATATTAAATTTATTTCTACCGCAGGAACTGATTTAGACGCCCAATATCTTTGCACTTTGCAGGGAACCGCACTTAATATTGGAGCTCATAGCAATTTTGAAATTAAACAAGACACAAATAATTGCGCTGAAGTTCAAAGTGCACTTCAAAGCGGATCAGTTTATACAATGACAGTTCACGCTATTGATGAAGCTGATAATATAGCTGATCAAGTAATGACAGGTATTACTTTTGATAATACCAATCCAACAATCAGCATAACTTCTCCATCAAATGATGCATTCTTTAACAGCATCACTAGTTCTTCAGATGTTTCCTACAATCTTGGAGAACAATTGCAAACTGGAACATATTTAAGATTTACTCGCACAGGTGGCAGCGCTGATTCAAGTTCGCCTCGCACCTGTAACTTAACTGGCGCTCAGCTTACTGCTGGAGATCATAATAATGTGGATTTGAATGCAGTGTGCGGAGGATTCAATTTAGTTGATGGTGCAATATATTCTATTGACATGCAAGCGGTTGATCTTGCTAATAATATTGGAGACGCAAGTCAAAAAACAAATATTACTTTTGATCAGACTGCACCGACTCTAACATCATTTACTTCAGACAAAACCAATAATACACCTTCTACCGGATATGGCGCTGGCGAGGTTATTGATATCAAAGCCGTTTACGCTGAACCTTTGGCAAGTGGTTCAACCATCACAGTTCAATTGGAAAACACAGCTAGTCCGGCAATCAATGTTGTGCTCGATCAAATTTCTGGCAATGTGCTTTCCGGAACGTTTATAGTGGATGGTCCGCGCAAAGGTTATGACACAATCGACTTAACACTGCGATCGATTGTTTCTGAAAATGTTATCGACTTAGCAGGTAATATAAGAAATGACTCGACCATTCCAAGCGGACAAAATTTAGCAAACAACAAAGACATCGTAATTGATACTGGTACTCCAATCCTACTTAGCTTTGATGCTAAAAAACTTCCTGAAAATTTAACTTCTGGTTCATACAATGAGGGAACTGAAATTAAAATTACTGCAACATATTCTAAACCAATTGCATCAGGTGAAATTACGCTGCACCTTAATACTCAAAATGGAACTGAGGATAGTGAGAATATTACACTTTCAACAATTTCCGACAGTACTATTTTTGGAACACATACTGTGCAGAACTTGGACAATGCAAATGATTTGAAAGTTTCCGCTATCACTGCGCAAAGTGCTACTGATTTTAAGGGCAATGTTCTTGATAGGACCGGCACAATGGTTGATTACGACGCTTACTTTACGGGATTAGTTGGAGAAAATATTTCAGCTGTTACTAATATTGTTAATTTCCAAATTGACACTACCTTGCCAACACTAGGAGGAACTCCAATTGCCATTGCAAGTGTTGCTGGAAAAACTAATAGTGCAACTCCAACAATTACCTTATCCGCAACAGACAACAATTTATCCAAAGCAATTTTCTCAATGGATGGAGGAACTTCTTGGTGTGCACCGATTGATTATGCAAGCTCAATAAACACTTTCAATATTACTTCAACTGCTTGTGGTGGAAACTCAACTAATGGAAATAAAACAGTTACTGTTAAGTTTAGCGATGTGGCAGGAAACGAAAGTGCAACCGCAAACGCCACAGTGGAATATGACAATTTGAAACCGCAAATTCAAACTATTACCACTGATACGGTGAATGGAACTTATGGACCAGCTTCAGCGATTAAAATCATTGTAACTTATGACGAAAATATTGCTAGCGGCAATTTAGTAGTTAATCTTAATAATGGAAAACAACTGCCGATGAGCACTGTCGAAAATGGAAACACTTTGACAGCAACTTACACAGTTGGCGCAACAGGAAGCATTGAGGATGTTAGCAATCTTCGAGTTGCTGCAATTGTTTCGCAAGCAGTTTTGGATTCAGCAGGAAACACCCAGGATTCCACAAGTCTTGCTGGAATCACTGCAAATATCGACACTGATAAGACAATAGAAATTGATGTTACTGCGCCAGAGGGAACAATCGTTATTAATCGCAGTGCTTCTTCAAATCAAGTTCATATCAATGCAACTGATGCTAACAGTGATAATATGCAGGCAGAGATTTTACCTTTAGCTACTCATGAAGGATCTTGCAGCTTTACTAACAGTTGGATAACTTACGCAGACAATATCGACACAACAATCGTTGAAACAGATCCAGCAGCCAGCGCTCGCAAAATATGCGTTCGCTTTAGGGATGAACTGGGGAATGTTTCTGATCCACTTGAGCCAATAAGTGCTATTACTCCAGAAACTCCAACCGGCACTCAAGTTAATGATATTTCAAACAGTGAGATTAATTTCTACGGATCAATGCTTACTTGGCAAATTCCAGTAATCAAAGGTACTAGTGATAATCTGGGTGGTGATCCGTTTGCTCAATATGAAATTGCAAAATGCGCTTCCGATCACGGTGATGTAAGCGATTGTACTCCAAATTTTGCGAGCGGTGTTAGCACTATTGCCAATATTGATGAAAATTATTTCGTAAGCACCGGTCTTATTGCGGACGACGTCTATTGCTACCAAGTGCGTTTCAAGGACAAAAACGGAGACTATTCTGCTCTTTCTAAAAACACCTGTATTCAAGCTGGACACGCTCCAGCGGTTACTGATTCTCGAGTCGCTATCATTTCTGGGAAAGAGGATGATATTCAAATCAGCAATGTGACTGAACAAGGTGCCACTGTGTATTTCCAAACCACAGATTCTAAATATGATAGGCCGGTAGCTACCAAGGCTACAATTTCAGTCTATGCTGGAGCAACACTGGCTGCTGACACTTTAATTAAAACTACTCCCGAAGAAGCAACATTTGAAGTAGCGCATATCATAAATATTGATGGACTTGAGAGTGGAACTCAATATTATCTAAAAATTACCGCAATAGATTCTTCAGTGGACGAAAATCCAGGAAAAGTTGGAGTGCTAGCTTACAGTCCTGATGGTATTCCGGCCCTTACTTTCACTACACTTGGAACACTTAAAACCATCACCGAGGTTACCGAATCAATCATCACTGACACCAAAGCAGTAATTAGTTTTGTTACCGATCAAGAAGCAAAATGCCTTATTGAATTTAAAGATGTTTTAACACAAAATTACAACGATCTTTCTGATAGTTTAGAAAAAGATTTTTACAGAAACCATTCCATCACGCTAACGCAGTTATTGCCAACCACAACTTATGATTATAGGATTTTTTGCAGCGATAAAAATGATGTCTCGGTAACTTCAGAAGGTTATCAGTTCATAACTGCTCAAAAAGGATTAACGATTGGAGAAATCACTCAAGACAAAACAGCTCCACAAATCTCAGCCGTATCATTGGCTAGCGTGACTGGTGAAAGTGCAACGATAACTTGGAATACTGATGAAAAAGCTAACAGCTCGGTGGCATATGAGGCCGAGGGAGCAACGTTTACAAAAATGGAAGCTGACTGGTTGGTAAATTCAAGTGTTGATAAATATGCAACAGCTCATTCTGTGACGGTTAATAATTTGGTTTCCGATACCAAATATCTCTTCACTGTAATGTCGACAGATGCAGCTGGAAACATCACGCTATCTTCTCAATCATCATTTACAACAAAACAACCATCAACACTTTCTTCTATTAAAGTTATTTCAACTGCACTTGGTCAGGCAACTATAACCTGGTCAACCGGGGAGGCTTCAAGCTCAAGCGTTGAATATGGACTTACAACTGCTTATGGACAAAAGAAAGAAGACAGTTCAAAAGTGAAAGAGCATCAAATAATTTTATCCGAACTTAAGCCAGGTGAAACTTATCATTTTAGAGTTAAGGGTCAAGACGCAGAAGGAAATATTTTTAGTTCATCTGATATAACTTTCCAACCAAAATCACCTCCAAAAATTTCAGACTTCAGGGCTGACAGCATCACTGAACACGGCGGTATTTTGTATTTTAACACCAGCGTTCCGACTGATGCCTTGGTTACCTATACGGATGTGAATGATGCGGCAAATTCTGGTTTACAGGGAAATCCAAACATTACTGCCAAGCACGAAATTAAATTGAGAGACCTTTCTTCTGGTGGAACATTTGCAATTAAAATCAAAGTCAGAGATGAAGATGGAAATGAAACAGAGGAAAATTTCCCAAATATTGTCACAACTAAAGATGAAACTTCTCCTGTTATAGAAAATATCAAAACTGACGCTGCATTGGCTCAAAATGATAAAGTTCAAGCAATAATTTCCTGGAGAACTGACGAATTATCTAAAGGAAAAATAGTATATAAGGAAGGAAAAAATGGTGATGAAAAAACTTTTGAAGTAAGTAGTGCACCAGCATTTTCACACATTGGAGTTATCACAAGCTTCAAATCAGGCGTGGTATATTATTTCAAAGTTATTGCACTTGATCAGGCTGGAAATGAATCCACCTCAACAAATTACGGCTTGCTCACTCCCAAGAAAACACAAAACATCATTCAAATTATCATCGGAAACTTCACCGAAATCTTCGGATGGGCAAAATTCTAAAAATTTTGTCCAGACGAAAGGAAAGGGGTCGGGAAAAACTGGGTTTTCCCGCGGCGGAAGTTTGAAACCGCTGGGTTTCAAGGAGCGAAGCGACTCGGATGCGGCAATTCTAGGAATAACTCACAACCTACAACTATCAACAGACAACAAATACAGGAACGCCTAAAATGTTGTTAGTTGTAAGTTGATTGTTGAAAGTTAAAAAGTGACTTAAATAATTCTGTGTAATTTTTTTTGTAGTTTGTTTTTAGATGAAATTAAAAAAGTATGCTAAAATAAATTAATAAAAGAATGTTTTTAAAATAGTAAAAGATAGTTTAAAAATGTCTTTGAATGAAAAAATAAAAAACGAATCAGAAGAAAAAAAATCCCTGCCATCAGAGAGAATTTATGCGTGGAAAGATATTAGAACTGCCAGGGAACCAAGAGAAACGCAGACCGAGCGAAGACTTTTGGAGCTCAAAAAAAGTCTCAATGAAAAAACCCAATCATTTTTCAAATTAACCAAAATATTTTTTAAAGATCATTGGAATCTTTTGATAAAATCAGCCGCACATAATCATCTTCGAATTCAAGAATGCAAACGCAGACCTGAATTAGGCGAGACTTGTAATCTTTCTTTTGAATCGTATTCTCATCTCAAAAAGTATCAAAAAAAATTCAGACTTTTTACCTACAGCTTTTCTTCAACACTGGCTTCTATTTTGATTGCAGTTATGGCACTGCAAATATTTTTTCCAGGAAACAATATTCAAGGTGCGACCTATACCTGGGCTCAAAATACTTGGGCTGGCGGAGCTGATGAAATCACCACTGCTACGCACAATTCAAATAAAACAGGGTGGACCAAATATTTTTCTAAGGATGCAAATATTACGGCGGGAGATGATGTGAAATTAAATGCAGTAGCAGGTTCTTTTGTAGATACGACCGATACTGATTTTAATGCACAAGCAAAAACAAATGTTTATGTGACTGGCTCTGGGGATGCGGGAGCTGTTTTTGCCTTGAAACCGGAAGGTGGAGCTTGCACAGATGCTTCGCAATGCAATACTAATTTAATTTGCAGTTCGAACGTTTGCTATAGTCCATGGCAAAATAGCCCTTGCGGAGTGCAGGTTTATAAAGAGGATTCGACAGGTGGTGCAGGGGCTGTATGGAAAACCAGTCAAACAGTTTGTGTTGGTCCGCAATGCGTTGGTAATTTATTAGTAGATGATAATTCTATTGATTTTTCAGCCTATACTGCTAGAAATCTTTGTAAGGCGGTGGATGGCAGACTGGCAACAAGGGCAGAACTTTTATGTATTTATACAAATAGGGCTAGTTTAGTTGGAGCCTGGAGTGCTGCAGCCTATTGGACAAATGAACAATCTTCAGCTGATCCTACGGATGCGGCATTTTATAGAAGATTTACTGACGGCACTGAAGCTCAAGGACTTAAAAGTGGTTTGTATAGAGTGCGTTGTGTAAAATAATTGGTTATTGAAAATTTGCATAAATTAAAATTAGATTAATTAGGATTGAAATGTTTTTCAAAAATAAAATACAATTAAAATTTTTCTTGCTCGCGTTGTTTTTTTGTGCGGGATTTTTTGCTCTTTCTGCTAAGAACGCACAAGCTTATGCGTATTCAGCTAATACTATTTCTGCAGTGAAAATGAGTGATGTGACGGTAAATTTTGGCACGATATCTTGGACTGAAATAAGCTCAAACACAGGAACAAGCCCAGCGCCAGCTGATTCTTCAATTGTGGTTGGCGTAAGAGCGGGCGACACCACTACTGCCGATGGTACATGGACCAACGGTGGGGATTGGACAATTGTTACAAATGGACAAAGTTTAGCTTTTTTGGGTGCCAAGAAAAATATTCAATACCAAGTTACTTTTTCATACGATGGTTTGATTGTGCCAGGTATTGCCGATCTGACGATTTCTCATTCTTCGTATCCAAAAAACCAAACAGCAACAACATCTGTTGATTTTACATTGGCCAATGAAGGGAATTTCGTGCAGCAAGATGCGGCGAGTGGGACGGATTTTTCTGATAGCATGGCAACTTTATATAATACGAATTCAAATTTTATATCAGGTGGATCGGGAGGAACTATTACAAATGTAGGTGGATATACTATACATAAATTTACTTCTAGTGGAACTTTTACTTCAGCTGAATCTGGTGATGTTGAAGTTTTGGTTGTTGCTGGTGGCGGTGGTGGCGGTGGTTCATATGATGGTGCTGGCGGAGGCGGTGGTGGTTTGATTTACAATTCATCTTTCGCAGTATCATCCGGGGCTATAGACGTTACTGTTGGGGGTGGCGGTGCCGGAGGTGGTAATAGAATAAGTGGTTCAAATGGTAATAATTCTGTCTTTTCTTCTATAACTGCCATTGGCGGCGGTGGCGGTGCTACGCAAAATTGTGATGTGAGTGGAAAAAATGGTGGCTCCGGTGGTGGCGCAGCCTCAATCTGTGGTACTGCAACATTTGGTCTTGGTACTAGTGGACAGGGTAATAATGGCGGTTTATATGTATCTATTTCTGGTTCTCCTGCCGGTGGTGGTGGTGGCGCTGGAGCGGTAGGTGGTAACGGATATCTTAATCATGGTGGTAACGGCGGTAACGGGTTAGAATATTCAATTTCTGGTACACCTGCATATTATGCTGGTGGCGGTGGTGGCTCAACATATTCTAATCCTACTACAGCTGCAACAGCTGGTTTAGGTGGAATAGGCGGAGGCGGTGCTGGTGCTAGAGGTGGTGATTCTTGTACTGGTGGGACTGCACCAACTGCTGGTACTGTAAATACTGGTGGTGGAGGTGGAGGCGCAGAAAGATGTGTTACGACTACTGGTGCAATGGGTGGTTCTGGAATTGTCATAGTTCGTTACCCAAATATATCATATCCAATTTCTCCCTCCTACATCACAACCTCCCCAACATCTCAAAAAAACACTTCAACCTGGGGGCATATTAATGGTGTGACCTTAACGCAAGATACTCCAACTAATACAACTCTAAAATATTTAGTTTCTTTTGATAACCGCACAACTTGGAAATATTGGAACGGCAGCGCATGGACAAATTCCAGTCTGGCTAATTTAGAAACAGAGGGAATGGTTAAAGCAACCATTGAAGCAATCACGCAAGCCCAGTGGGAAGCTGCAGGAGGTTTTGTAATATCCGCCAACGGAGCTTTAGATTTTGCCGCCAGTTTAAAAACTACTGATGCTACCGTTACACCAACGTTAAGCAATATTAATATTGCTTACGAAATTCTTCCACCGGCAATTATCTCAACCCCATACGACACAACTTCGCAGGCTAACATCCCGAATAAAATTTTATGGACAGAAAATCTTCCAGTGCAAACTGATGTTAAATTCCAGCTTCGCTCCTCAGCTGACGGAAATTCTTGGACTTCCTGGATGGGAACTGATGGAACCAGTCAATCATATTTCACCGCGCCAGATGGCAGTGAGACTTTACCAACAGCTTTAACTGACAGTACTGATGATCAATGGATTCAATACAAAGCATTTTTAACAACCGCTGACACTTCGGTTACTCCAACTTTGTCAGATGTTAGTCTTAAATACGCTGTTAATGCTAAGCCAGAATTTAATCCTGATTTTCCAGTTAATGGAGCAGGCGGAATGTCTGCTATTCAAAACGAGAGCGGCTCGGTTGCTATTGATTTTTCAGTGCGCGACCCTGATACCACAGAGGGAATTATTACTCCAAACTTACTGACTCCAAGTTACTACTACTCGCTAGACAATGGTGCTAATTACACTCAGATTACAAGTGGACTTTCTGCTGGAGCAAGCAATCCTAAAACAGTAGAAGAAGTGAATTACTTAAATTATTCAGTGACTTGGAATGCGGCAGATCAACTAGGTAACGATGTAAATATTGCTGACGCAAAAATCAGAGTTGTGGTAACTGATAATGAAGCGGGTCCTAATACCACCCAAAAAGATTCCAGTGCTTTTACCTTGAATACAATGGTTCCAGTTTTGGGAGCAGTGCCAATTAAGGTTAATGCTTCAGTAATTCCTGCAATAGTTACACTGGATGCCACCGATGCTACACCGCTTGAAATGAAAGTTTCCACTAGTCCAACTTTGGTTGGAGCTTCTTGGGAACCGTATAATGCAACTAAGGAAATTACTTTAGCTTCAACTCCTGCCACGGTGTATTTTCAAGTTAAAAATGCCAATAGTTTTACTTCGGTAATTTCTAGCGCTACTACGCCAGAAGTTCCTGCTTCGGCAATGGTGCAAGACACATCTAATCTGGATATTGTTCCCTCAGAATTTAGACTTTTTGTTGCTTGGAAAGTTGCCGCCTTGCCTGATCCTGGTTTTGGTTCGTATAAAATTTATCGTTCTGTTGATCAAAACGATTGGACCTTGATTGACACTATCCCAAACCGTCTGACAAACTATTATGGTGACAATTCTGTTTCGGGAGACACAAACTACTATTATCGCGTTGCCACCAATGATAGTGATGGGAATATTTCCTCTTACTCTGCTATTGTGAATGGAAAAGCCAATGGTATTCAAGATGCCGGTGAAGGTGGTGGAGGTTCAACTCCCTCAACCGAACCTGTAATATCAGCAGTTTCAGTTTCTAGCATAACTTCAACAACAGCGTTCGTTTCTTGGGATACTGACACCATTTCAAATTCAATGGTGGCATATATCGACGAAACAGGTGGAGATTTTAGTGATGCTAGAGTGCAAGGAATAATGACGATGGCAAATAACACTGGTGGCATAGGAAAACACAATTTAACTTTAACCAATCTTTCTCCTAACAAAACATATTATCTTAAATTGCAATCAATTGATGCATCAGGACAAACTGGAGAAAGCGTGCAAGGAACTGATGGATATTCTTTCACTACTGCAAATGGATCCGCTATTACCAACGTTGAAATTACTGTGCTAGGGGAAAATGAGGCGCGCATCAATTGGACAACAAATGTGTCTGTGCCTTCCAGTATTTCTTATTCCGAAAATCATATCGGAGCCGTCTTAACCGAACCAATTGTTTTTGAAGATCAGAAAAAAGAAACCACACATTCAAAAATCATTACTAATTTAACAAGAGGCATTCAATACTATTTTTCAATCAAAGCAGTGGATGATGATGGTGGAGAGACAATAGCTGATAACGCTGGACTGCTATACAATTTTACTACTGATACTGATACAGCAGGACCGATAATTACAAGTGTTTTGCATCCGATGGTCACAATCAACCAAGCTGCAATCACTTGGGTAACGAATGAAGATGCAACATCTCAAGTTAAATATTCCATATCTGTCGGAGGACCGTACATAACATTGGCTGAAGAAACGACGTTGCAAAAAGGTCACACGTATATCATTTCAGATTTAGACAATGTTAATTCTAAATATTATTACAAGGTAATTTCCAGTGACATCTACGGCAATGACACCACTTCTGCAGAATATTCTTTTGATATGCCACTAGATGCTAGTCTTGATCATCCAGCTTTGGAAACGATAACCTTTGAAGATGTTAATCCTTCGATGCTTACTGATACAGCGGCAGTAATTTCATTTGAAACCGACCAGGTTGCCAACTGTTTTATTGAATACGGTACGGCTCCCGGTAGCTATGCCTATGTGCCGGTGCAAGAAAAAGTTGATACCTACAACAAGGCTCACTCTATCGCTCTAACAGGTATGCTTTTTTCCACCAAGCATTACTACAAAGTAACTTGCAAAGATAATCTGCCGGACGCAGTTGCTGTTTCAAGTGATGAAAAAGATTTTACAACTCTGGATAAAATGATTGCGCAGGGAAGTATCACTGGCGGAGATAATTTGCCGCCAACAATTAGCAATGTGAAAGTTTCTAATATTATTGGGGAAGGTGTAACCATCACTTGGGACAGTGATGAGAAGGGTAATAGCACGGTTAGATATGGAGTTGCTGATATCTCAGAAAGCGGTGCAATTGATAGCACAGTAAATAGTGACGTTGATAATTACGTGGCATCCCACTCCGTTGTTCTTACGGGGCTTGTACCAGGAACTAAATATCTCTACGTTGCTTCTTCTACTGACGCTGCCGGTAACATTGGTCAATCATCTGAATCTTCTTTTACTACCGCTTCGCCATCTTCAATCTCCTCAATCAAAGTAGAATCAAAAAATCTCGGCACAGCTACTGTTTCTTGGGAAACTGATCAAGAAACTACTTCAACGGTAGAATACGGACTTTCTACTAGCTATGGAGACAAAAAAGAAAACAGCGCTTATGCTACTGAACATTCCATCAATCTTTCCAATCTTAATCAAGGAGCAGTTTATCATTACAGAGTTAAGGGCAAGGATAAGGATGGAAGATTCTTTGCATCATCTGATAATACTTTTGAACCAAAATCTCCAGCCAAAATTACCGATGTTGCTATTAACAGTGTAACTGAACATGGTGCAATAATTGTCTTTAAAACTAATGTTCCTACTGATTCCAATGTGTCGTATGCTAATATTAAAGATGGACAGAAAACTGGTTCGCAAGGAGCAAGAGAACTCAGCACCGATCACAGAATTGAATTGATTAATCTTGATCAAGGTTCGACATTTGCCATAACAATCACAGTAAGAGACGAACAAGGCACAGAATCAACTCTCAAGGCTCCAGATCTTACTACTGGTCAAGATCAATCTGCACCGAAAATCGATAACATCAAAACTGATAGCGCCCTTACTCAATCAGATAAAGTCCAAGCTATCATTTCTTGGAAAACAGATGAGCAAGCAACCACTAGCATTCTTTACAAAGAAGGTAGAAATGGAGAAGAAAAAGAAATTAAAATCACTGACAATTTAACCAACAATCACATTGGAGTGATCACAGTCTTTAAACCCGGAACAGTATACAACTTTAAAGTAAAATCAATTGATGCCTCTGGCAACGAGGCAATCTCCAATGATTTTGCACTTCTTACTCCAAAAAGAAGAGAAAACATCATCCAAATCATCGTCGGAAACTTCACCGAAATCTTTGGATGGGCAAAATTCTAAAGATAACTCACAACCTACAACTATCAACAGACAACAAACACAGAAATGCCCAAAATGTTGTTGGTTGTAAGTTGATTGTTGAGAGTTGAATCTGGGCTTTTGTTTGCAAAAAATGCCTATTTTAGGTATCATTACTTTATAACTTTATGAACTCTATAACCATATGAACTTGCGTAAGCGAATCTTTTCAGGTGTTCAGCCGAGTGGAAACTTGCATATTGGAAATTATTTGGGAGCCATTGCTAATTGGGTCAAACTTCAAGACGAGTTCGAATCTATTTTTTGTGTGGTTGATATGCATGCCATCACGGTGCCACAAGATCCAGAAACGCTCAGAAAAAAAACCATTGAAATTGCCAAAATATATTTAGCTGCCGGAATCGATCCAAAAAAATCTTCCATTTTCATTCAGTCACAAGTTTCCGAGCACGCAGAACTGATGTGGATTTTAAACACGATTGCAAAAATGCCAGAATTGGAAAAAATGACACAATTTAAAGATAAGACTCAAAAAGGAGGAAGCGAAGGCGCTGCTGTTGGGCTTTTTGATTATCCTGTTTTAATGGCGGCTGATATTTTGCTATATGGAACTGAGGTTGTGCCAGTTGGGGAAGATCAAAAACAGCATGTGGAGTTGGCGCGCGATTTGGCCAAAAGATTTAATCAAAAATTTGGCGAAACTTTTATTATTCCAAAAGCATTTATAAAAGAAGAGGGAATGCTTGCCGGCCGAAGCTTTGGCGTAGGCGGGAGGGTGATGGGATTGGATAATCCAGAGAAAAAGATGAGTAAATCAGCCGAATCTGTGTATAACCGCATCGAACTTTTGGATGATGAAGAAACAATCAGACGCAAGATTAAAAAGGCCGTAACTGACTCTGGCAGTGAGATTATTTATTCTGATGATAAACCAGCACTCAAAAATCTGATCAATATTTACGCTGCATTTTCAGAAAAATCTCCCAAGGAAATTGAAAAATTATATGTAGGCAGGGGATACGGTGATTTCAAAACTGAATTGGCTGAAGTTATCATTGGATTTCTAAAACCATTCCAAGAAAAATTCAATGCACTTTCAGAAGAAGAAGTTTTGAAAATTCTTGCCGACGGAGCCGCCAAAGTCCGTCCAATTGCTAAGGCAAAGCTTGATGAAGTGAAAGGGAAAGTTGGATTTATTGTTTAGGAAGTAGGACTTAGGATATAAAAAATCGGAGAAGAACTCCGATTTTTGTTTTTGAAATTATACACATTCATGCACCTGCAGGAATGTGTATAATTTTTTATCCTCGGATAATGTTTAGCAGTTCTTCGCGTTTTTGCTCCATTAATTCCTTGGTTTTTGCCTCAAGGTTGAGACGAAGTTTCGGTTCAGTGTTTGAGGCGCGAACATTAAACCACCAATCAGCAAAATCAATACGCACGCCATCTAGTTCATCAAGTGTTCCTTCTTTATAAATTTCTTTAAGCTTATTCATCATTCCAACCTTATCTTCAACATCTGAATTTATTTCTCCACTATGGAAATAGCGCTTAAGGTTTTCAGTCAGCTCCGACATTGTTTTGCCTGTTTCATTCAACAGATTTAATAATGTGATAACAGCTAGTGTTGTCATTTCGGCTTTGGAATTTTCTTCAAAGAAATAATGACCAGAAAGTTCTCCAGCAAAAATTGCATCATCTCTGCGCATTTGTCCTTTGATCAGTGAATGCCCCACACGACAACGATGCACTTTTCCTCCAGCTTCCTCGATAACCTCTCTGACTGCATTAGATGAACGCAAATCCATTAAAATCGTACCGCCAGGATATTTTTTTAGAGTTTCTTCAGCGAGCAATGCTATCATATAATCCATTGGAACTATCTCTCCTTTTTCATCAACAAAGCCAACGCGATCAGCGTCGCCATCATAAGAAATTCCTAAATCGGCTTTTTCTGCCAACACCTTTTCTTGCAAAGCCTCTAATGTTTCAAGTTTTAGTGGATTTGCTTCGTGATTTGGAAATGTTCCATCCAGTTCTTCAAAAAGATAAACAGGCTCAACATCATCAGGAAATTTTTCAAAAATGTCTTTGTCTAACGCACCAACAGAATTAGCAAAATCGATGACAATTTTTTTTCTGTTAAATCCACTTTTGAAAAAGCTGGAAATGTATTTAGAATATTCTTTTTTTAATGTTTCGTTATTTTCGATTGTTCCAATAATTTCACTTTGCGTAAATTTTCCACCAAGTGCGAGATCACGAATTTCTTCCATTCCATCTCCTTCTCCAATTGGCACTGCATTTTTTTTGCAAAGTTTAAGACCATTCCACTCAGCAGTGTTGTGCGATGCTGTGATCATAACACCACCGTCAACATTTAATTTCCAAGAAGCAAAATATAACATTGGTGTGCTCACGAGTCCGATGTTGATAACATTAGCTCCTTGTTCGGTAATGCCTCGCATAAGGCCCGCTTGGATTTCTGGCGATGAAGTACGCATATCAGCTCCGATCACAATGGTTTTTGCATTAGTATGCTGCACAATTGCACGTCCAATCTGATACGCATCTTGTCCGTTTAAATCTTGAGGATAAAGTCCTCGAATGTCATAAGCCTTGAAAATTGATTTGTTCATTTTGTTTGTAAATTTAATTTATTAGAAAATATTGCTACAGCGATTTTTGCTGTCAATAATTTTAAATTTTAAGTTTTAAATTTTAAATGAATTTCAAATAATTTAAATGTTTTAAAATTTAGACATTTAGATTTGATTTAAAATTTAAAATTTAGCCTTTAAAATTACTATTTATTTTAAAAATAAGTCTTTATATTATAGCTTTTTTTATTTAAACTATCAATTTATAAATTATGCACAGTTATTCAAGGTGTACATTACTTTGGAATTTTCCAAGCTCTTTTTGCAAAAGGGGATAGTCTGCCAAATCGGGACTGTTTTGCAGTGTTTGCTCGGCATAATCATGGGCGATTTCAATGAGCTTTACGTTGGACAAATGCTCCATGGCGATGTCGGGAAGACCGGATTGACGCGTGCCAAGAAATTCTCCGGGACCACGCAGTTTCAAATCTTCTTCGGCAATCGCAAAACCGCTGGATGTTTTTTCCATTGCACCTAGGCGCGATTTGGCTTTGACGGTTTTGCTGCCAGTAAAAAGAAAACAATATGATTGTTTGTCTGATCTGCCGACTCGTCCGCGAAATTGATGAAGTTGCGAAAGACCAAATCTTTCTGCATCTTCAATCACAATCACAGTAGCATTTGGAATATCAATACCAACTTCCACCACGCTGGTGGCGACTAAAATGTTATATTTCTTATCTTTAAAATCAGCCATCACTTGCTCTTTTTCACTAGCCTTTAATTTTCCGTGCAGGAGTCCTAATTTTAAATCTGGAAAAATTTCCCGAGACAATCTTTCGTGTTCCTGGGTTGCAGCTTTTAGTTCAGTTAGTTTTTCCGATTCTTCAACAAGTGGAAAAATGATAAAAGCTTGATGACCTTTGGAAATTTCGCTGCGCACAAAATCATAGATATCTTTTCTCTTGCTTGGCAAAATAATCTCAGTGACAATGGGTTTTCTATTTTTTGGCATTTCATCCAACACTGAAATATCCAGATTTCCAAAAAAAGCCAAAGTCAGTGTGCGGGGAATCGGAGTTGCTGTCATCGTGAGCAAATGCGGAATCTTACCAGGCAAGCCGTCGTTAATATCAGCAATCTGCTGTTGCAAAAAAGCACGTTGAGCCACACCGAAACGATGTTGTTCATCGATAATAATTAAAGCTAAATTTTTAAATTTTACCCTGTTAAATTGCTTCGCACCCCGACCATTAGTCGGGGATTTAACAGGATGAATATCTTTTTGAATCAGTGCATGAGTCCCAATAACTAAATTAATTTCCCCAGATTTTAATTTTTCTAAAAAATCATCCCGTGAATCTCGTATTTTTTTTGTATTTTTTAATTTTGGATTTTCAACATTTGGATTTATTTGGAAATTGGAAATTGGAAATTGGAAATTATTTATCTCACGATATGAATTGGTAAACAATGCTATTTTTATTTCACTATTTTTAAATAGTCCACAAAGTGTTAGATAGTGTTGTTTGGCGAGCACTTCAGTTGGAGCCATTATTGAAACTTGAAAACCAGCATTAATGGCACTTAAACAAGCCATAGCGGCCACGATTGTTTTTCCGCTGCCCACGTCGCCATTGAGCAAGCGATTCATTGGCAAAGGCTTTTCCAAATCTTTCAAAATTTGAAAGGCGGCTTTGCGTTGAGCGTCAGTGAGAGTGAAGGGAAGTGACTCGACGAAATATTTGGTTAACGTTTCATTAAAAGCAATTGAAACAGCATTTTGTTTGTCCCATGAAATTTTGACACGCTGAGTTGCAAGTTGCACCAAAAACATTTGTTGAAAAGCGAAACGTTTTTGCGCAAGTTCAAATTCCTTGAGAGTTTTTGGAAAGTGCAAAGATTTTACAGCTTCACTTAGGATTGGTAAATGTAAACCTTTTAAAATATTTTCCGGAATTGGATCAATAAGCGCATCAGCATATTTAATCATGTTTTGCATTTGCCAACGAATCCATTTTGAAGTAAGCCCTTCAGTTTCTGGATATATTGGGACAAGCCTTCCTGTATTGGTTGGGGTGCGAGAAGAAAGTTCCCAAGCTGGATTGGAAAAAAACATTCCTTTTGTATCTTGCGAAACTTTTCCAGCAAGTCTAACACCCTTACCAGCAGTGAGTGAATCACTGACATAGGGTTGATTGAACCACACAGCCCTCACTGTGCCAGTTTCGTCGCTCACGAAGCACTCCGTGATCATCATCTTCTTTTTCCAAGTGCGCACCAATTTACTTTGGACAACTTCTCCCATCACAGTCGCCGTTTCGCCAGCGGCAAGATTTTCAATTAAGATTCGCTCAGAATAATCTTCATAGCGAAAAGGGAAGTGCAACAAAAAATCCTCCACCGTTTCAATGTTGAGTTTTTTTAAAATTGCGCCATATTTCATCCCTATGCGCGGCAGTTTTTCCAATTTCATCTTCAAAAAATCCATACTTAAATTATAGCTCATTGGATATTTTGTATCTAGTGATAATCTTGGGAATAAAAAAATCCCCGGAAACATTTCTGTTCCCGGGGCGGGGTAATTTTTAGGCGTGTGCGATGCACGAATACAGGCGCTGCCTGATTGTTTTGATGCTAACGCAGGAGTGTGGTCCCTGATCAGAAACAATGCACAGGTGTTTGTTGGCTTTTTCCTGATCGCTTTTGCATTGAGTGCAAAGATTGGAATAAGGGGAAAGTTTCAAGCGGCCAGTGGCGATAGGCTTTTCGCATTCATCGCATTCGCCGTAAGAACCTTCGTCGATTTTTTCTAACGATCGCAGGCATTCTGTGATAATTTCCACATTCCCTTCTTTGCGACTAACATCAATCACATTTTGAGTATGGTTAACAATCATTCCTTCTGATTCCAAACCATCTCCACCTTTGAAACTTCCCAGAGGTTCTTCTGGGATAATGTCATGAAGCTGTGTTAGCAGTGTTCTGGCTGTGCTGATGAGCTTGGTGCGAAGCATCGTTATCTCTTTTTCTTCCATCGGTTAACCTCCTGGTTTTTGCACAACAAGTGTGCTGGTTTTTGTAAAAAAACTATAATCTTATATTATACTCCTTTTATCGAAAAATGTCAAGACCTTTAAATTCCTGACATTTTCCGACAAATGTGTGTGCTAAATTTGTGTGCTAGGCAGGAATCGGCCTCGACTAAATTTTTGCCGACGCAAAAATTTGTCTGGCCACCGCCTCGCATTTTCGTCTGCTGACGAAAATTGCTCCGGCGTCCGATTCCTGACGTGAGTGAAATCGTTCACTCACTCCAAGCCCTCAAACTCATTTCATTCATTTGTGTGCTAGGCAGGAATCGGACCTGCGACCTTCTGGACCGCAACCAGACGCTCTATCCACTGAGCTACAAGCACTTCTCTTATGACTAACAACCTACAACTAACAACTAACAACAAAATTCAATAAATACGATTAAAACAATATCGTAGGTAGTCTTTATCTGACAGAACTCAGTCTACGATAAAAATTAAAATAAAGCAATACCAGAGCCCCTGTTGTACGTTGTTTGTTGTTGGTTGTAAGTTAGTTAGATATGTAAAACGCGTTCAATTGCATCAATCAATCCTGGATCTTGTTTAATTTCGGGAATGTTTTGCATTAAAAATTCGCGCATTTTTACTGGATCCTCATTGTTAAGAGGTATATGAACAAATGGAAGCATAGAAGCTTTTGTGTGAAGACTAATAGTTTTGGTGTGATTTGGATCATAAAAAATCCAAAAGGAATGTATATTTTCGTATAAATACATTTCCTTGTCAGCTGTAACCCCTTTGGATGTTATAGAAAAGGTGATAACACGCGGATCTTTTTGCAAGTAGATATATCCAACAATACCTAACAAGATGAAGGTTATTGCCATAATGGGGCTATTGGTGCTCATTGCATAGGCAATCATGGCAACAATAAAAAGTCCAAAAATAATATACCATCGAGCACTTTTTTCGTATACTTCAAATTCTGGTGCCTTCCATTGATGCAAAACTTCTCCTGAATTATTTTTTCGATATGAATCATCTTGCTCTACGGGCTGCTTTTCTTCTATTTTTTCTTGTTGAATATGACCTGATTTTGTGGGTATATTAGCTGAATGAAGCGGCTTGGAATTTCTAAGATCAAATGACATATTTTCTTGCCCCGTGAAATTCTGCTAGCAAGCAGACATATTTCACTGAGGTATATTCGTTTAGATAGACTTGGCTCAATTCTAGCATATTTACCCACACACTCAAAGTGTTGTATGCTATTTATATTATTGAGTGTGCGGGTTTACAAATATGTTTCTAGCTGTTATGATATGTGGAGTTGAAAAAAGAAGGAAGCATGTCCGAGTGGTTCAAATGCGAAATAGGAGCATTTGAAGGTTTTCAAAAGAAAACCAGGGCAACTGCGAGGCATCAGTTTTTTATGTTTTTGGAAAAAACAATTTGGAAGCGTGGCCGAGCGGTTGAAGGCAACAGTCTTGAAAACTGTCATGGGGCGACCCATCAAGAGTTCGAATCTCTTCGCTTCCTCACAATTGAATATTTTAGGAGAGGTGGCTGAGAGGCCGAAAGCACCTCACTGCTAACGAGGCAGGGGGTAAAACCCCTCGAGGGTTCGAATCCCTCCTTCTCCGCATACATAAAATAGAGTCCCTTTTGGGGGACTCTATTTTATGTATTTGAAAAAGAGGAAGGATTCGAAGGGTATTCTAAAAAAGCAAACGGTTTTGCTTTTTTAGAAACCCAGGCTCTGGAGGAGAAATTTCTCTGCGTACTCGCGAGAAATTGCGGAGGAAGAGGAATCCCTCCTTCTCCGCAAATTAAAAAAGAGTTCTTATGAACTCTTTTTTGTGTATTTTTCGGAGTGGAGTATAATAAATAAAGATAAATAAACTAAAAAACATATGAATGGATCTTCATTTGAGAATCCTTTTTTGAAAAAAGAGGAAGATCAAAAAACACAATTGGAAAAAAGTGAAATTGTGTATAACAAATTTCACAACAGACTTGTTGAACACAGGGAAGGGGAAGATGATTGGATGATGGAAACAGTTGAAAAAAATGATCCAGCTGCTGAAATGAAAAAGGCAAGACTTGAAAAATCAGGTTGGCAGTTGTCATCAGAAGGTGAACGTTTCTGGGTTTATGAGAAAGAAGTGATTGGTGAAAAAAAAGAAATTGATAGTGATGATAAAGAAAAATTGTTTGGATAATTCTTTAAAAGTAAATAAGATGGCTGATGTAATTTTTGAAGCGAGCCTTGAAATCAAAGCAGCCCAAGCAAACAACATCCCGCAAATAGTTGGAGATTGGTGGAAAGAAACTTCGAAGCAATCTAACTCTCCTGCAACTCCTGGAAAATTGTATGCTGTGGGGAATTACCTTGTTCAGTTGGTAAAAAATTCACTGAGCGACGGAAAAAGTGACGGGAAAGTAACCGCTATTTTTGATGAGGAAAAAATAAAAATAGTGATTGAGGATTTTGGAACAGAAGAAAAAGAAATTAATCTTAATGTTAAAGGTGAATATGGAATGAAAGAGTCAATCGAATATTTTGATGTTTTTAATATTGAATCCAAGGGTAAACTGTATGAAAAGGATAGGCGAAATATGATAGAAGAAGTTGATGAAAGCGATGTCTACGCCGGCTCAAAAGTTACCATTATTAAGTATCACATAACTCCAGTTGAAGAGGAGGAAGAAACTTGGCAATCTGGAAGAAATTTCGGACAAAGGATGTAAAAACGTTTCTCTTCTGCGTGTTAATTTGAAATTAGTAATGGAAAAATAATTCAATGAAATTTGAAAAAATAAAAATTATAATTATCCTGACGGTTCTGGTTGATGTAATAGGTCTGGGTATTATTATTCCTGTGCTGCCTTTTTATGTGGAAAGTTTTGGTGTTTCTTCTTTTGTGGTAACCCTGCTTTTTTCAGTTTTTGCATTCTTTTCTTTTGTGAGCAGTCCATTTCTGGGAGCACTTTCCGATAAAATTGGACGCAGGCCGATTTTGATTATCAGCATCGCAAGCACGGCTTTTGGTTGGTTTGTTTTTGCTTCAGCAAATTCTGTCTGGCTTTTGTTTTTGGGACGCATTATTGACGGAGCAGCTGCAGGAAATTTTCCAATCGCACAAAGCTATTTGTTGGATATTGCGAAAAATGACAAAGAACGAACCACAAATCTAGGACTGATCGGTGCGGTTTTTGGAATCGGTTTTATGATAGGTCCTGTTATTGGGGCAACGCTTGGAGGAATTTCGCCAGCACTTCCATTTTGGTTTGTGGGATTCTTGGCAATGTTCAACGCAATCGGTGCATATTTCTTTTTGCCAGAAACAAATCATAACAAAAATGCTGTCAAAAAAATTCCGATAAATCCATTCATTCCACTTTTCAGTGCAATGAAAGACAGGATGCTCAGGTCTCGATACATAGCGTGGTTTCTTTTTGGTATTGCTTTTGCAGGAATGCAATCAATTTTTGCACTTTTTGTGAAATCAGTTTTTGGTTTCTCAGCTTCCGCAACAGGATATCTCTTCACGGCTATGGGAGTTATTCTTGTTATCAATCAAGGTTTTGCGCTCAAGAGAATATGGCTTAAATATTTCAAAGAAGTTGATTTGGAGATCTGGTTTTTTGTGGTTATGATTTTGGGTTTTGTTTTTCTGGATTTAAAAATCTTCGCTTTTTTTGCTGCCGGTCTTCTCTTGACCACAGTTGGTCAATCAACACTTCGCGTTTTGATGTCTAGTGGGATTGCAAGTGTGGCAGGCGCTCAAAAAAGAGGAGAGGTTATGGGGATTATGGCCTCAATAATGTCCGTCTCTATGATTGTTGGACCATTATTGGCAGGCGCACTATTCGTCAAAAATGTGCAATGGCCTTTTCTACTTAATATTCTATTATTATCAGCAGCTTTTTTCATTATGAAAAAATGCTGCATAAATGAAAAAATCATAACGCAGGAAAATGTGGAAGTTGTTGCTTGATGATAATTTAATTTTAGACAAGTTATGGCATTGAATTGTTTTTGATTTGTCTGGTGATTTTCCGTTCATAAACTTTATAACTTTATGAACTTTATAAACTAACTATTATGTTTGAAGTAGAGAAAAAATTTATACTTTCTGAAAGCGACATTGAGAGGCTTGTTGGGGGAGCTGATTTTGTTGGTGAAAAAACTTTTACAGATGTTTATTATGACACTGATGAATTTGCACTGACGAAAAATGACATTTGGCTGAGAAAAAGAGGAGAGGATTTTGAATTGAAATTGCCGATGCACTTGGGCGATAAAAATTTTTCGCAGCAATATCAAGAAATTGAAGGGGAGGAAAAAATAAGGGAAATTTTTGCGATTGCAAAAATAAATGATTTTGAAAGTGATATTGAAGCTTTTGGTTATAAACCTTTTTGCAATTGCGTCACAACAAGAAAAAAATTCAAAAAAGAAGAATTTGTTATTGATCTTGACAATGTGGTTTATGATGACAAAGGTGTTTATAATATTGGGGCGATAGAACTTTTGGTGGAAGAAAAAAAACAGATGGCTGAAGCGCTGGAAAAAATTGAAAAATTTGCACAAAAAAATGGACTGAAAAGTTTGCCCGTCAAAGGAAAGGTTATTGAATATTTGCTGCGTAGCAAGCCCGATCATTATCGCGCGCTTGTTGAAGCAGGAGTGGTTAAATTAGAACAGTAAAACTCAAATTAATTTAATATTGAAAAATAAATATTTAAAGTTATTTCAACATGCCTTTGCCAAAAGGGAAGTTGTTATCTCTTCCTTCATCGAGAGTTTTTTTGGAAATTGGTTTTAAATGTAGATCTAATTCCGGCTCTACCTCTAGGTGCTTCAGTGCAGTTTCTATTTCCTTTTTTGGCATTTCCCTGGGTGGGATTACTATTGTAAACTCTACGGGATCTTCCTGATCGTCTATATCTCCAGTAGGTAAGCTTTTTTCAATGTGTTCATCTCCTGGAAGATTGGTAAGTGATGAGATGTGATATTTGTTAGTTTTGAAATTGTTTCGCAATTCATCATTAGCATCTTGAAATGAAAATTTTTTTTGTTCTAATACAAGGCTTTCCAAGCGCGCATCCTCAGCTATTTCACGTAAAATGCTAGGAATATTTTTTTTAAAATATGCAATCCAGAGGTTTTTATCTTCATAATAGACATCCCCAAACTCTTTGCTGAGTGCAGTGAAAAGCTCCTCCGTTGTTATTCTTGGATTTTTTGTTAGTCTTTTTTTGCATGATAATGTGACACTTTCTATGACACGTTTATTTTTATAGATGAATTCCTGGTATTTTGTTTGTTGATTTTGAGACATATGTTAGATTTTTTAATATGGTATCAGTTACTACATTGTCAGTATAGCAAAAAAACACTCACTTAACCATTAACTCTTCGTTTCCTGCCGAGCAATTACAATTGCAAAAACCTCGCTTGCCCCAGCTTCCTTAAGGATTTTGGCACATTCAAAAAGCGTGGAGCCGGTGGTGGCGATGTCATCAACTAACAAAACAGTTTTGTTTTTAATTTCCGCATCAGGAGAGAGTGAAAATGCTCCGGCAATGTTTTGCTTGCGCGAAATGTGATCTTTTATTTTCATCTGTGGCGACGTGTAGCGATTGCGAATAAGAATGTTTTCGTCAAATGGTATTTTGTTTTGAGGCAATAAATTATCCGCAAGATGTTTTGCGAGCAGCGCTGATTGATTGAATCCTCGCCAGCGGAGCCTTCTTTTGTGAAGTGGCACTGGTGTTATGATGTTGGGTAGTGGGAGTTCTGTTTTTCTCAGGACGTTTACAAATAAGTTTCCCAGAGGAATGTGCAAATCATCCACGAAGCGATATTTGAAAAGATGAACTGCTTTTGAAATTTGAAATTGGGAATAGGAAGCTGCAACAAGGAGTCCATCAAGGAAGCTTTTTCTTTTGCAAGAAAGACAAGTTCGTCCGTCCGGAGTGATCATTTTTTCACATATTGGACACAGATGTTCTTCATTAATGTGAATGTTATTTTGACATTTGTCGCAAAGCCAAGAACCCTCTTTTTTGCAGTTAATGCAAGAAATGGGAAATAATGTGTCCAATATGATGAAATGTGTTTTCTTAAGAAAGTTTTTCAAAATTATGGTATGATAATGGTGTCATTGTGGAAAAATAATAAACAAGAGCTGTTGTTTGTTTTTCAAAATTATGTTATTATTTAGTAAAGTGAGTGAGATAAAAGAGCACTTTTATCTCCGAGCGAACGACAATACCAAAAAGTTTAATGACTTTTTACTATTATGATAACATAATCTGCAAGTTTTAGACTAAAATAAATACAAAAATGTTTGAATTTTTAAAGAAAGTAGACAATCACTTTGTCGGAATAGATTTCGGAACGTCCTCAATTAAAGTTGTGGAGCTTTCCTTTGAAAATCAAAAAACCAAATTGGAAAATTATGGGGTCGTTGACTTGAATTGGAGTGGGCAAGGTGATCAGCCAAAAGGTGCAAATGTTTCTTCTTATGAACAAAAACTAAACAGCGCGCTCAAGAATTTAATTGCGAAAATGAAATTGAAACGAGGCTCAAGGGCGTATGTTTCCATTCCTGGATTTAGTGGGCTTATAACAATCATTGAATTGCCTGAGATGCAGCAGGATGAGCTTGCCAGAGCCATTCAATTTGAGGCTCACAAATATATCCCAAGTTCTCTCGATGAGGTCGCAATGAGTTGGGAGATTATTGAACATCTTGAAGCGGACAAAGTGTCGCAGCAAAATTTGGAAAAAAATAACAGCAAACGAATACGAGTCCTTCTTGTTGCTGCGCCAAAAAAAGACATTGAACACTACGACAGACTTGTTTCCGGAATGAATATGGAAGTTAGAGCCATCGAATTGGAAACTTTTTCAATTGCACGCTGCTTGGTAGGTGAGGATGTTGGCAATTTTTTTATTATCGACATTGGTTCTCGAGCAGCTAATATGATTTTAGTAGAAAAAGGAGTCGTGACAGTCAATCGAAATATTGATGCTGGTGGAAATGAAATTACGACCGCTATTGTTGATAGTATGGCTGTTTCAAGGCAACGGGCAGAAAGTTTTAAAAAGGGAGATAAGGATTTAATAAATAGCAGAGAATCAGCGCTCGTTATTCCTGTGTTGGAGTTGATTGCGAGCGAATCAAAACGAATATTGAATGCTTGTAGAGAGAAAAATAAAAACTTGCGCATTGATGGGATTTTTATTTCAGGCGGCACATCAAAAATGAAAGGTCTTGAGGAATATCTCACTAGTTCGCTTGGAATGCCTGTTACTGTGGGAGATCCTTGGAAAAGAATTTTAGTTGATGAAAACGCTAAACCATTAGTATCTCAACTGGGAGCTTCTTTTTCTGTCGCAATCGGTCTTGCTCTGCGAGGAATAGAGGAATATAAGCGTAAATAAAAAAATAAAAACATAATAAAAGGAGTTAATACCCCAGTTGAATAGTCGCCAAAGGCGAATTCAACGGGGCAAAAAAAATGACCACTATAAATTTGCATCAAACTCAGCAGGAGGACAATTCTTTTTTGAAAAGCGGGAACAAAGGAATGTTTTTTTCATTGGGAATTTTAGCTATTATTGTGTTGTTGCTCGCAGCATTGAAATTTTATGTTCCCATTGTGGAAGGAAAAAATAATGCTTTGGCAGAGACTATTTTGGTTGAAAAAGGAAAAATTGTCAATTTGAAAAGTCTTGAAATGGCTATGGATACGCAAAATCGTCTAACTGAAATTAAAAAAAATCTTGAAATTGAAAATGAAAACGTAACACGTCTGGAAATTACCAAGGTACTTGATTATCTTGGCGAAGATATGAGCTCAGGAATGCTTGTTTCTGAATTTGAATATGATCAAGAAAAAGCGATTGTTTCTTTTGAAGCCGATAATTTTAATAATCTGGCTTTGCAAATTTTCAATCTTAAAAATTCCAAATATTTTGATGAAATAAACATTGTGGATGTTGCTCGCAGTGAAGAAGGTGTGAAATGTAATATTGAAATGAAAATTAAAAAATAAAAAATTATATTGTCCCAGTTTTTGCTTAGAAATAAACAATAACCTGGATTAAAAAAATGAAATTAAAATTTCTTTTCTTCCCAATTATGCTTTCTGTTTCGGTCGTGATTTTTATTAGTTTTATATGGCCTGAAATAAATAATATCAAGAAAATAAATGAGGATATTATTGCAAAAAAAGAAGAATTAAACGAAATTAATAATAGAAACGCAACAATCGAAGCACTCGGGAAAGAGCTTGTTGATAATGCTGACATACAAAATGTCGTAAAAAGATATTTGCCGAGCAATAAAACTGAGGAGCGAATTATTAGTGAAATAAATTTCCTGGCCAATGATGCGAATGTTTCATTGTTGGACATTTCCTTAAAAAGTGTCGAAAAGGCTACTGCTTTGACAGCTAAAAATGTTGCATCTTCTGATGGTCAGGAGGCTTTAAATGAAATTAATTCATTGCAAACAATTCCCGCTGAGATTTCAATCGCTGGCGAATATGAAAAAGTAAGAATTTTCCTTAATAATTTGCAAAGAATGCCAGTTTTTAATGCTGTTAAATTTGTGAAAATCGCAAAGCAAACAAATGAAGCAGATGGTGAGCAAGAAGCAGAGGGAGAGCCTGTTGCTAATAACAGTAATCTATTGTTGGCCGATGTCGAAATAACTTTTGGGTATTTGGATAATATAAAAATAAACAACCAGAAAGTTGAAAATTTTAATGCCATTTTGGACAATGAAACGATTATTGCGCTGAAAAAATATATTCCTCAAAAAGCTCAATTAATCGGGGATTACATTGCTCCTGAAGGAAAGCAAAATCCATTTATTGTTAATTAATTTTTGCTACCCGAATTCCTGATTTAAGGTTCCTTATTTATTATGGAGAAAAAAAATACATTAAAAAAAAATGTCGCATCAACCGCAAGCAAATCAAGCTTGGTGCATTCTGATTCTGACGAAATATTAAAAAGAGCCAAGGAATTAGGAATTCCGTATCTTCAAGATGCTCCAACTATTATTTCTGAAACATTGAATATTATCTCTGAAGATATCGCAAAGCAAAATAAAATTGTTGCTTTTGAAGCCAGTGGAGCCAATGTTAAAATAGCAATAATTGATCCACAAAATACAAATGCCCTTAATATCCTGCGCTTTATTTCAGAGAAAAAAAAATTAGAATTTGATTTATATTTGGTTTCGGAGGGAGTTTTTCAGAAAATGATAGAGCAATATGAAGGTGGCGCAGAGAGGGCTATTGAAGAAGCGATGGATTCTTTGCAAATGGAAAGCATTGGAGATATGAATTTGCCAGCAGGGGAGGAGGATGACTCAAAAGCTAATGATAGTTTGCAATCAGCGCCTGTGACAAAGCTCTTAAGTGTTGTTATTAGGCATGCGATTGACGGAAAGGCTAGCGATATCCATATTGAGCCTTATGGCGCAAAAGAATATCGTGTTCGTTTCAGAGTTGACGGTGTTCTGTACGCTTCTCTTTCTATCCCAAAAGAAGTTGGCAGGGCTGTTGTGTCAAGAATAAAAATTCTTTCTAATTTAAAAATAGACGAGAAAAGAAAACCTCAGGATGGAAGATTTAAAATTAAGGAAGATGGGCATTCGGTTGATTTTCGTGTGTCGACTTTGCCCGTGATTGATGGCGAAAAAGTCGTGCTGCGTCTTTTGGACACGGGCAGCAAAGTCATCGACCTTGAAAGTATGGGTCTTATGGGAAGTGGGCGGGAAATTCTTACTCGAAATATTAAAGAACCATTCGGTATTATTTTAATGACAGGTCCAACAGGAAGTGGAAAATCAACAACGCTGTATGCTTGTTTGGATATTCTTAACAAGGAGGAACGAAACATAATAACACTTGAAGATCCTGTTGAATATTCAATCTCTGGAATCAATCAAAGTCAAATAAACCCAGAAATAGGATATACTTTTGCCAGCGGACTTCGCAGTATTTTGCGTCAAGATCCTAATGTGATTATGGTTGGGGAAATTCGTGACAATGAAACAGCTGAGCTTACCATCCACGCAGCGCTCACAGGACATTTAGTTGTTTCTACTTTGCATACAAACAGTTCCATTGGGGCAGTTCCGCGACTTATTGATATGGGAATCGAAGCTTTTTTGTTGGCCTCATCTCTTCGGGTTGTGGGAGCGCAGAGACTTGTACGAAGAATTTGCAGCGATTGCAAAGAGGAAGTGAAAATTTCTCCAGCAGTTTCAGGATATATTCATGAACAAATAGACAAAATGTCAAAAGGGGAAATTGAAAAGTATAAACTTAATTTGGAAGACGGAGTGCATATGTATAAAGGCAAAGGATGCGAATCTTGTGGTAATAGTGGATATAAAGGTCGCGTAGCAATTTTTGAAGCACTTGAAATTGATAAAGAAATGAAAGAAATAATCTCCGAACATAATGGTTCAGAAACTGCTGTTCAAGAATATGCCAACAAGCAAGGAATGGTAACAATCAAACAAGATGGTGTGCTCAAGGTTTTGCTTGGGCTGACAACGCTTGAAGAGGTTGAAAGAGTAACCGAGGGAAGCAAGAATGTTGGAGGCGAGATGGAAGATGATAAAGGCTAAGTTTAAAAAATATAAATATGGCTATTAGGGCTAAGAAAATATTGATCGCTGAAGATGATGCGTTTATTAGGGATATTTATGAAATAAAATTTTCTCAGGAAGGTTTTGAGGTTGTTGTTGCTGAAGACGGAGTTGATGCTATGGAAAAATTGAAAAAAGAAATTCCTGATATTATTTTGCTTGATATAATTATGCCGAATATGGATGGTACTCAAGTTTTTAAAAAAATAAAAAGCATTGATGTTTTAAAAAATATTCCAATCATAATGCTTACAAATATTTCAAAAGATAATGAAAATATTGTTAATAGTGTTGAAAATGGAGCTGATGGATATTTGATAAAATCGCATTTCACACCATCAGAGGTTGTGCTCAAAGTAAAAACTTTGCTGAAGATGTAAAAATTGGTATAATGTAAACACAGTGTTTTTAATATAAAAACAAAATGACAACATTGCAAAGCGAACAAAGAATAAAAAATCTTCTGCGATTGGTGGCTCAGCAAAATGCTTCTGATTTGCATTTGGTTGTGGGTCGTTATCCAACACTCAGGCTGGATGGAAAATTGTATCCATTGACTCAAGAATCAATTTTATCTGCTGATGACACGCAAGCACTCAGCGATGCTTTGATGAGCGAGGATAACAAAAAAAAGTTGATTGCAGATGGTCAGGTTGATTTCTCATATAATTTCGAAGACAAAGCTCGATTTCGAACTAATATTTTTCATCAACAGGGAAACACAAGTGTGACTATGCGTATGGTCTCTGGAAATGTTAGAACTCTGGAAGAATTAAATATTCCGCCGATACTATATGATTTTACCAAAAACACGCAAGGGTTGCTCTTAGTAACAGGGCCTGTTGGACACGGAAAATCAACAACACTTTCCGCACTGATTGATTTTGTTAATCATAATGAAGACAAACATATAATCACTATTGAAGATCCTATTGAATATATTTACGAGCAGGACAGATGCATAATCAATCAACGCGAAGTTGGCAGGGATACTAAATCTTTTCCGGATGGGCTTCGCAGTGTTTTTCGTGAAGATGCAAACGTTGTTCTTATTGGAGAGCTTCGAGATTTGGACACAATAAGCACGGCTATGACGGCTGCAGAAACCGGGCATTTGATTTTGGCAACGCTTCACACCAATGACACCTCACAAACCATTGATAGAATCGTGGATGTTTTTCCCGCGCATCAACAAAATCAAATCAGATCGCAGCTTGCAAGCGTGCTGCTGGGTGTGGTTTCTCAGCGCTTGGTTCCGAAAGTTGGAGGAGGACGAATTCCTGCTATGGAGATTATGATGAACAATCATGCAGTAGAAAATTTGATCAGAGAAAATAAATCATATCAGATTGACAGTGTGATTGAAACAAGTCTTAGGGAAGGGATGGTTTCATTGGACAAATCATTGGCAGATTTGATTCAAAGAGGACTCATAACAATGGATGACGCACTTATTTATTCAAAAAACGAAGAATACTTGCAGATGTTGATTAGTAAAAAATAAATCAATTAACTAATATGAAATTTTTATTTCAGGCAAAAAATTCTGGTGGCGAGATTATTAGTGGCAAAGTGGATGCTACCAATAATGATGCTGCAGTGGCAATGCTTCAAGAAAAGGGGTATATTCTGCTTAAGATTGAAAAAATTGAAGAAGTTTCTGCTGTGATGAAGGATTTGCAACACATTTGGGAGGGTGTTAGCTTGCGAGAACTCTCTGTTTTTTATAGGCAGCTGGCAACGCTGATTGAGGCTAAAGTTTCTATTATTGGTTCTTTGCAGGCAGTGGGAGATCAAACTGAAAATGTTTTTTTTAGAACAGTGATAATTGAAATGATCAGCGACATTGAAGATGGAGTGCCTTTTTCCGAAGCTATGTCAAAGCATAAGAATGTTTTTGAAACGTTGGCTGTTAGTATGGTAAAAGCAGGGGAGCTTTCCGGAAATTTGCAACGCAGCATCTTGTTTTTGGCGGAAAATACCGAGAAAAATTACGATTTAAATTCAAAAATAAAAGGAGCCTTGTTTTATCCAATTTTTGTCTTGTCTGCCGCAGTCATCATCGGTTTTATTGTTTTTACGGTCGTTCTTCCGAAACTTACAGGTATTTTCAAAGATATGAATGTCGAAATTCCTTGGTATACAGCAGTTTTGATGAAAATGGGCGATTTTATGAGTGTTTATTGGTGGTTGGTAGGGCTTATTATTATTGCTGTTGTCAGTGGAATTGTTTATTACGTTAAAACAGAAGATGGGAAAAGAGAATGGGATATTATCAAAATGAAAATCCCTGTAATTGGAAAACTTTTTCAATATGTTTACATATCTCGTTTTTCTGAAAATCTCTCAGTGCTCTTGGATGGAGGAATTCCAATTGTCAGAGCGTTGGTTATTGTGGGGGAAGTTGTAAACAGCACAGCATATGAAGCTGTCATTTTACGCGCAGCAGACGAAGTGAAAAAAGGAGGAACAATAAGCAGTGTCTTTGCTCGCAGCGAATATTTTCCTCCAATCGTTGCGCAAATGGTAAAAATAGGAGAAGAAGCTGGAAAGATTAGTGAAGTTTTGAGACATATGTCAGTTTTTTACAACCAAGAAACCGATCGCATTACCAGAAATCTTTCAACAATGCTCGAACCAATCCTGATTTCTTTTCTTGGTTTGGGTGTTGGAATTTTAGTCTTTGCTATTTTGATGCCGATATATAGTATAGCGGGACAGATGCAATAAAAGGTTTTCTTCACTATCTTCCTCTCCTCGGATGAGGGGAGGTGCCCGATAGGGCGGAGGGGTTTGAGCGGAGCCTTAGTAACGATTCTCTCTGACCTCTCTGTCTTGAATACAAGACATCTCTCCTTATCAAAGGAGAGAATGATAAGGAGAAAATTTATTGAAGGGTTTAAAATAAATAATTTTTGTGCTATAATAAAAATATGAAAATCAAGATAAATAAACATATGCAGAAAAAGGCGTTTACACTCATTGAGCTCATGCTTGTAATTGCAATCATTGGAATTTTAGCTGGTGTTGTTTTGGTTAGTACTGGAAGTAGTATTGATAAATCAAAAACAGCTTCTGCGATCACAACTCTATCAAGTGTTTTACCGGAAATTGTAACTTGTCAGGATGATGGTGCCGGACTTAATGCTTATAATGTTGCAAGTAAAATTTGCAATGATGCAAGTCATAGTGTTCTTTGGCCAAATGTAAATGCTAAAACAGGATATACCGTTACTGCTGCTGCAGCAACAAACGCTCAAATATCAACTTATACATTTACCGCGACTAAAAGTGGACAACCTACAATAACATGCAGTTATGCTAATAATAGTTGTTCTACGCCATAAATTTTTGTTAGATTGAGTGTGAGTTTAAATATACGCTAAAAGAGATAGGTCGATTTTTTAGCAAAAACAATAAATAATATTAAAAAGATAATAATATCATAGTGTCATCCTGAGGAGCACAGCAGTGCGACGTGAGGATCCGGGTTCAGATCTTTCGACTCTTCGTCTGCTGACGAATCGCTCAAGATGACATAAAGAAAAAATAATATGAAAAAAGGTTTTACATTGATTGAACTTTTGATTGTAATTGCAATCATTGGTATTTTGGCAGGAGTTATTTTGGTAAGCACTTCTAATGCTCGAACAAAAGCACAATTAGCATCAGCTCAAGCATCAATGAGAAGTGCTTTGACTTATATGGTGTTGTGTGTTGGTGATGGTACAAGTTCTATAAATAACTATTCTAGTGGTGGAGCTATTTGTTCAACTGTGGCAACTACTGACGCCCTATTCCCAGCACAACCAAATGGTTGCACATTGTCTGTATCGGGTGATCAACTTATTGGAGCATGCGGAACTTCAACAATAACTTGTGATGCCTCACTCGGTTCTTGTGTCACAACCTAGTTAGTATTTTTATTATATCGCGTATTTTTTACACGGTATCATCTTGCAAAAGAACTCAGTTTTCCTGAGTTCTTTTTGTTTTGTATTTTAATTTGGTGCCTAATTGTTTTTATGGTAAAATTTATATAATGTGAAATACAAAATATTAAATACAAAAAATAAAAAACATTAAAATTTATGAAAAAAACATACCTGCCGGCTAGGCGGGGGTTTACATTGATTGAGCTTCTGATTGTGATTGCTATTATTGGAATTTTGGCTGCGGCTATTCTGGTAAGTATGAATGCTTCTCGGGATAAGGCTAGATTTGGCGCTGGAAAAACAACAATGAAAAGTGCATTAAATTATATGATTTTTTGTGTTTCTGCTGGTAGTTCATTGCTTGCGTATGCTCCTGATGGTTATATTTGTAATCCTATTTCCACGACAGATGCAAAATGGCCGGCAGAACCTAATGGCTGCTCATCTTTCGCGGCAGCAGGAAATTTGTTTACGGGAACATGCGGTGGTGTTAATATAATTTGCAATGCCACTACTGGTTCTTGCACGCCTTAATTATAAGGCTAGATTTTTTCAGGATTGAAAGTATGTGTTGAATTGGCATACTTTTTGTTTTTGTGGTAAAATTTAGGAAGTTAAGATTTTATTTTGTCATACTGAACTTGTTTCAGTATCTCTCGTGGCAGAAAGGCCTGTGTGCCAAAGCTCGGGATTCCGGATCAAGTCCGGAATGACACAGACAATATTATGCTTATTATTTTCCTCATCCTTGGACTTATTATCGGAAGTTTTTTGAATGCGGTTGTGTATCGCTTGAATGCGGTGGAATCTTTGATGGAGAGGAGTCATTGTCCAAATTGCAAAAAGAAAGTCAGATGGTTCGATAATGTGCCGCTCCTTAGTTTCGTTTTGCTTAGCGCAAAATGCAGAGATTGCGGCGAAAAAATTTCTTGGCAATATCCAGTTGTCGAAGCTATGACTGGAATTGTTTTTGCGCTCATAGGAAATTATTTTTTCAATGTGCTCGATCTTTCGAGTTGGATGCTGACAATGTATTATTTGATTTCATTTTCAATTCTGATGATTATTTTCGTGTATGATTTCAGATATATGGAAATTCCGATGCTGATTTTGTGGCTTGGAGTTGGAGTGAGTTTGGCATTTTTTCTTTTTTCTGATTGGCAAAATTTTGGTTTTGCAACTTCAATTTTGGATTTGCGCACGATTTCAGGAATAGTCGGCGGATTGGTAGCGGGCGGATTTTTCTGGTCACTGGCAGCATATTCCAAAGAAACATGGATGGGATATGGCGATGCTTATCTCGGACTTTTAGTAGGGATGGTTGTTGGTTGGCCTAATATTATTGTGGCGCTGATGCTTTCGTTTACAATCGGCGCGCTAATCAGTGTTGGACTTATTGCTATTAGCAAGAAAACAATGAAAAGCCAAGTTCCTTTTGCACCTTTTTTGATTACAGGAACTTTTCTGGTAATCATTCTTCCGCAAATGTTTCCAGCCCTTAAATATTGGTTTTTTATGTTAGGATAAGATGAAACAAAAATTTTCAAAAATTAAAAAAGGTTTCTCCTTGGTAGAAATGCTAATTGTGGCTGCAATTATGATTTTTATGACAGGAGTTCTTTTTGTGAATCAAAATGGCAAGAAAGCATCTTCGGATGTTGAAGTGGTAGCTAGACAAATTGCAGCTCAGATTAGAGCTCTGCAAAACGAAGCATTGAATGGAAAACGATTTGATACTAATGCGGACGGCATTGCTGATATAAATGCTTGTAAATTTGAATTAGATGCACCTCTAGGCGTTACTTATACTGTTAAATATTATAGTGATTGTGCTGTTACTCCTACTGAAATAGCTATCGGTGGGCAATCTATTGATCTTACCAAAAAAAGAGTTTCATTTGTTGGCTCAGATGTAAATTTGTTTTTTAGTCCGCCAGATGGAAGGGTTGATGGCGTAAAAATAATCATATTAAGATCAACAATTGCCAGCGTTTGCGCATCAGTTGTTGTTTCGGCAAATGGTTCCGTGACTGAACAAAAAGGTGTTGCTTGTCCATAAAAATAAAAAATGACCCCAATTGAATAGTGTTTCCGCCCTGTTGAATATAAATAAATTCAACTGGGTAAACAATTCAATGGGGTAAAAAAATGGAAAAAAAATATAATAAAATTAAGCGGGGGTTTTCTTTGGTAGAGGTTCTGATCTCTCTCTTGGTTTTGTCGATTGGCATTTCATCTGTGCTGTTTTTGATGACGGCGAATACGAAAAATTCAATCAATGCTAAAAATCAAATCATTGCTTCAGAGCTTGCTCAAGAAGGTATTGAACTTGTTAGGAATTTGAAAGATAATGGTGAAGCAACTTTGGATGCACTTAATGCACTTGGATCTCCATATAATGATAAACGGATTGATTATACAAGTTCAGCTTTAAATATGGGTGTTGGAACAGATAAGCGACTCTATTTGAATGGTGGTTTTTATACTCACACTAATGGAGCAGGATCGGTCCCAACAAAATTTTATAGGACAATCTATTTGACTGTGACAGGCACTAAAGCTCTATCAACAAGAGAAATAGAAGTAACGAGTTATGTGACTTGGAAAAATAACGGATTTGCATCAATAACTGGATTTCCGGGGACTTGTAATATTGCAAACAATTGTGTTTCAGTAAAAGCTGTATTTCCTGATTTATAAAAATATCTTGAATATGTTGAATAAAAATATAAAAAAGAAAAAAGGTTTTTCATTGGTTGAAACTCTGATTGCGCTGCTTGTTTTTTCTTTCATCATCGTTATGTTGATGGGGTCTTTTTCTTCATTGCTAAAAAATTATGCAAATGTTAAAAAAACTCAAAGAGGTATGGAAAGTGCGCAATATGTCATAAATATGATGGCAAAAACAATCAGGAGTAGTGTTTTTCCGTCGGCGCCAACTTCTTATGCTGGAGTAAATCAAATAACAATGTTTGATAATTCGAGATCCTTGTGTGTTACTTATAAATATGATACTGATGGACTGTTAAAAGTTTTTACTGCTGCTGGCACAGTTATCACTGATTGTGATACTAATCCATCAGCAGCGTCATTCACATCGCTTACTGCGCCAAATGAACTTTCAAGTTTTTCATTTTCTGGCGTGCCAACGGACATAACAGATCCAATGAATCCAGTTTTTGGGAAAATTTCAATAACGGCAGATGCGTATGGTGGTAATGCTGCTAAAATGCAAACCACCGTTTCGCTTAGACAGTAAAATCA
Organism: Parcubacteria group bacterium GW2011_GWC1_36_108; assembly: GCA_000991245.1. Lineage (GTDB taxonomy): Bacteria > Patescibacteriota > Minisyncoccia > Moranbacterales > GWC2-37-73 > UBA12068. Next base: position 40,108 of record LBRD01000008.1, on the reverse strand, counting down.
AAAGGCTTTTAAGCTCCTCATTGATAGAGGGGCTTTTATTTTGTATAATGAAAATATGGACAAAATACAGGCTCAAAATAGAATAGAAAAACTTCGCAAGGAAATTGATGATCTTCGTTATCGATATCATGTTTTGGATCAACCTGATGTGACAGATGTGGTTTATGACTCATTAACAAAAGAATTGCGTCAACTTGAAGATCAGTTTCCTGAATTTTTTTCACCAACAAGCCCTACTCAGCGTGTAGGAGGAACGGCTGTTAAAGGATTTAAAAAGGTCCGCCATGCTAACAGGCAGTGGTCTTTTAATGATGTGTTTAGTTATGAGGAGCTGAAGGCATGGGATGAAAAAGTTAAAAGAATGCTTGAAAAAAGTGAGTTCAAGGATGAAACATTGGAATATTGCTGTGAGATGAAAATTGATGGACTTAAAATTATTTTGACTTATGAGAATGGAAAATTAATTCAAGGCGCTACGCGCGGGGATGGTGTGATTGGTGAAGATATTACCCATAACATCAGAACAATTCAAAGTGTTCCATTGGAATTAAATGAAAAAATATCAGCAGTTGTGGTTGGTGAATGTTGGCTAAGCAAGAATGAGCTTGAGCGTTTGAATATTGAACGTGAAAAGAATGGGGAAGTTCTATTTGCCAACACTCGAAATGCCGCAGCTGGAGCGGTACGGCAGCTTGATCCAAGAATTGCATCGAAGCGTAAATTAGATTCTTTTATTTACGATATTGATCAATTGAACATGGAGCTTCCTGCGACACAAATTGAAGAATTAGCTCATTTGAAGAGTCTTGGATTTAAAGTGAATTTTGATCATAAACTTTGCAAATCAGTGGATGAAATTCAAGACTTTTATGAAAGCTGGATAGAGAAAAAAAATGAGCAAGACTATGAAATCGATGGCATCGTGATCAAAATAAATTCTAGGAAATTGCAGGATGCTTTGGGTTATACGGGAAAATCTCCACGTTGGGGAATTGCGTACAAATTTCCAGCGGTGCAAGTGACAACAGTGGTGGAAGATATTAAGGTGCAAGTTGGGCGCACTGGCGCGCTTACGCCTGTTGCGCACCTTCGTCCAGTGCTCGTGGCAGGCTCTGTGGTAAGCCGCGCGACCCTTCATAATGAGGATGAGATAAATAGGCTTGACGTGAGGATTGGGGATACTGTGGTCATCCACAAAGCTGGAGACGTCATTCCAGAGGTTGTTTCAGTGGTAAAAGGCTTGCGAACAGGAAAAGAAAAAACGTTTAAAATGCCTGATTTTTGCCCTATTTGCGGGGGAAAAGTAGAAAGACAAATTACGACTAAAAAAGGGGAAAAAGGGTGTGAAGAGGGGAAAAATATAGGAAAAGAGATAAAAAAGGGAAAAAATGGGAAAAAGGGAGATGAAAGGGATGAGGGAATGGTTCATGTTCTATGTTCTATGCCTCATGACCTGAGTGTGGCGCATTATTGCACAAATCCAAAATGCTTTGCTGTTGAGATGGGGCAGCTTGTTCATTTCGTGAGTCGCAAAGGTTTTGATATTGTTGGCTTTGGAGAAAGTATTGTTGAAAGATTGATGACAGAAGGAATTGTCTCTAATTTTGCTGATATTTTTGATTTGAAAGTTGGCGACCTTCAGCCGCTGGAAAGATTTGCTGAAAGATCCGCAGAAAAATTGATTGAGTCAATTGAAAAAAGCAAAACTATTTCTCTGGAAAAATTTTTATATTCCTTAGGGATTAGATTTGTAGGGGAAGAAACAGCCGTATTAATCGCTAAGGCGATTAATACGGAATTTCCAATTTCCAATTTCCAATTTCCAATAAAATCCAAATGTCCAAATGTTAAAATAAAAAAAGAAAATATTTTTATTGAAAACATGGAAGATGTTGTGTGTGTGTTTCCAAAAATTTCAATTGAACAATGGCTGGGAATAAAAGGTATTGGGGAAAAGTCAGCTGAAAGCCTGGCGCTGTGGTTTTCAGATGAGGAAAATATTAAATTGCTAAAGAGAATGGAATCGCTGGGTGTCAAAATTGTTTTTAGTGATAAGTTGCAAATTGCTAGTTATAAATTACAAGGGCTAACCTTTGTATTGACTGGAGAGCTTGCCGGCTTTACAAGGGACGAGGCAAAAGATATGATAAGAAGAGAGGGTGGAAGCGTTTCATCTTCTGTCAGCAAAAAAACAGACTATGTCGTAGCCGGCGAAAATGCAGGATCGAAATATGATAAAGCTATTAAGCTTGGAGTGAAAGTGTTAAATGAGGAGGAATTCAAGAAACTATTTAATTTATAATACGAATACGCGAATCTTATGCTAATACGCGAATACACGAATGATGCGAATCATTTGCATATTTGCGTCATTCGTATTAATTAGCATAATTTGTATCATACTATGTTATCAAAAGAAGAAATATTACATATTGCTACTCTTGCGCGAATTGGTGTGAGCGAGCAAGACGTGGAAAAATATCAGCATGATTTATCTGAGATTTTGGATTATTTTAAAAAATTGGATGAAGTTGATGTTACTGGCGTGGAGCCAATTGGACATATTACAGGAATGCAAAACACTTTCCGCAGTGACGAGCATTTTGATTTTGGGGAGCTGGGCAAGGAAGAAATTATGAAAAATGTACCAGAGGTTAAAGAAGGATTTATAAAGGTAAAAAGCGTGCTTTAAGCATATAACATAAAACATATAGCATATAACAAGAATGCATTTTGAATTTTTGTTACATGTTACATGTTACATGTTTCATGATCAGAGATTTACATCAAAAATTAATAAACAAAGAAATAACCTCTGTTCAACTGACTGAGCAGTATTTTGATGTTATTGAAAAGAATGACGCTGAAATTGGTGCATATTTAACTCTCACAAAAAAACTTGCAATGCAGCAGGCTCAGTTTGTTGATGAGAAAATTGCCAAAGGAGAAGAGATTGATTTAATCGAAGGAATTCCTTGTGCGATCAAGGACAATATTTGTGTTGATGGTGTGCGAACCACAGCAGCCTCAAAAATTTTGGACAATTATATTGCGCCATATGACGCAACTGTGATTAGAAAATTGAAAGAATGTGGCGCTGTGATTTTGGGAAAAACCAATCTGGATGAATTTGCAATGGGGTCTTCAACTGAAAACAGTGCGTATAAAATTACAAAAAATCCAGTGGACACTTCTCGTGTGGCCGGTGGCTCTTCTGGTGGAAGTGTTGCCAGCGTGGCTGCTGGGCAGGCGGTTTGGTCGCTAGGAACTGATACGGGTGGTTCAATCAGGCAACCAGCTTCTTTTTGCGGAGTGGTGGGACTCAAGCCTACGTATGGAAGAGTTTCAAGAAGTGGAGCGATTGCAATGGCTTCAAGTTTGGATCAAATAGGACCGATTGCAAAAAGAGTTGAAGATGTTGCAATTATTTTGTCTCGAATTTCTGGACAGGACTTGCTTGACGCAACAAGCGCTAAAAGCAGTGATAAAAAATATGAAGATTATTTAACTGGAGATATTTCAGGAAAAGTAATTGGTGTGCCAAAAGAATATGTTGAAAGCTTGGAAGGCGAAATAAAAAATATTTTTGAAAAATCTCTTGAAAAATTCAGGACGCTTGGTGCTAAAATTGAAACAATAAGTTTGCCGCACAGTGAATATGCATTGCCAACGTATTACATTATTATGACGAGCGAAGTTAGTTCCAATTTGGCAAAATTTGATGGGATTAAATTTGGTATGCGCTCTGATGATAATGTCGATTCTGATATTAATGAAAATGCGTTGCCAAAAAAATTGCTAGAAACATATTTGGACACGCGTAAAATTGGATTTGGCGATGAAGTGAAAAGAAGAATTATGCTTGGAACGTATGCGCTTAGTGCTGGATATTATGATGCATATTATTTGAAAGCGCAAAAGGTTCGCGCGCTTATTCGCAGAGATTTTGAGAATGCTTTCAAAACTGTGGATTTTATTTATTCTCCGACAGCACCGGAAGTTGCCTTTAAAATTGGTGAAAAATCAGCTGATCCTCTCAAGATGTATTTGTCTGATATTTTTACAATAACTGCAAATTTGGCTGGTGTGCCTGCAATTTCATTTCCAATTGGCGCTATCGCAACTGATGGCAAAGAATTGCCAGTCGGCGGACAATTGATGGGAAAATGGTTCGATGAAGAAGGAATGCTTAATTGCGCACACACTTACGAGATAAACACTAAAAAATAAAAGTAAAAATTGTTTGCGTTTGTTATTTTTTAAATGTCAAAATCCAAATGTCAAATTCCAAATAAAATCTAAATGCTGAAATTAAAAAAATAATGCATTGGAAATTAGGCATTGATTTGAAATTTGAAATTTTTAATTTGAAATTGCTGCAGCCTTATGTTTTACGATATAGAAAATTTTATTGTAGTTTTGCTGGAAGTGCTGAAGAATTTTTATTATTCTCCGTTTGTTTTGGTGTTGAAGATATTCCTAGCTATTTATTTGTTGGTTTTGTTTATTGATATTGTTTTGATGCTTATTTTGCGCGATGTGCCACAACATCTTCGTGTTGGTCTTAAAGGTATGGACATTCCACTGGCTTCAAAAAGCAAAATGCAAAAGCGTTGGGACAAAGTTAAAAGCAGGCTTAAGGATGAAAATACTTCGCAATACAAAGTTGCAATTATTGAAGCTGATGCGATTGCTGATGAAATATTGTCCGGCATTGGATATAAGGGCGCCAATATGTCTGAAAAACTTGAGCAGGTTAGTGCTGCCCATCTTGACGATCACTTGGAATCATTGATAGGTGCTCATAAAATCAGAAATCAAATTGTGCACGAAGCAGATTTTGTCATTGATCAGCGTATGGCTGTGGCCGTAATTGGCGTGTATGAGAACTTCTTGAAATATCTCGAATTTCTGGATTGAAACATCAAAAATTTAAAAGTAAAATAAAAACAACATCCTTGCGGATGTTGTTTTAAATTTCTGCGGGGCCGATGGGACTCGAACCCACGACCTATTGCGTGACAGGCAATCGCTCTAACCAGCTGAGCTACGACCCCAGAAATATTTTCATTTTTTAAAACCTGTAGCAGGGGCGGGACTCGGACCCGCGACCCCAGCCTTATGAAGGCTGTGCTCTAACCAGCTGAGCTACCCTGCCAATCAAACAAACAACTTACAACTAACCACAAACAACTGTGAGTTTTTGTTATAGGTTGTGAGTTATAAGTTGTCAGTTAACTCTTGTTGCGGGAGTAGGATTTGAACCTACGACCTCGTGGTTATGAGCCACGCGAGCTGCCAGACTGCTCCATCCCGCTATATTTGATAATGATAGGTAGATATTAGCACCTTTTTATTATACGCATTTTTTTAGTATTGTCAAACAGTTGAAAAAGTAACTTTTTGCTTGCCTTGCCAGCTATTTTCCGCTATAATGAATAAGTAGTGTTTTCAATAAAAACAAAAATATGACGTTAACATCGTATCTTTGGGGAATAAGAATCTCCACGGCGATTTCATTTGCGGCTTGGATTTTGGTTATAATACAAATGGATCCGCAAAAAACTGGCGCTGCTGGGCAACTCCTTTTTTTTATCAGCGCGCTACTGTTTTTTTCTGGAGTGTTCATTCTTTTTTTCACATGGATGCGCAAAAAAGTTAGCGGAAGTGAGGACAATGCTCTTGCACACATCGGGATTAGTTTTAGACAGGGAATATTGATTGCGATACTTTTGTGCCTGTTGCTGATTTTACAACAATATCGCATTTTGACCTGGTGGGATGGAGCACTGGCGGTAGCAGGAATATTTTTGGTAGAATTGTACTTCCTGACAAAAAAATAGGTTTGTGAAATATATTTGGATAATAAATCCAAAATCTCAATGTCAAATGTCAAACAAAATCCAAAATCTTAATGACTAAATTTTTTTCATTTGGACTTAGGACATTTATTGGATATTTGGATTTTGACATTGAGATTTATTGAATAAAATTAATTAATGAAAATAAATTTAATCGGATAAGAATAATACTATGGCTAAAGACAATGTGAAAAAATCAGATTATGGTGCGAAAGAAATTCAAGTGCTGGAAGGATTGGATCCAGTGCGCAAGCGCCCGGGAATGTATATTGGTGGAACTTCCACAGAAGGTTTGCATCATTTGATCTGGGAGGTGGTAAACAATTCAATCGATGAAGCGATGGCCGGAAATGGAAATGATATTTTAGTGCAGCTTTTGCCGGACAACATCGTTTCAGTGCGTGACTTTGGTCGTGGAATTCCAGTAGAAATTCATCCGCAAACAAAAAAATCAACACTGGAAACAGTGCTTACGGTTCTGCATGCCGGTGGAAAATTTGGCGGGGAAGGATATAAAATTTCCGGAGGACTTCATGGTGTGGGTGTGTCGGTTGTTAATGCTCTTTCTGCTTGGACCAGAGTGGAAACCTGTCGAGAAGGAAAAACTTGGGCGCAGGAATATAGAAAAGGAATTCCGCAGGGCGATGTGAAATCAATTGGAAAAACGGATCATACTGGAACAACTGTGATTTTTCAAGCCGACCCGGAAATTTTTCCAGAAATTAAATATTCCTGGACGAAAATTTTGGATTATGTTCGTCAGCAAGCTTATTTGACGAAAGGTGTGAAAATCGTAATTGAGGATCGTCGCGAAGCTACAACTGAAAAAGAAGCATATAAAATCAGACGTCATGGATTTTATTTTGACGGAGGGATTGTTTCTTTTGTGAAATTTTTGAACCGTGGAAAAATTGTTAAAAATGAAATGCCTGTTTATGTTGAAAAAACAGTTGATGATGTCGCTGTTGAAATGTCCTTGCAATATACTGATGGATATAAAGAACATCTTTATTCTTTTGCAAACAATATTTTTACGCCGGAAGGTGGAATGCATGTGACTGGATTTAAAATGGCGCTAACACGAGTGCTTAATGATTATGCTAAGAAGAATAATCTGATCAAAGAAAAAGATGGTGGAATGACCAGTGAAGATTTGAAAGAAGGTTTGACGGCGGTGGTTAGCGTGAAACTTCGTAATCCTCAGTTTGAAGGTCAGACTAAATCAAAATTAGGAAATGCTGAAGTGCGTGGTATTGTTTCCAGTATTACGTCGGAAGGTCTGGTGGAATTTTTAGAAAAGCATCCTACTAACGCCAAAGCAATGATTGAAAAGTGTTTGCTTACTGTGCGTGCTAGAATTGCTGCTAGAGCTGCCAAAGATGCGGTGCTTAGAAAGGGAGCGCTCGAAGGAATGACGCTTCCTGGAAAACTTGCAGATTGTACTACGCGTAATGCTGAACTTTCCGAATTATATATTGTGGAGGGAGACTCTGCTGGTGGCTCTGCTAAGCAGGGGAGAAATCGTATGTTTCAGGCAATTTTACCACTTAGGGGAAAATTGGTGAATGTTGAGAAAACCAGTCTTGATAAGGTTGTTAAATCCGATACTCTTAAGCCAATTATTATTGCTCTTGGAACAGGAATCGGCGAAACTTTCGATGTGAGTCGTTTGCGTTATGGAAAAATTATTATTATGGCCGATGCCGACGTCGATGGTTCGCATATTCGAGTTTTGCTTTTAACATTCTTCTATCGTTACTTTGAAGATCTTATCACGAATGGTCATATTTATATTGCGCAACCTCCGCTATATCGAATTCAAAAAGGTAAGGATGTGCGTTGGGTTTATAACGATGAAGAAAAAGATGTAATTGTGGAAGAATTCAGATTGAAAGCTGTTGAAAAGGGAGCTGAAAAAGCAGCTGATAAAAAGGCTGCAAAGGCAGCAAAAATGGATACTTCAGAAATATCAACAGAAAATGAGATAACAGATGAAGATTTGGAATCTGGCGATGGAGAAATTGAAAAAATTGCTGGTGTTACAATTCAGCGTTACAAAGGTCTTGGAGAAATGAACCCGCAACAATTGTGGGATACAACAATGGATCCTGAGCATCGCAAAATGATGAAAGTGGAAATTGATGATGCTGAGGAGGCTGACAGGATGTTTGATATTCTAATGGGCTCTGATGTTGAACCGCGTCGTCGCTTTATTCAAACGCATGCTAAGAATGTGAAAAACTTAGATGTGTAAAATACTGAATTAACTAAATTACTGTCAGTATGTCATTCTGAGTGTAGCAGCTTCGACCCTAGGGAGAAGCTGCGGAATCGAAGAATCTGAGCCCAGATCTTTCGACTTCATTTCGACCTATCGGTCTCAATTCCGCTCAAGATGACAAGTTATTGTGTTGTAGGCTTGGTTTGTTTGATATCAATAAAAAGCAAAAATAAAACTCAAAAATTTTCAAAAAAATCCCGGCATTTTGTCGGGATTTTTTATTTGGCAAATATGGGTGTGGATAACTTTTTATTTTTGTTAAAATTTGCTTTTTTTAAGCCAAAAATTGAAATATTAAATTGTTGTCTAAAACGGGAAAAAATAGTATAATTTAGTTAGATATTTGTGTTCAATTTTTATTCGGAAAAATGTAAAAAATTGAAAAAGGAAAAAGAAAAAAAACAACCAAAAATAGTTGAAAATATTGAGAGTGTTCCAGTTGGCAAGGATGCTCATTTTGGTGTTGAGAATAATCAAGCAGAATTGAAATTTCAAGCTTTTAGTAAAAAAATGGAACTTAAGAAAAAAGTTTTAAAAATTGCGGGCATTTCATTTTTGTTATTGATGATGATTGCTGCAAGTGCAGCTGTATATTTTAGAAATAAAAACGCCCAGCAATCAAGCGCAGTAAAACAACAGGTGCAAATGGAAATACCAAAAAACGAAGATCATATTTTTGTTAATGAATCTGGAAATGTGAGCAAAGAGCAAAATGCTGTCGTTGTTGCAGGCGATGATTTAAAAGGCATCGCAGGAAAGAGTGAGAATTATAAAATCAAAGACATTGCAATCGGTGGTGCAAACATCGTGCTGGCTGCTGAGACAGAAGCATTACCACTAAAAGCAATGGATGTTCGCAGTGAAATGCTTATGACAAAAGATGGAAAAAAAATGCAGGTGCTTATTTCTTGGAAAACAAACAAATTGGCAAAATCCGAAGTTAAATATGCTAAAGATGGAAAAGGGGCAGAAAAAAACATCAAAGAATATGGATATGGATTTTCACATGCATTGGTTTTGAATAATCTTGAGCAAGCTACCAGATATGTTTTTACGGTTAGTGTTACTGATAGGAGTGGCAATGTTTCTGTTTCTGATGCGATTGCCGTTTATACAGGTTCAAAACCGGTATCAGTGATTGAATTGATTTCTAGTGAAATGGAAAGTATTTTTGGTTGGGCTCTGAAGAAGTAAAAAGTTATAAAGTTATAAGGTTGTAAAGTCTGGAGAAAAAGTTTTTTAAACATAAAAGGGGTGGGTATTATTTTTCTGATAATGAGTAATAATAAAAATAAAATTTCAATAGCGCTAATATCTTTTTTTGCTTTTGCATTGCTTGCATTTGGTTTTAAATTTTCTCGCGCTCAGATTGCACCACAAATAAATATTTCAGCTTTTGTTTCTAATGAAAAAAATGAATCTTTGCAAAATGGAGAATATGAAATTCGTTTTGCTTTGTATCGAACTGATCGAAGTAGCACCGATCCATATCCATCTGATAGCGACGCTTCTCAAAGAGCTTGGCAAGAGACACAGAAAATTTATATTCGCGATGGAGTTTTGAGTGCATATCTTGGTGCAGTTGTTCCTCTTCCTGCTGATTTGAATTTTTCTAACAACGAATATTATCTTGGAATCAGAATGAACTCCGATAGTGAATTTGTTCCTCGCAAAAAAATGAGTTCAGTTGCTCTTGCTATGGATTCAGCTGCTCTTGGCGGTGCAACCTTGGGAACAAGTGAAGGTAATATCCCGCAACTTGGAGCAAAAGGTAAAATAGACATCAAGATGTTGCCAACGGGAACTGGCAGCAATCAATTGGTTTTAGGTAACGATTCACGTTTTAGCAATATTGATGATATTCATTTGCAAAACACTGATACTGGCAGCACAAATCTAGTTTTTAATATTGGTTCAGGTGGTGAACTTGCTGGAAATAATTTTGATTTGGCAGTTGGAAATGCTCTGAACAAACCTACGATTAGATTTAATGGAGCTTTGGGAAGTTGGCAGTATTCGAATAATGGTGTTAATTTTTCAAATTTAGGAATAGCTGATATTTTGAACGCTGCAAATGGAACAACAGCAACAACCCAATCATTTTCAGGGCTTGAATTTGCGGGAGATTCTTCAGATCAACTAACATTGCTTCAAGGATGTGCCAATAGTCAGGTTTTAAGTTGGGACAATGGTGCTAAGGTTTGGAAATGCTCTAATTTTGTTGGGGCATCAATGGCTGTCATCAAAGTAAACGGCGAGGAAGCAATTGAGGAAATCAATTTTAACACCCTGGCATTTAATGGAACTAGCGATTTTACTTTTAGTTTGGCTAGCAATATCGCAACAATAGGAATTGATTATGCTAATTCTGGTATTACAAGAAAAAATCAAAATGAAGTTATAACTGGCGCTTGGAATTTTGCAAACGCTGCCAGTGTTTGGAATGGTGGCACAATCAGCGCTGTGCGTGGCGGAACTGGGATAAATACTTATGCTGCTGGAGACCTGCTTTATTCCAGTGCAGCAAACACGCTTAGCAAGCTTTCTAATGTTGGTGCTGATAGTAAAGTTTTAATGATTGATCCGATTACTCATTTGCCAAGTTGGGTTTCAGTTTTGGGCGCAGGAGGTGTGACGGGAAGTGGAACACAAAATAATTTGGCAGTTTGGGGAGCAGGAAACACTTTAACGGAACTTGCTATTTTGGGAATTGCAAAAGGTGGAACTGGACTTTCTACTGCGCCTGCCAGTGGACAATTATTAATCGGAAATGGAACAAATTATTCTTTGGCAACATTGAGTGGTAGCACTGGAATTTCTGTTACTAATGGGCCTGGAACAATTAGTATTGCAAATACGGGAGTAACGCAGCTTAATGGAACAGCAAATCAAATAACCGCCTCAGCTAATACTGGTGTTATTACTATTTCTCTTCCGCAAAATATTTCAACCACGGCTGATGCTACTTTTGCTTCTCTTTCTCTTACTTCGCCACTGACAATTGCTAATGGTGGCACCGGACTTTCAACATACAGTGCTGGTGATATATTGTATTATTCCAGTGGCAATACTTTTTCGCGTCGTGCAATCGGAGCTAATGGTCAAGCACTAACAATCGTTGGTGGAGTTCCAACCTGGGGATCAGTTGCTGGAAGCGCTCATCCATTTCTTTCAACTTCACATTCTGATACGACTGCTGCTGCTGTAACTCGTGGAGCGATAATTGCTGGTCAAGGAGTATCTCCAACTTGGTCACTACTTGGACCTGGTACTTCTGGACAACTTTTGAAATCAAATGGTGCAGGCGCAGACCTTGTTTGGGTAACTCTTACGAAAAGTGATATTGGACTTGGAAGTGTTGAAGATATTGCGCTTTCAACTTGGGCAGGTTCAACAAATATCACAACGCTTGGAACAATTGCAACTGGAACTTGGAATGCAACTGCGATAGCGGACAATAAAATTGCTTCAGCGCTTACCGGAAAAACATACAATGGTCTTACTGTTACAGCCAACGGAACAAACACTTTAAACATTGCAGCTGGTCAAACTCTTACGGTTACAACAGGTGGAACACTCGGAACTGCCGCTTATACAGCAGCTTCATCATACGCTCCAGCATTTTCATCAAGCACCGCAAACTTTTTCTGGGCTGCTCCAAACGGATCAGCAGGAATGCCAACCATGAGAGCAATTGCAGTAGCCGATGTTCCAACTCTAAATCAAAACACAACCGGAAATGCTGCTACCGCTACGAACCTAACAGGAATGACAGCTACAGTTGCAAATCTAAATTCAGTCACAGGACTTCTAGGAACGGCAGCATTCACGGCATCAACAGCGTATGCAACTAGCGCTCAAGGAACACTAGCAACCAACGCACTTCCAAGCGCATCATTCACTGACATCGCAGTCACTGGAAAATTACTCACAAATTATGTGTCAGGCGCTGGCACAATTGCTGCTACGGATTCAATTTTACAGGCTATTCAGAAATTGAATGGAAATATTGTTGCCAATGGAAATGGAACGGTCACAACAGTTTCAGTAACAACTGCCAACGGAATTTCCGGAACAGTTGCAAATGCAACAACAACTCCAGCTATCACACTGACACTCGGAAGTATTACGCCTTCAACTGTTAACGGCCTGACACTTGCCTCCGCGGCTGATGGATTTACAATTGCCGGAGGAACCAGTTCGAGAACACTTACTATTTCCGGAGCAAATGTTTCAATAAATCAAAACTTACAGACAACAAGTTCTCCAACATTCGCAGGAACAACAATTGATGGTGCGCTTAATATAAAATCAGGAACATATAAAACTGCTTTTCAAAATAGTGGAACACAAGCTGGTGACATTGCATACACACTTCCAACAGCAGCGGGATCATCCGGGCAGGTTTTAAAAATTGATGCAAGTAGTAATTTGTATTGGGGAACAGTAGAAGGTGGAAGTGGTGGAATTGGAACAGTAACAAATGTTGCCTCTGGCAATGGTCTTACAGGAGGACCAATTACAGAAACCGGCACGCTTTCAATTGCACTTCTTTCTGCAAATGGTGGAACTGCTAGCACCTCATCTTTTTCTGGAATGCAATTTTCCGGCGCTTTGAATAATCAACTGTCATTGTTGCAGGGTTGTGCAAACAATGAGGTTTTAGCTTGGGATAATACAGGAAAAGACTGGCAATGTTCAACGGTTTCTGGGGTTGGCGGAATCACAGGCACAGGCGTTAATGGATATGTAACATATTGGACAGGCACAAATACACTTGGCAATGAACAATATTTGAATGTTTCAAGAGGAGGTACTGGAGCAGGAACATTCACGGCTGGCTCTTTAGTTTTCGCAGGAGCAAGTGGAATTTATTCTGAAGATAATGATAATTTATTTTGGGACAATACAAACAAGAGATTGGGAATTGGAACGATTACTCCAGGAGCAAAATTATCCTTTGGAAATTATACCGGAGGAGCAGCTGTTAATATCTATGGCACTCTTCCAACTATGAAAATGGGAATTGGAACACCAGACGCATTTAATTATCAATTTTTTGGACATCAACTTACTAAGTTTACATTTAATAGGGGTGGCGATTTGCAAGCAGCTGGAGCAAATGAATTAATGGTGATAGATGCAGATACTGGTAATGTGGGAATTGGTGATAGTTCGCCAGCATCAATGCTTACAGTCGGAAACAATGATCTTTTTCAAGTTAACACTTCCGGTCAAGTCATTGCTGGTATTTGGCAAGGTACTGCAATAAATGACACATATATATCATCTTCATCCAATTGGAACACTGCTTATGGTTGGGGAGATCATGCTAGTGAGGGTTATTTAACTAGTTTTTCTGAAACCGATCCAATCTTTGTTGCTTCTGCTGCAAATGGAATTACTGGCACCAATATAACCAACTGGAATTCTGCTTATGGTTGGGGAGATCATGCTAGCGCGGGGTATATTACCGCTTCAAGCACTGATACCTTGACTAACAAGTCTGGAAATATTTCAATGTGGACGAATGACTCTGGTTATATAACATCAGCTTCAGTGCATGACCAGGTGACACTTGCCGGTGAAAATTATCTTTCTATTATTGATCAACAAATTACCGCAGGCGCTATTAACCTAGCTTCGTCTAATGTTTCTGGAATTTTACCAGTTGCCAATGGAGGCACAGGAGCAGGAGCATTCACGCCTGGCTCTTTGGTTTTTGCTGGAGCTAGTGGAATTTATTCTGAAGATAATAGTAATTTATTTTGGGATAATATAGCCAAGAGGTTGGGGATTGGAACTGCAACCCTTAATGAAGCTCTTGAAGTCGATGGAAATATAAATGTGAATGGCAGTATATTTAAAACAGGTAGTCAATTAAGTATTGGTAATACCTTAGCTGGAAGTGGCGTAAGATTATTAACTGGATCTGGAAGTGATATACTTTTTCAATCAAGTAGATACACAGTTGTTAATCAAGGAAATTTTGGTATTGGTGATAACACCCCCGCTTCACTTTTCACAGTTGGAACAAACGATGCTTTTCAAGTTAATGCTTCCGGTCAGGTCGTGGCTGGTGCTTGGCAAGGAAGTGCAATTGGTGCTCAATATGGTGGCACGGGTGTTAATGGTGCAAGTGCAGCTAGTGGAACATTGTTAATTGGAAATGGAGCAGGATATGATTTGGCAACATTAACCGCCAGCACTGGAATTTCTATCACTAATGGAGCTGGTTCAATTTCAATTGCTAACTCTGGAGTGACAAGTTTGGCTGGAACTGCTAATCAAGTTGCTGTTTCAGCTGCAAATGGTGCAGTTACGATTTCACTTCCACAAACAATCAACACAACATCAGATGTGGCATTCAATTCATTGACACTTTCTACTGCTCTTGGTGCGCAATATGGTGGAACTGGTTATGCATCTTATTCTATTGGCGATATGTTGTATGCGGATACTACCTCAACACTTGGAAAAATTACTCGTGGTTCGGATGGGCAAGTTTTAACCTTGGTCGCTGGAGTTCCGACCTGGAGTAGTACAGCAATTCACAGCTCTGCAACCATAGCAGGAGAAAATTATTTGTCATTAAGTGGTCAGGAAATAACTGCTAATGCAATCAATTTAGCTTCAACAAATGTTACTGGAATTTTACCGGTTACTAGTGGTGGTTCTGGAACATTGACTCAATTTACTCAAGGCTCATTAATTTTTGCGGGAGCTTCTGGAATTTATGATCAAAATAATGCCAACCTTTATTGGGATAATACAAATAACTATTTCCGACTTGGCGCGGGCGCTCAACAATTTTCAATGGGTGTTGATGCGACTGATTCAAGCAAATTTAAGATTGCAACTGGAAGTGGAATTGCGGGAACTGGTCAGTTTACGATAGATACAAATGGAGTGACGAACATTGCAAGTCTTCAACTTGGCGCGCAATCATTTGCTGAAAATTCAGGAGCAATTTCATGGACTGATATGCCTGTAACGTCAGCTGCAACAAACGGAACGGTTGAAAGTTATGGAGCGATGCTTGATGGAAATGTAATGCTGACGATTTATGGAACTTCCAGTGGTGACGGTAACACTTCTAATTTAGCAGTAAAAATGGGAGCAAAACTTGGTTTGATTGAAACAGGCACAACTCCAACATACTATTCATATTTGCAAGGTGGAGATCAGGCAGCTGATATAACATATACTTTACCAACAGCTTCAACAAACGGTTTACTGAAAAACACTGCCGGAGTTTGGAGCTGGGATGCAACTGCCTATCTTTCCGGTACGGTTGCTGTTGCTAATGGTGGAACTGGCGCGACTGATGCGGCAACAGCTAGGACAAATCTTGGACTTGCAATCGGAACAAATGTCCAAGGATATAATGCAGAGTTGGCTGCAATTGCTGGTGGAACATGGACTGGCGCAAGTTCAATCACAACGCTTGGCACAATAACAACTGGAGTTTGGAACGGAACCGCAATCGATGTGACTCATGGTGGCACAGGTTCAACCACTCAATTCACTCAAGGTTCGTTAGTTTTTGCAGGCGCAAGTGGAATTTATGACCAAAATAACGCCAACCTTTATTGGGATAACACAAATAACTATTTCCGACTTGGCGCGGGCGCTCAACAATTCTCAATGGGAGTTGATGTGACTGATTCAAACAAATTCAAAATTTTTGCAGGCAATGGAATTGCAGGCACGAGTCAATTCTCAATCGATACAAGTGGCGTGACAAGCATCGGAAGTCTTTCTATCGGAACGCAGGAATTTTCTGCAGATTCTGGAATAATAAGCTGGATTGATATGGCAGTAACAACTGCTTCAACTGTTGGCGTGGTTAATAGCTACACAGCAAGTCTTGATGGAAACGCGATGTTAACATTATATGGAACTTCTGATGGTGCAGGTGGAATGAATGCGCTTGGTGTTGGTATCGGCACAACAACTCCGGGATACATTTTGGATGTCCAGCACGCTTCTTCTAAAATTAATTCTAAAAACGGTTATCTAACAAACGGCGCTGATTATGCGGAATATTTTTATACTAAAGATATTGATCTTCAGTCTGGAGAAGTTGTTTGTGTTGATGTAACTAACGCAAATTCAGTTGAACGCTGCACACGTTCTGGCGATAATAATGTGATGGGTATTGTTTCTTCAAATCCGTCTATTGTTGGAAATGGAAATGGAACCGAGCGCGATAATGATCCAAATTACAAAATAATCGGTATGCTCGGACAGGTTCCTGGAAAAGTTTCCACTGAAAATGGCGTAATTCAAATCGGAGACAATTTGACAGCTGCAGAGTCTGCCGGATATTTGCGAAAAGCTAATGCGGGCGAATCAACTGTTGGTGTTGCGATTCAATCATTTGCTGGAGAAAAAGGAACAATTCAAGTTTTGATTTCACGCAGAAATCAAAGTTTGACTGTGGAAAAAGTTGAAGAAGCTGTGACGTTAAACATTGCTAGTATGAACATTCAAGATCAGGTGAATCAATTAGTTGCAGTTGCAAAAACAAGTCTTGATGCGCAGTTGGCAAACACTGATCAGATTCTGAAACAAGTTCAGAATGACAATTTAAATATCTTAAATTCCCTAAACTCCCTAACGAGTTTAGCTGAAACATTACAAGATCAAATGACCGAGCTTCAGATCAAGGCAAATTCTGAATTAAACATCGCTCAAATTGATTTAAACACTCAAGATATTGCACTGATAAAAATGCTGCTTGGTGTTGGGCAGGGTGAGGATATTGGCGACATTGCAATTGCTGGAAAATTAACTGTCAAAAGTTTGGAAACGGGCAAATTAATCGTATCTGTCTTAGACCCAGAAGCTCGCACAATCGGTGATGCATCAATAACTTTAATTAAGAAAGATTTGGATGGCGACGGCAAAGATGATGACACAAAGAGCGATGGAAAAACTTTCTTTGTCAAAACAAAAGCTGCAAATATTTCTTCAAAAGTTTTCATCACACCAAAAGTAGCCCTTGATCAAGGAATCGCCGTCACCGAAGTAAAATTCGGAGAAGGATTTACTGTTAGTGTAAAGAATCTTGTCACTGAAGACGTTTCTTTTGACTGGATAATTATGGAGGAAAAATTGTGACATGAAGAAACTTAGGTAATCCAAGAATCTTAAAAAACTTATGCAACCATACAAAAAACTTTATACCTATTGGTTTTCGGTCATCATCTATGACCGAGAGGTTGAGTTTGCTGAAAAATGGATAAAAAGTTGGAAACTGAAAGAGCAAATGGATGGTGCAGCCAGAAGTGGAAAACAAAACATCGTGGAAGGCTCGGATGACATGGATGTTTCTCTAAAAGTGGCCATCAACCTCACGGGCATCGCCAAGGGGTCCTTGGAAGAATTGACTGGTGATCTGGAAGATTTTTTGCGTCAGAGAAAACTTTCTAAATGGGACAAAAATGACTCGCGAGTACTCGCACTGCGAGCGCGAAGCGCGACACTCGTAAGAAACCTAAGTAACTTAAGCGTCTTAAACAAGGAGTATGAAACCGAAGAGCTCCTGAAAACAATTGAACTACCAGAGCAAAGTGAAGAAGCTGCAAATTTTCTGCTGACGCTTTGCCATCAAGCAACATTGCTTCTCCATCGCCAAGTTGAGGCGTTGAAATTGAAGCATCAAAAAGAAGGTGGTCTTTCAGAGGAGTTGCACAGAAAAAGACGGGAATACAGGGGATATTAAGAAACATAAGAATCTTAGTAAGAACCTTAAGTGTCTTAAGAAACTTAAGCATGAAAAAATGAATCTAAAATCAAAACCTTTCGCTCATGAGCGATTGGTAAAAATAACAAAATATTTTTCAAAAAATCGTGATAGAGACGCGCATGGTAGAGACGCGATTAATCGCGTCTCTACGGGTGTTCGATTTTTCTTGGCGGCGGCATTTTTCGCTATCGGTTTTTTCGCGTTTTCCTCACAGGCACACGCAGCCACTGCAATCTACTATTCAATTGGGCAATCTGCTGCTGATTTAAAAACTGGCACGCCGACTGTCACAATTGCAAGTGGAAAAACATCAACTTCAGTTTGGAATCTTGTGACAAAAACTGGAGCAGTTCCTGCTGACATCACAACTTCAACCGTCGTTTCAATTAAACATGAATACACAAGTTTGTCTGCTGCAGTTACTGGTGCGGTTGACGCCAATCATCTCAACACTACAGATTTAGTAACAGGAAATTATCAGCTCAATTTCCCTTGTTATTATGACAGTGCAGCGGATACAACGGCGGTGACAGTTTCTGGATATACGACAGGTGTTTCAAATTATATCAAAATATATACTCCAACAAGCACGACTACTGAAACCAATGTAAGCCAAAGACATCAGGGAAAGTGGGATGATGGGAAGTATAGATTGGTTGCAAATGCGGCTAATGCATTGTATGTAAATATCCCGTATTCAAAAATTCAAGGATTGCAGATACAAAAAACACTTATAACTGGCGGAGATGGCGCTATATTTTTTGGTGCAGCTGGGAATAATTTGGAACTTGGCAATTCAATTGTAAAGAGTACTGTAGGTAATAATGCGACGCTTGTTAATATAGCTTCCTCCGGAATTAATAAGGTTTATAATAATATATTATATGACGCTTCAAGTGGTATAGGATTGAGATTTAATAATAGTATTGGCGGTATATTGTATGCAAATAATAATACTATATATAATACAACCAACGGTTATTGGGCTAATTACGGTACTTTCGTTGTAAAAAATTCTATTTCGCAAAATAATATTGATGGATTTCATGTGTACTCTGGTAATTTTACTGGGTCAGATTATAACATTTCCGATCTCGCCGCCGATGCACCTGGTGCGAATTCCAAAAATTCCACCACTGTCGCCTTCGCCGACGCTGCCAATAAAGATTTTCACTTAAGCCCTAGCGACACATCAGCGAAGAATTCCGGTAGCGACTTATCAGCGGATTCTAATTTTGCATTTAATACTGACATCGACGGGCAAACGCGTCCATCGTCTTCAAGTGTAATATGGGATATTGGCGCTGACGAAGCGGCAACAGCCATCTATTACAGTGTCGGACAAAATACCAATTCTCATGAAACAGGCAGCGGCACTGTTACGGTAGATGCCATTGCTAGAACCGCAACTTTCTCAGTCGCGCAAACTGCAACAAATATGGGAGTGGGCGATTTGATAACTTACACTGGCGGAGCTTGCTATATTTTATCAAAAACTTCAACCACAGTCTGGGGTTGTCAATCCGCCACTGGCGGAGCCCCTACTGCAGTCACAAATGCCGATGTAACTTCAATCGCCCACGCCTACTCTTCACTTTCAGCTGCCGAAGCTGGCGCAGTTGATGCTACCCATTTGAATACAACGGATTTGGTGGCTGGAAATTATCAATTGAATTTCCCTTGCTACTATGATTCTGGCGCGGATACAACTGCGGTTACAGTTTCTGGATACACAACTGGGGCAAGTAATTTTATAAAAATTTATACGCCGAATAATATTTTAACCGAAGTAAATCAGAGTCAAAGGCATTCTGGAAAATGGGATGATGGGAAATACAAACTCGTGCCTGCAACTGGCACAAATGCTTTATATATCAATAATGACCAGGACTACACTGTAATTGAAGGGTTACAAATTTCTGTGGCTGGCACGTTATCAACCAATGCTTTTGGTAATTCTTATGCTGATTATGTAACACTTAAAAATTCCATTTTAAAACGAGAATCAAGTACTACTGGTCACAGTGGTATAGCTGTTCGTTTTGGATATAATTTTAAATCTTTTAATAATATTATTTATAATTTTGATGTGGCTGGATTAAGCATTGATCAACAGGGTAATTATAGTAATAATGTTTATTATAATAATACAATGTATGGGTGTGGGACTGGAGCGTATTTTGGTGGTACAAATATGTATAAATCTTTGGCTGGTTTTGGTAATAATATCGCATTTGGAAATGTAATTGATTATAATGTTGTATCAGCTTACCTGAATGATGGAAAAAGTTCCGTTAATAATATTTCTTCTGACGCAACTGCCAATAATTTGACCAACCCAGTCAATTCAAAGATAAATCAGACAGTATCTTTTGTCGACGTAGCCAATAAGGATTTCCACTTGAGTCCTAGCGACACATCAGCGAAGAATTCTGGTAGCGACTTATCAGCGGATGCTAATTTTGCATTCAACACTGACATCGACAATCAAACCCGTCCATCATCTTCAAGCACAATATGGGATATCGGCGCCGACGAAGCAGCAACCGCAATCTATTATTCTGTCGGGCAATCAGTTGCTGAAAAACATCAACTTCAGTTTGGAATCTTGTGACAAAAACTGGAGCAGTTCCTGCTGACATCACAACTTCAACCGTCGTTTCAATTAAACATGAATACACTTCTCTTTCTGCTGCAGTCACTGGAGCAATTGATGCTAATCATTTGAATACTACGGATTTAGTGACAGGAAATTATCAACTTAATTTCCCTTGCTATTATGATAGCGCTGCAGACACGACTGCAGTTGTTGTTTCTGGCTACACTACCGGGGCAAATAATTTTATTAAAATTTATACACCAAATAATGCTTCCACTGAAGCGAATAATTCGCAAAGGCATCAGGGGAAATGGGACGATGGGAAATACAAGTTAAAACTTCCTGATTATGGCGTAATAATGAGTATAGGGACTCAGTTTAATAAAATTGAGGGCATTCAAACATATGCATATGCTCCAGGAGGAAATGGAGGTTCCTCTAGCTATTCTCTAAATGCTGGAAGTGGAGTTACAACAATAAAAGATTGCATTATACGTGGTGGACCAGTTACAACTGGAAGCAATACTGGTATTCAAATAAGTTATCATAATACCTCAGTGATAAATATCATAAATTCATTAATATATGGGCAAGCTTCTTATGGAATTTATGATAATTATTCCTTTGCAACTGTAAATATATTTAATAATACCTTGGTTGGATTTGGAGCTGGTAGTGGTATTGGTATAATATCTGGAACGGTTATTGCAAAGAATAATATTGTTCAAAATTTTGCTGATGGATATGCAGGTTCTGGAACTTTTAATGCTGCTTCTTCAAATAATATTTCAGATCTGGCAAATGATATTCAGCAGGGTACAAACAACAAAAATTCCACCACTGTCGCTTTCTCCGACGCTGCCAACAAAGACTACCATCTTTCCCCTAGTGATTCGGCTGCCAAAAATGCAGGTGTAGATTTAAGCGCGGATGCTAATTTGCCGATTACGACTGATATAGATGGACAGACGCGACCAACTGGAGCGGGTATTGTCGATATCGGTGCCGACGAAGCAGCAATAGCAATCTATTATTCCGTCGGACAAAACACCAATTCTCATGAAACAGGTGCAGGTACTGTCACAGTTGATGCCACCGCAAGGACCGCAACTTTTTCAGTGGCGCAAACTGCCACTAATATGGGAGTGGGAGATTTGATAACATACACAGATGGAGCTTGCTATATTACAAACAAAACCTCAACCACAGTCTGGGGTTGCCAATCCGCAACCGGCACCGCCCCCACCGCTGCAACAAATGCCGATGTAACTTCAATCGCCCACGCTTACGCTTCACTTTCCGCTGCCGAAGCTGGAGCTGTTGATGCTACTCACTTAAATACTACAGATTTGGTAGCAGGAAATTATCAACTCAATTTCCCTTGTTATTATGACTCCGGTGCGGATACGGCAGGAGTCACTATTAATGGTTACACAACGGGATTGTCGAATTATATTAAAATTTATACTCCAACAAGCACGGCAACCGAGGCTAACGCAAGCCAGCGTCATCAGGGGAGATGGGATGATGGAAAGTATCGAATTGAAAATGCATCAAGTAGTTCCATTCTAAATTATGAGGAAAATATAAAAATAGATGGTTTGCAAATGTATTCAGGGGATTACAGCGTTGTTAATATGGGAGCCAGTCTTGCACAGGCAAATATTTCAATTTCCAATAACATTATCAAAAGTACTGCTACTGGAAGTTATAACGATAACGGAGTTAGCGTTAACTATGCTGGAGCAGGAAGTGTTTTTTATATTTGGAACAATATAATTTATGATTGTCTTGGTTTAGAAGGAACAGGCGTTGCTATTCTTGATTCTGATGCAGCTGCTTATATTTACAATAATACAATTATTGATTCTACAAACGGAATTCGTGTGTCAGCAGGGACGGCGATTGCTAAAAATAATTTGTTGAAAAATGCTGGTGGCAATTTATATACATATTTTGGCACCTTCGCTTCTGGCACTGATTATAATGCAACAGACAGTACAGATGCAATTGGGCAGGGTGCAAATAATAAAATTAGTCAGACGTTTGCTTTCGTTGACGCGGCCAATAAAGATTTTCATCTTAAATTAGCGGACACTTCCGCCAAAGGCGCAGGTTTGGATTTGCAGCGCGACTCATTTTTTGCATTCGACACTGATATTGATGGGCAGGTGCGTGTGAATCCTTGGGACATCGGCGCTGATCAATTTTCTGACACAGTCATGCAGACCCAGCAATCATCGCCAAATCTTGATGCTGGACTTATTGGGCACTGGACATTCGACGGCGACGACACTTCTGGTACTGTGACCAAAGATGTTTCCGGTAACAATAATAACGGCACAATTTCTGGTGCGACAGTGATTCCGGGAAGGCGTGGTCAAGGGTTTAGTTTTAATGGAGTAAGTGGAGATAAAATTAATATACCTGATAATACTTCAATTAATCTTGTAACCGGATATTCTTTTAATGCCTGGGTAAAAACAACCACAGATCCAAAAGGTGCAATGATTTCTAAGGCAACAACAAATATTTGGTTGGGTGGAGTTGGCGATAGAACTTGGTCAATATCTCAGATGCCAGACTTGTGGCAAGGAAAAACAAGAATCAAAATCACACACAATGCAACGAATTACACGACAAGTTGGAATTATCCACTAAATGAATGGTATTTCTTGTCTGTTAATTGGGATGGCACAAATGCAAGAGTATATTTTAATGGAATTTTAAAGGATACTGTAGCCATTAGTGGAAATTTAATCACAGCTGGTTATCCTTTATATGTTGGTTATGGGTATGATGCGGCGGGTGATTCTGCTAGAAACAAGTATAATGGACTTTTGGATGACGTTCATCTTTACAATCGCCCGCTTTCCGCCAGCGAAATCGGGCAACTATACAACCAAGGGCAAACAACAATGCAGACTTCGCAGAACTCAAAAAGCACTAACGGCCTTGTCGGCCTCTGGTCCTTCGACGGTCCCGACGTTTCCGGCACGACAGCGTTTGACCGATCTGGCCTCGGCAACAACGGCACCATCTCCGGCGCCACAGTGACACCAGGGAAAATAAGACAGGGTATGAAGTTTAATGGAACGAGTGACTATGTAGACTGTGGCACAAACTCCAGCATATTGTCTGACACTACAACTGTTTCTGCTTGGGTAAAATACGATGGCAGTCAAAGCAATGCCCCACTGCTTCGATGGTCTACAAATACTGCTCCGCCGCCGCCATCACTACATGTAGAATATACTGGAGCGTCAAATGGACCATTATTGTATTTAGGTAATACAGAATGGAGATATTTCTCTCCAACTAACCCTGTAAATATTTATGACAATAATTGGCATCAAATGATTTTTGTTGTTGAAAACAATGATGTCGATGGCTCTCTTCTTTTCGTTGATGGACAACAACAGGCAATATCTACAACAGATACGAGTGGTGGTGCAGCAATAAAAACTCGTTTGGACATTGGAAGATCTGGAAGTTCTAACTATTTCAATGGTTCTCTTGACGATGTCCGTATCTACAACCGCGCTCTTTCCGCCAGTGAAATTTCCAACCTGTACAACACCGGCAAGGTTGAAATGCGGAGGTAGGGTCATCCTAATTCTTGGGGTATTTTGGGCGGTTGGGGATTTTTGGGTGTTCACACTGGTGGGCGGTTAGGGGTGTTAGGGGGTTCAATTTAAATGCAAACAAAATGGAAAATCAAAAAAACGAAAGTCGTCCGGGATATGAATATCTGGTGGCGTATATGCTGGGCAAGGTTATTCAGGATTTGACGGTGCAATTTTGTGATAAATTTATTGATAAAAAAAGTCGCACTCATGATCAGATGGTGCAAGCTGCGCGGAGCAATTCACAGAATGTAGCAGAAGGGTACACTGCCGAATCGCTCAAGAGTTACATTTTTCTTGTTGGTGTTGCGCATGGATCAAATGAAGAATTGACCAAAGATTATCAAGATTTTCTGCGTCAAAGAAATTTGTTGATTTGGGAAAAGAATGATCCGCGCATCAAAAAATTTAGGGAGTTTAGGGTTGTTTGGGTGTCCCTAAACACCCTAAACACCCCAAGCATTTCAGCGGAGTCAGCTGAGCAGGCTGCCAACATGCTGCTGACATTTTGCCAGATGGATGGATTTTTGCTTGCCAAATTGGCCGAATCATTGAAAAGAAAACATGAAACCGAAGGCGGCTTCACCGAAAATCTCTACCGCAAACGCATCTCCTTTAGAAATGGAAATGGAAATGGGAAACCCTAACATCCCCAACCACCCAAAGCTTTAACAATGCCACCCCAACCACCCCAAGTATTAACGATGCCACCCCTAAACACCCCAACCACCCCAAGCGTGAAAGGATTTCACTCCAACCACCCAAAGCGTTAAATGTGCTATAATTGAATCAATAAACATTTTCAAATAAAGATATGAAAAAAATCCAAATCGAAAACAAAAAAAGATTTGCTGTTTTTGTGATTGGAATAGTTTTGATTGTTTTCGCCCTCTCTTTTGGAATTTATAAAACCGTAAAATGGTACAAGCAAACTCCGGCAATTGAAAAAATGAGCATTAAAGAAGCAGCTAAAAGTGGTGAAAAGAAAACCGTGCAGCTTTTGATTCAGATTTATGACACTGGTGGTGTCGAAGGAACCTTACAAAGAGGTGATGTGCTTTTTACGGCTGATGAAAACAAGGAATTTTCAACTGCCGAACAAGAAGGCTTTTTAATTATCAAAATGAGACTAACCGAAGAGCAACAACAACTTTTGGAATTATCGCTCAAAGAAAAAGCCGGAGTTTTTGCCAACGAGCAAGAGCAGCAAAACCCTAAAGAAATCAAACGCCGAAAATTTGCTGTTGATCTTGCCAAAATTGGAATTGCATCCGACGAAACAAGGGGAAAAGTTGTTACCGATAAGGTTTTTGAGGATGATGTGCTGGTGCAGAAATAATTTTAAATTTTAAGTTTTAAATTTTAAATCAAATCTAAATTAAAAATGACAAAATCAAATTACGATTTAGAAAAAAGAACAACAGAATTTAGTGAAGATATGATAGTTTTTCTCAAAACAATAAAGAAAGATATGATAAATATGCCATTAATTAGCCAACTAATTCGTTCAGCAACTAGTATCGGGGCTAATTATTTTGAAGCAAATGGAGCTTGTTCTCAAAAGGATTTCAAAAATAAAATAGCTATTTGTAAAAAAGAAGCCAGAGAAACAAAATACTGGCTTCAACTCATTGCTAAAAGTAATCCTGATGAAAAAGAAAAATGCTTGAAATTTTGGAAAGAAGCACAAGAATTAACTTTAATATTTTCTAAAATTATTATAACAATTGATAAAAAGTAATTTGTTTATTTGGAAATTATAATTTCAATTAAAATTTAAAACTTAAAATTTAAAATTTTTCTACTAATGAATTTTCTCAAGCCTACAATTTTTGTATTAACCTTTCTGCTCTCCGCGGTTTTTTTCACGTCCCAAGCTCAAGCTGCCACCCGCACAATTTCTGATGCTGGGGGAAATTGGAGTGCGGCTGGAACTTGGGTGGAGGGCGCGGTGCCGACTCTTGTTGATGATATTGTAGCAACGGCAACAAGCGGAAATTTAACCTGTGATTATTCTGCGTGTTTAGGCAACACATTTGATATGACTAATTATGTTGGAACACTGACTTGGAATAATAGTTCGCGCATAGATTTAGCTGGAAATATCTTTAAACTTGTAAGCGGTATGACGACAGTAGTTGGTGGGTATGGAAGCTTGCGAACAAGGGGAGTTGTTGTGCCAGATTTTGCAGGACAAGATATGGCAGGGTTGACACTTGATGTGGCAGGAGGAACAACAACACTGGGTGCTGATGTTTCACTATATAAAATACAAGTTAATTCCTCATATTCTGTCGCAACATTTAATACGAATAATTATAATATATCAGTCAGTGATACAATTACTGGTGCATCTGGTTCTATAAATCTTGGCAGCAGCACGCTAACTTTATCAAGGACAAGTGTTGGCGATTATACTTGGGGGTTTATTGGTACTTTGGATGCTGGAACGTCTCTCATTAAAAGTACAAGCACTAGTAAATTTCTTGCTACATCTTCTCAAACTTATTATGATCTAGAATTTACCGATCCAGCTTTTTTGCTTTATGGTGGTAATATATCTTGTCATAATTTTACTTGGGCTACGGCAACAGCAAAAACTAATTCATTGTCATTACCCGGAAACATTACTGTATCAAACATGATAACTTTCGCAGGTAATTCTGCAATCAATAGACTTTTTGTTACCTCAAATACTCTCGGCAGTGCTCGCACAATCACAGCTGCTAATGTTTCTGTTATCAATGCAGATTTTCGTGATATTATTGGTGCTGGTGCTGGAAGTTGGGATTTGTCCGCAATTTCTGGCGGAAGCGGAGATGCTGGGGGAAATTCTGGAATTACGTTTACCACTGGTGCACCGCAATATTGGAAACACGGAGCTAGTGCTTCGGACAATTGGTCAACAATCGGCAATTGGTTTTTGGCTACCAATGGCGGGGGTGGAGCAGGTCGCGTGCCGCTACCTCAAGACGATGTGGTTTTTGATGCAAATTCTTTTGCAGCGACTGGTAAAACAGTAGTGGCAGATATGCCGCGCTTGGGCAAAAGTATTTCTTGGACGGGAGCGACAAATTCGCCGACTTTTTCGTTAACGTCAACTCCCAATACATTGTATGGTTCGTTGACATTGATTTCTGGTATGACATTTGGTCAATCGCAGCACTTAACCTTCGAAGGCAGGGGATCATATTCACTGACAAGTGCTGGAAAAGTTTTTATGACAGGTGTTGCTAATGTTAATATTTCAATGATTGGCGGAATATTAACATTGCAGGATAACTTTGATTCTTCGGCAGGAAATGGCAGGACACTGATTTTGAATAATGGAACATTCGATGCTAATAATTTTAATGTTTCATGTAACAATTTTTCATCAAGCAATTCTAATACAAGATCAATCTTAATGGGAAGTGGCATATGGACAATGGGAAATGCATATCAATCATCAAGTCCTTGGAACTTGCAAACAATAACAAATTTAAATTTAAACGCCGAAACATCAACATTGAAAATAGAAGACTTTACTAGCGCCACGCAAACTGTTGAATTTGGTGGCTTGGTTTATAATAATGTAACTTTAAATACTGGCGACTGCGCGACAACTATTGCTGGTTCCAACACTTTCAATAATCTTACTATTAATGCGCCAAAGACAGTTAAATTTACTTCCGGCACAACCCAAACAATCAACGGTCTTTTCACTGCTACTGGAACTTCAGGCAATCTCATTACAATAAATTCTTCAACTCCTGGCACTTCAGCAACTCTCAAAAAAACAAACGGAATTGTGGCTGGTAACTATTTGTCACTGCAAGATATCGCTGCCACCGGTGGTGCGGCTTGGTATGCGGGTGCAAATTCTGCTAATGTTTCCGGCAACACTGGTTGGAGTTTTTCAAATCCACCAGGGATTTTTTATTCTGTCGGGCAATCTGCTTCTGATTTAAAAACCGGCACTCCAACTGTCACAATTGCAAGTGGAGCTGCAACTTTTTCAGCAGCGCAGACTGGGAATATTGGAGTTGGCGATCGGGTGACTTATGGTCAAATTGATATCACGACTTTTGCAGATCAGGGTGGTGGAACAACAAGACTAACAACCAGTGCCGCTCATGGTTTTTCTCAATATGATTACATCACCATTTCTGGCACGACAAATTATAATGGAATTTATCAAATCACTAACGTTTCTGATGCTACAAATCTTGATATTACAAAAACGTATGTCGCAGAAGCTGGTGGTGCAGCAAAATTTGTTGGAAATATTGCCTACATTTCATCTAAAACATCAACCAGTGTTTGGAACCTTATCAATCCTCGTGGTGGCGTTCCAACTGATCGAGCCGCCGCCCAAACCGTCGTTTCAATAAAACACGAGTACACCTCTCTTTCCGCTGCAGTCACAGGTGCAGTTGATGCTAATCATCTAAACACAACGGATTTAGTCACTGGAAATTATCAATTAAATTTCCCTTGTTATTATGATTCTGCTGCAGACACGACAGCCGTGACAGTTACGGGATATACCACTGGTGCAAGCAATTTTATTAAGATTTATACACCGAACAACACGACTAACGAAGCCAATTTTTCACAAAGGCATAACGGGAAGTGGGATGACGACAGATATGCTCTTTCTGGCGGATCTTTGAACACGCTTACGATACAGCAAAGTTATACAAAAATAATGGGGTTGCAAGTTACATCGTCAAGTACTGCTTGGACTACTATTGTTTTTGGTCCTGATTATGATTATGTTGAGTTTGATTCTTGTATTTCTAAAAACACGGGAACTGGATACGCTATTCAGTTATATGGTACAGATGGTTCTAGCGTAAAGAATTCTATTTTTTACGGTTCCTCAGCAAGCAGGGTTGTTGCATTAAGATTCGGAGGAAGTGTCCAAAACGTATTTTATAATAATACCGTTTATGGTTCTGGCGGCTCTGAAAATGGAATATATACTGAAGGATATAGTCCGCTTATTAAAAATTGCATTGTGCAAAACACAGGAGGTAGTGCGTACGCTAGTAGTTTTGATTCTGCTTCTAACTATAATATTTCTGATGATTCTTCAAATACAGGCGGTGCGCAAGATCAAATTGAGACGATTGTGTCCTTCGCCGACGCTGCCAATAAAGACTTCCACCTTTCTCCAAATGACACTGCTGCCAAAAATGCTGGCGCGGATTTGAGTGCGGATGCTAATCTTCCGGTCACGACTGATATAGATGGACAGGGGCGAGACGCCATAAATGGACGTCTCTACGACATTGGTGCGGATCAGGCTGCCACTGCAATCTATTATTCTGTCGGACAAAACACAAATGATCATAAAACTGGTTCGCCAACCGTGACTATTGCATCTGGAGTTGCAACTTTTTCTGTGGCTCAAACTGCCACAAATATGGGAGTGGGCGACAAAGTCACATATAACACAACCGATGTTGCATATATCTCCTCAAAAACTTCTACTTCTGTTTGGAATTTAGTAACCGCTACAGGAGGAATTCCTGCTAATATAACCGATTCAACTGTAGTTTCAATCACACACGCGTACTCTTCACTTTCAGCTGCCGAAGCTGGCGCTGTTGATGCCACCCATTTAAATACTACAGATTTGGTTGCTGGAAATTATCAGCTTAATTTTCCTTGTTATTATGATTCTGGTGCGGATACAACTACGGTAACTGTTTCTGGGTACATAACTTCGCCATCAAATAATATTAAAATTTATACACCAAACAACACTACAACTGAAGCGAATAATTCGCAAAGACATTCAG
The DNA here is from genome assembly GCA_000991245.1 of Parcubacteria group bacterium GW2011_GWC1_36_108. GTDB lineage: Bacteria > Patescibacteriota > Minisyncoccia > Moranbacterales > GWC2-37-73 > UBA12068. The sequence continues at coordinate 10,198 of LBRD01000008.1, read as the reverse complement.
GGAAATGGGATGATGGGAGATATGTTTTGCGTAGTGGTAGCATGGATTTAATATTGGCAAATATAAATTACGTATACATTTCTGGATTACAACTTGATCAAACAGGTAATAATTCTTGGTTTGATGGTATTTCTGTAGGAGGTACTAATAAAGGGGTCGATATTTCAAATAATATTATTAAATATACTGGTGGTGCTAGTAGTGAAAGTGGCATAATAGTAGAAAATAATGTTTTATCGAGTTCGCAAGTTTATATTTACAATAATATTGTGTATGGTTGGTCTAAAGGTATAGGTATTGGTAATTATTTTGATAATAGCGCATTTGTTTATAATAATACTTTGTATGGCAATAGTAATTGTGGCATTAGCGAGTCATCTTATTATGACATTGTTGCTATTAATAATTTGTCATATAATAATGGTTCATATGATTATTGTACAAACGGAAGCGCAGCGATTAATTATTCAAGTCTTTCAAATAAAAATCTTTCTAAAGATGCATCAGCACTAGGCGCTAATGCAAAAATAAATCAAACCGTTACCTTCGCCGACGCTGTTAATAAAGATTTTCACTTAAGTCCTAGTGACACATCAGCGAAGAACTCTGGTAGCGACTTATCAGCGGATTCTAATTTTACCTTCAACACTGACATAGATGGTCAAACTCGAAATGTAACTATAAATGCTTGGGATATTGGAGCTGACGAAGCCGCAACCGCAATTTTCTATTCCGTCGGACAAAACACAACCTCACATGAAACTGGAGCGGGCACTGTTACAGTTGATGCAACCGCCAGAACTGCAACTTTCTCAGTCGCGCAAACTGCAACAAATATGGGCGTTGGAGATTTGGTAACATACACTGGTGGAGCTTGCTATATTACAAACAAAACCTCAACCACAGTCTGGGGTTGTCAAAGCGCAATAGGCGCTGCTCCGACCGCTGTCACTGATGCAGATGTAACTTCAATCGCTCACGCCTACGCCTCACTTTCCGCTGCAGAAGCTGGTGCTGTTGATGCTACTCACTTAAATACTGCAGATTTGGTAGCGGGAAATTATCAACTTAATTTCCCTTGCTATTATGATTCTGGCGCAGACACAACAGTAGTGACGGTTGATGGATATACGACTGGTCCTGCAAATTATATAAAAATATATACCCCAAATAACACAACTACTGAAGTTAATGTGAGTCAAAGGCATCAAGGGAAAGCGACGGGAGTTAATTATCTTATTAATCCTTCAACCAATGGAAATGCGATTGCTTTAAATATTCCATATGTAAAACTTGTCGGTTTGGAGATTACTGATTTTGGAAATCCAGGGTTTGCCTCATCCGCTTTGTATTTTCCAGGAATAAAATATATTACCATTGATAGTAATTATATCCATGACGAGTTCCCATCTAACAATGGCACAGGTATTTCAGCAAATGGCTCAACTGCAGGAGGAGCATATATTTCTAATAATATAATCAATAACGTTAATAATGGTATGAATCTGGACAGTTGGTCTGGTGTTAATTCATATGCATACAATAATACATTGCGTTTGATAGCAAGTGTTGGATTTCGACATTCTACTATTGGTCAAGCTGTATTAAAAAACAACATTACTCAAAATTGTGGCGATGGTTTTTTGGGAACATTTAATGTTACTTCTGATTATAATATTTCAGATCTCGCTGCTGATGCTCCAGGAGCTAATTCCAAAAATTCCACTACCGTCGCTTTTGCAGATGCTGCTAATAAAGACTTTCATCTTTCTCCTACCGACACTGCTGCACGCAATTTTGGTGTAGATTTGTCATCAGATTCGTCATATTTGTTCACGACTGACATCGACAATCAAACCCGTCCATCATCTTCAAGCACAATATGGGATATTGGTGCCGACGAAGCTGCAGCCCCAATCTATTATTCTGTCGGGCAATCAGTTGCTGACCTTAAAATTGGCACACCAACTATTACAATTACAAGTGGAGTTGCAACTTTTTCAGCAGCTCAGACTGGAAATATTGGAGTTGGGGATAGGGTGACATATAACACAACTGACATTGCATATATTGCATCAAAAACCTCCACTTCAGTTTGGAATTTAGTTACAAAAACTGGTGCAGTTCCTGCAGACATCACGACTTCAACAGTGGTTTCAATAAAACACGAGTACACTTCTCTTTCAGCTGCAGTTACAGGTGCAGTTGATGTAAATCATTTGAATACCACCGGTTTGGTCACTGGAAATTATCAGCTCAATTTTCCTTGTTATTACGACAGTGCTGCGGATACTACCGCAGTGACAGTTTCAGGATATACTACTGCGCCAGCAAACTATATCAGAATTTATACTCCAATAAGCACGACAACCGAAGCAAATGCAAGCCAAAGACATCAGGGGAAATGGGATGATGGAAAATACAACCTAAATGTTTCAAGTGTGGGTGCATATAATGTTAACATCAACAACCAATTCGTACATGTTGATGGTTTGCAAATAAAAAACTCATCTACATCTGGCTATGATCAAATTGGAATTGACATGGATAAAAATTCTTATGTTTCAAACAATATACTTCAGTATGCTGGAAGCGGTGGAACAAATATATTTGGAATCCAATATAATTTGACTGCCGGAAATTTTAATTTGAAAGTTTGGAATAATATCATTTACGGCTTTAAAAAAGGTATTGGTGGAAATGCAGGTGGCGATGTTTTGCGTGCTGTTGTTTACAATAATACGGTCAAAGATGCAATTGTCGGATATTATACTAATGGGTACATGGACACTATTTTAAAGAATAATATTGCTCAAAATTGTATCGATGGTTTTACTAGTTCTAATTTTCACCCATCTTCAAACTATAATATTTCCGATCTTGTCGCCGATGCACCTGGTGCCAATTCTAAAAATTCCACCACCGTCGCTTTTGCTGATCCTGCCAATAAAGATTTCCACTTAAGCACTAGTGACACTGCTGCGAAAAATTCCGGCGCTGACTTATCAGCGGATATTAATCTTGCATTCACCAATGATATCGATGGACAAACACGCCCATCGTCTTCAAGTACAATATGGGATATCGGCGCTGATGAAGCCGCAACCGCAATTTATTATTCCGTCGGGCAAAATACTACCGATCATAAAACCGGCACACCAACGGTGACTATCGCATCGGGCATTGCGACTTTTTCCGAGGCGCAGACTGCGACGAACATGGGAGTGGGTGATAAAGTTACATACAACACAACATCAGTTGCGTATATTTCAGAAAAAATTTCGACATCGCAGTGGAAACTCATCACCGCAACAGGCGCAACTCCCACCAATGTCACTGGGCAAACTGTTAATTCAATTGCACACACCTTCAATTTAATTAATTACGCCATTGGAAATGGCATTAATTATGCGGCTGGCGTGAATTATCTAAACACTTCAAATTTAGTAACAGGAAATTATCAATTAAACCTACCTTGTTATAACGATGGTAGTGTGAATAATACAAATTTAATAATATCAGCATATACAACAAGTCCTGCGAATTATATCAAGATTTATACCCCAGTCAGCACAACAACAGAATCAAATACAAACCAAAGACATCAGGGAAAATGGGACGATACTAAATTTAGAATAGATGTGAACGGTTCTTTCCAGTTGAATTCATCGTATCTTGTGGCTGATGGCTTGCAATTTAATATAGGTAATGATGGCGTGTATGTTTCAAGCGGGCCTAATGCTGTAAAAATTTCAAATTCAATTATCAAATCTTCTTATGGGGCAAGTTATGGTATTAGAATTGATGGGCAAAGTACGACTCCCAAGTCTGCTTATGTTTATAATAATATTGTTTATGGAGGAAGTGCAGGAATTTGTCGATATTATGATGGTGCAGGTAAAACATTGTATGCTTACAATAACACTGTTTATGGGGGAACAAATGCTGGAATTTATGATTTAGCCGGATCCTCTATTGTGGCAAAAAATAATATTGTGCAAGGTTCAACGGATGGGTATAAGGGTACATTTTTAGCTGGGTCTGATTACAACATCTCCGACCTCGCTGCTGATGCTCCTGGCGCTAACTCAAAAAATTCAACCACAGTAGCTTTTGTTGATGCTGCCAATAAGGATTTCCATCTTTCAGTTTCTGATACTGTAGCTAGAAAAACAGGTTTAAATTTACAAGCTGATTCGTATTTGCATTTTGGCGAGGATATTGACGGGCAAGGTCGCGCTGGAGATTGGGACATCGGCGCTGATGAATTTTCTGAAGTTGTGCAGCAATCTCAAATTTCATCGCCTAATCTTGACGCTGGTCTCGTCGGGCATTGGACCTTTGACGGCAAAGATATTTCCGGCACAACTGCCAAAGACACTTCTGGAAATAATAATAACGGCACAATTTCCGGTGCAACCAAAGCGATTGGGAAGTTGGGACAGGGAACAGATTTTAGCGTGGCGACTAATGTAGTAACAGTTCCAGATAAAGATAATTTGGATGGTATGTCGCAACTTACTTTGAGCGCTTGGATAAATCCAAGAACAAGTGGAATAGGAACTAGCTTTGGTCGTATTATTGAAAAAGGAAATGGCAGCTCATATAATTTTTTGTTTGTTGGTAATAATCTTGAATGTGATATTGGCGTGACAGCTGTTGGAAGCACAACTAGTCCGCTTTCTGGAAAATACAATAGCTGGCATCATGTTGATTGCGTGTATGATGGAGCGAATGTTTCAATTTATCTGGATGGAGTTTCTGTTGCTAGCGCAGCCAAGACTGGGGTAGTTGGCTCAGGTTCTACAGCAATGACAATTGGAAATAATGTTGCAGGAGATCGAACATTTAATGGTAAAATCGACGATGTCCGCATCTACAACCGCGCCCTTTCCGCCAATGAAATTGGGCAACTTTATCATTTCGGACAAGTTGAAGTCAGAGAAACCGGCACAACAACAATTAGAAAATAAACCAAACCCGTAGAGACGCGATTAATCGCGTCTCTACCGTGCCCGACAAAAAACCCATGCCGGAAAAATTCAAAAACAAATACCGCATCCAATCATCCCGTTTGCAAAATTATGATTACGCGCAAAACGGAATGTATTTCGTCACGATCTGCACAAAAAACCGCGAAGAATTTTTTGGAGAAATTATCGATGGAAAAATGATTTTGAATGAGATTGGAAAAATCGCAGAAAATTGTTTGCAAGAAATCCCACAACATTTTCCACATGCGAACGCATCTGAATTTGTGGTCATGCCAAATCACGTGCATGTTGTTATTGAAATAAATTGGAATAATATTCAACAATGCGTAGAGACGCAAAATTTTGCGTCTCTACAATGCCTGACAGATTTTGCGTCTCTACCGTGTCCACAAAATAAATTTGGATCACAATCAAAAAATCTGGCATCCATTATTCGTGGGTTTAAAATTGGTGTTAAAAAATATGCAACAATTAACGATTTGAATTTTACCTGGCAACCTCGATTTTACGATCACGTCATCAGAAATGATGAGTCATTGAATAAAATTCGTGAATATATCCAAACAAACCCTGAAATGTGGGAACGTGACCGGAATAATATTGAAAATGTTTGGATATAGATAACCCGGTAGAGACGCAAAATTTTGCGTCTCTACAATGCCTGACAGATTTTGCGTCTCTACCATGCCCTCTTATATATACCCATACGCATTGTCTTTTTTCTCAAAAAGGGTTAAAATTGATATATATTAAAAAAGTTAATATCAATTTTAAAGTATTATGAATATTCAAATTCAATCAAGCCAAAAAAGTGGAAATGAAGGTGTTTCTGAAGTTCCAGCAAAAAATGCTCCAAACAATGATGAGTTTCGAAAGGAAGCGGCGAATGTTTCAATTTCTAGCGGCACGCACTTTAAGAGTATGTTTAGTGAGAAAAAAGAGCAGCCACAGTCGGAAAAAACAGATCCGCAACAACCAAGAATGATTGGTTTTTTGGATAGCATTATCACTATTAGTTTGGTCGCACTCTTTTTTGGTATTCCACTTTTTTTCACAGGTCTTACTTTGCAAGGAATTTCATTTGAAAAACAGATTTATTTTTATGCTTGGCTTTTGATTGCCTTGGTTGCCTGGGTTTCGAAAGGTGTGATTACGGGTGAAATGAAAATCAAAAAAACTCCGCTGGACATCCCAATTGTTCTTTTCTGGTTGGCTTACGCGGTATCATTGTTTTTTTCAGTTGACCGATGGCACAGTTTTTGGGGATATTTCGGAGATCCATCGCGCGGATTTATGAATGTGACTGCCTTGGTTGTCGTTTATTATTTAATCGTTAGTCATTTTAATAAAAAAAGATTCGCGTTGGTTAGCAGTTTTTTGATTGCGGCAAATTTTATTTTGGCTGTTTGGATGGCGCTTAATCTTTTGGGTGTGTCTATGATCCCGGAAAAATTCAGTCAATTTGTGCCACTTAGTCCGCTGGGATCAATCACGGGAATGGGGATATTTTTAGGGGCAATGATTCCATTTATCCTTGTTTTTATTTTGAAAATATTTTCTTTGGAGAATGTTGAAACCAAAGGTGTCAAGAAAGTTGCTTCAGTTAGTGTGCTGTTTGCTACCTTAATTTTAAATCTGTTTGTCTTGCTAATGTTATATTCTTTTGTCACATGGCTGGGCGTTCTTGCGGGAGTCAGTTTTTTCTTGATTTATATTTTAGCTCAGATTGTTAGACCGAAAGAAAATTGGACTTGGCTTCCGATGGCAACATTTGTGGCAATTTTGACAATCCTTATTATTGGTTCAAACTCAATTGCGCGCGTTAAACTTCCTGTAGAAGTCAGTCCTGCACGTGAACTTTCTTGGGAGATAACCAAAAATTCAGTGAAGGATAATTTATTGGTTGGTAGCGGTCCAGCGACCTATGGATATGATTTTTCTTTGCATAAACCGCAAAGTTTCAACTTGAATCCATATTACAATCTGCGATTTTTTCAAGGAGCTGGTGTTTTCTTTGAAGCGCTTTCAACTATTGGAATTATTGGAACAATCACCTTGATTTTGCTTGTGCTGACATTTATAAGTATTGGAGTTTATCTCCTGAGTATTAATAAACAGAAAAATAAACTTTATTCATTGGGACTTTTTTCTGCTTCACTGGTAGTGTTGGTGAATGCATTTTTAGGAAAAATAGAAGGATCGGTGATTATTTTAGGAATTTTATTTATCTCTTTAGCAGTGGCAATGCTGCTTTTCGAAAGTGATTCCGAAGAAAATCACCTTACGTTGTCGCTTAAAGCTTCTCCTAAATATGCACTGGCCTTGGCTTTTGTGTTTATGGTTGTCAGTGCTGGTGTGGTATTTTTGTTTATCTTTGTGGGAAAAATTTATGCGGCTGATATGCGCGCCGCAAGTGCGATGCGAGCTCAAAAAATTACTGCTGATGGCAGTGTCGCAAAATTGGCAGGAGCTATTTCTCTGAACAATAAAGAAAGTCGGTACTATATCTTACTCGGACAGGAATTAATGAGTTTAGCAAATGAAGAAACGTTAAAAGGAGAAGGTGAACGTAATTTGGGGCTTATTCAAGATTATTTGAATAATTCAATTTCTTCAGTAAATCAAGCCAAGAATCTTTCACCTAAAGATGTCGCGGCAGTTGAAGCGCTTGCTCAAATTTATGAAAATTCTGGTTTGTATGTTGCTGATTCATTTGCATTGTCTCAAGATAATTACAAAAAAGCTCTTGAGCTTGAACCTCACAATCCTGCATATTTTGTGAAGATTGGACAAATTCAAATGTCTCAAGCATCTACAAAAAAGACTCCTGAAGAAGCTAATGAATTAATTGAACAGGCAAAAAAATCATTTCAAAAAGCCATTGATGAGAAAAATGATTTAGCTGTCGCGCATTACCAGTTTGCTTTAACGCAGGAAGCCTTGAATGATTTGGATGGTGCAATAAAATCAATTGAACAAGCTGCAGTGCTGGAACAAAATAATTTAAATTATGTTTACAACACTGCACGCATCCATCAAGCTCGTGGTAATGACGAGGATAATAAAATTGCGGAAACAATTTATAAAAATATTTTGAGCAAGAATGATAAGGAAATTAACACTCATTTTTCACTAGGAACTCTTTATGAAAAAACAAATAGAAATTCTGATGCCAGCGCGCAGTATAGAAAAGTATTAGAATTATTACCTGCTGACAGTAATAAAGATGTGCGTGACAAGATTCAAAAAATGATCAGCAATATCGCAGCCGGCATTGAAAACAAACCAGAGAACTTAAATACCGAAGTTGTTCCTGAGCCTACACCAGTCGTCGAGGAAATCTCTGCTCCACAACCTACTGACGGTGCAACAACTCAAACTCTTCCACAATAATTAATAATTTTTTTAAAAAATAAAAATATGAATCCAGTACAAACGTGGGGGCAGGCAATCGCGACATCTCTCATTGATCTTTGGGTTAGGTTTATTGTTTTTGTTCCGACGCTTATTGGTGCACTTTTGGTTTTCTTGTTGGGTCTTATTATCGCATCTATAGTTGGTAAGGTTATAGAAAGAATAGTTAGAGCACTTCGCATTGATCAGGCAATTGAAAGATTAAGCATAGGGGAGAGTTTGAAGAATCATGGTATAACCACTAGCTTTTCAGAATTTTTGGGGAAACTTGTGCAATGGTTCTTGGTGTTGGTGTTTTTAATGGCAGCAACTGATATTCTTGGGTTGGCTGAAGTTACAAAATTTTTAAACAGTATTATCTCATATCTTCCAAACGTCGTTGTTGCAACTATCATTTTGACGATTGCATTTTTGCTTGGTAATTTGGTTTATACTATTGTTAGAAGTAGTACGAAAGCTGCTGGAGTTATGAATGCAGGACTCCTTGCAACGATTATAAAATGGGCTATTGTAGTTTTTGGACTCTTAGCAGCACTTATTCAACTAGGAATTGCAACTTCACTTGTAAATGCTATTTTCATTGGATTTATTTCCGCACTTTCTTTAGCAATCGGCCTGGCTTTTGGTCTTGGAGGACGTGAAGAAGCAGCTCTTATTCTTAAAAAAATTAGAGAAGATATCACAGAAAAAAGATAACACAAAAACATTGTTTATATCTTTTGAGAATATTACACTTTTGTAAGTGTAATATTTTTTTTATCTAGTTTATTTTTTGCTTTAAATAAAGCAAAAAATAATGTTATATGTTATATGTTATATGTTATATGATAAAACACTTGACACATATTTTGATTCTGCTAGAATGAATTTACGTCTAAAAAATATTTCAATATAAAATTTGAAAAGTAACAGACAAAAATTTAGCGGGTGAGTTCGGGACCTCTTTTATGTGTGCCTCGAAAATTCACTACCAAGTGAGTTTTTTTAATTGCTTATCAAAATCTTTGATTTTGCTAAAAGCAATATATATCCGAAGGATGAATTTGTAAATAGTGCTGAATGAATTTCATGTTCCATGATCTATGATCCATGCTATATGACAAGATTTTCCGCATTATTAGCAACTTAACAATTATGGTCTATTGTGAATACGTGTGGTGTATTTTGATTAGCGGAAAGATACATTGGGCGCAGCCATCACAATTAGTCAATAAGTAGGTCGTGCATATATGCTTGCTGTAACGTATATGGTGGATGCCTTGACTGAAATAAGCGATGAAGGACGCAGCTGGCTGCGATAATCCTCGGGGAGCTGTTAAGCAAGCTTTGATCCGGGGGCCTCCGAATGGGGCAACCCTTCCAGTTTTTACTGGAAACCGTAAACTGAATTCATAGGTTTACGGAGCGAACCCTGGGAATTGAAACATCTTAGTACCAGGAGGAATAGAAAACAATATGTGATTCCCCAAGTAGTGGCGAGCGAACGGGGAAAAGTCTAAACCGTGCCTTCGGGCACGGGGTTGCGAGGTAATTGGACTCTGTTGACAGGGGTCAGATGTAAATCATTAGCAAAATACTCTGGAAAGTGTAACCACAGCGGGTAATAGTCCCGTATGCGAAAATCATTTACATTAGATGCAATTATCCTCAAGTAAGGCGGGACCAGAGAAATCCTGTCTGAATCTGGGAGTACTACTCTTCCAAGACTAAATATTATTTCAGATCGATAGCGAACTAGTACCGTGAGGGAAAGGTGAAAAGCATCCCGATGAGGGAGGTGAAATAGAACT
>LBRD01000007.1 GCA_000991245.1 Parcubacteria group bacterium GW2011_GWC1_36_108 | reverse complement strand
AGAGATGCTACTGGTAAAGTATGCATCTGGAAAATTGATCCAACAGGTGCACACACGATACTTCATCTCTTTCCTGCGATAGTAGGTTGGACACCGCTATTTTATTAAATAAACAATGGGGAGACTATGACTAGTCTCCCCTCTTTTATTTCTTAAAATGCTTACCTATAAAAAAAATTTGACTCACACTTTTCAAATTATAAAACATGCAAAATAAAAAATAACACTACGCAAAAAAAACTATGCTTCTTTGATATTATATTAGTTTGGTTTACATCAACCAATCCATTTACTACAAAATTACTAAAACATTTCTTTATTAATAACTTTTTCCAAAAGATCAATCGACTTCTCCCAACTCCATTTTTTTACTGTCTCATAGCCACCTTCAATTAATTTATTCTTCAATTCTCCATCGTTTATTAATTGCTGGATTGCCTTTTTTGCTTCATCAACATCTCCCTGCTCAACCACAAGGGCATTTTCACCATTTACAATATATTCATCATAGCCAGTTACCTTTCCAACCACCACAGCTGAGCCGCAAGCCATTGCCTCCATAGGTGGACCAAAAAAACCTTCGATTCTACTCATTTTAAGAAAAATATCACATGAAGAATAGATTTTTGCCATTTCACCGTATGGAACGTTTTCAAAAAATTTATCATATTTCCAATCACTCTTAGGCTTACCATTATTACTCACGATCCAAAGTTCGCAGTCCAAATCCTTTACTGCATTATATGCATCTTCCATGCCCTTAAAGAGCACATTTATTGAACCTTCCAGCAAAATCCTAGGCTTTTCTGTTTTTGCTATCAACGGCTTTGTTTTATAAAACAAATTCTCATCCAATCCGTTGGGAACATAATAAGATTCTTTACCACAATCATTTTTTAGCCATTTTTGAATCCAAAGAGCTTCTGTCATATATTCCAAGGGCAACGAATAAGTTTTTTTTATAATTTTACAAAGTTCATTATTATCTGAAAAAAATCTGCTTTCGTCTGATTGCACAAAATATATTTTTCTTCTTGCTTGAGCCATATCAACAGTAAATGCAGTACTAAACGCAGTTGCAATCAAAATATCAATCTCGCCACTTTTTAATATTTCTTTTGTTTTATTAAATGGCAAAATTTCAACTTTTTGATTAGGAAACCAAATTGCATCATTTTTATTTGTAAGAGAAAGAATTTTTACATTATATCCCCTCTTTTTTAATCTATTTGCGTGTTGAAAAATTACCGCAATACCTCCGGAAATTTTTACACCGGGAACAAGATAATAAATTTTCTGTTCTTTGCCAGTTTTATTATTAACAGCATCAACAATGGATTTTCTATTTTCATTAAATTCTTTCCATCTTAAATATTCTCCATCAAAAAAGAAACGCGTTTTAATCGTTTTACTATCAATAAAAAATATGATTTTTTTTATCAGTAATTTGATTGAATTGTTCATCAAATATTAATCAAAAATTATTTCAAGCAAGATAAACACTTACTCCTTTTGTCCAATTTCTGTCCACATTTACACACAAAACCCCTCACAACAGCTGGGTTTCCATAGACCAAGGCACTATCAGGAACATCTTTTGTTACAACTGATCCAGCCCCAATTAAAGCATGTTTTCCTATTCTAATCCCTCCTAGAATTGTTGCGTTTGCACCAATTGATGCTCCCTCATTAATTATTGTTTTTTGAAATTCACTTGGATATTTTTTTGATCTTGGCATCCTATCATTAGTGAATGTTACATTTGGTCCAATAAAGACATTGTCACAAACATTAATTCCATCCCACAAATATACACCACATTTAACTGTGACATTATCACCAATAACAACATCGTTTTCTACAAAACAATGCGCATTTATATTGCAATTTTTTCCAATTACTGCATTTTTCAATATCACCACAAATTGCCAAATATTTGTACCTTCACCTATGTTAACTGCTTGAACATCTGATAATTTATGATACATTTGCATACTCATAATAAATTAAATATTTTAAAATAATTTTTTAATATATAGCTTAATTTTATATAATTTTGTTTTAGTCCTTCGATAGATATTTCTTTTTTCTTTGTCTTCTTTTTCAATTAAATTACAATAAATTTTATTTTTTGATAATACATCCATAAAATCCTTAATCAGATACCCTGTTTTATCCTCAAGATATTTCGCATTATTATCATCCAGCATAAATGAGTAGAGAGTTTGAATACCAAAAGATTTTATATGCTTTTTTTCAGAATTTATCGCTATTCTTCCTAAATAATAAGGTATCAAATAATTATCCGCAGGTCCAAATTCAACAACCTCTGGAAATATCTTCGAAAGAAGCGAGTAATCCTTTATGTTTTGCAAATAATTATTTAGTACAAAAAATGTTTCATTTATTTCAGAATTTATAGTTGTTTGAACGCTGTAACTTGAAAGATTTGAATTATCAGACATTCTTCGATATTTCGTCAATGGAACATTATTAAATGCAGGCTCGGTATTAAAAAGTAACCTTACGTGATAGTCATAATCTTGCGTCATCTTTAATAATGGATTTAAAAAACCAATCTTATTAACCACTTCTTTCCTTATAAACATCCCGGGTGCTATACATTGATTACCCAAAAGAAACATCCTTCTTAATAATCCAGCACTGTTGAATTCCTGAAGGGACTCAAAGCAATATTTACCATGAAGTGTATTACTTTCATCCATTAGAAATAGCTGTCCATACAAAACTCCTATTTTTTTATTTTTTTCCATGAAATCAACATCATGCACTATTTTTTCTGGCATAAATGCGTCATCGCATGAAATAATGCAGACATATTCACCCTTCGCACTACGAAATGAATTATTTAGCGTATGACATACGTGTCTATTTTTATCGTTTTGAAGAATTTTTATTCTTTTATCTTTTTTTTCATAAGACTTTAAAATTTCAAAACTTTTATCCGTTGAACAATCATCCGTAACAATAAGCTCCCAATTTTTATAAGTTTGTGATAAAACAGACTCCATAAAATATGGAATAAATTTTTCAAAGTTATAATTTGATGAAACTATTGAAACAAGTGGTTGATTATTTTTGCTCATATTCATTTATAATTTTTACTACTCGCTCAATTTCTTCTTTTGTCATAACAGGAGAAACTGGCAAACTCAAAACTTCATTATGAATTTTTTCACTAATAGGAAGCACTAAATCTTTCCACTCCATGTATGCATTTTGTTTGTGTGGCGGTATTGGATAATGTATAGAAGTTTCTATATCATTATCAAGCAAATATTTTTTTAATTCATCTCTTTTTTCGCATCTTATCACAAACAAATGCCACACATGAGATTTCTCATTATCGTTAGATATTTTTGGCAAAATTATTACTGGATTTTTTATATTTTCCAAATAATAATTCGCAATTTTTCGTCTTTTTTCATTGTCTTCTTGTAGATATCCTAGCTTAACAGATAAAATGGCAGCCTGAATTTCATCTAATCTTGAATTCATCCCCTTATAAAGATTCTCGTATTTAACAAAAGAACCGTAGTTTCTAATAGCGCGAATTTTATTTGCGATTTCCTCATCGTTTGTTGTAATCATCCCACCATCACCCATTGCACCTAAATTTTTTCCAGGATAAAAAGAGAAGCCTGCACAATTACCAAATGATCCCACGCATTGATTTTCATAAATTGCACCATGCGACTGAGCACAATCCTCCACTACCATCAAATTGTATTTTTTAGCAATCGACATAATTGGGTCCATTTCACAAGCCTGACCATAAAGATGAACTGGCATTATGGCCTTGGTTTTTGAGGTTATTGCTGCCTCTATATTTTTCGGTTCTATATTATAATTATCAATATCTGGCTCAACCAGAATCGGTGTTGCACCATTAGCAGATATCGCAAGAATGGTTGCAATATATGTATTTGAGGGAACAATAATTTCATCACCTTCTTCGATACCCAAGGCTTTCAGTGAAATTATAAGTGCATCTAAACCATTCGCAACACCTATTGCATATTTGACACCGCAAAAAGATGCGAACTCTTTTTCAAATTTTTCAGTTTCTTTTCCGAGTAAATACCAACCAGAATCTAAAATGCTTTTGATGGCTGCATCAATTTCATTTCTATATCTCTCGTTTATTTTGTGCAAATCCAAAAATTTAATCATTGTTTTTATTGTTATTGTTTTTATCAAATCAACAAATCTTTTTACCATAACCATTTTTTGCTAAAATATGTATGTCTAAATAATTCAACATTGACTAGCATCCACAATATTTGCCCAGATCTATCATGATTTCTTGCGCTAAGTATCAATTCATCAATTTTTTCCTGCCTAATCCAGTCTGCATTTTTCAATAAATCCAAATGATGGCTTATAATATCCGAAAAACACTCTGCTAATGGAACTGGAAATCCAACTTTTCTTCTTTCAATAATTTTTGATGGAAGATAATTATAGGATAATTTCTTTAATATATATTTAGGAATATCATTATTTTCACTAAATTCCTCTGGTCTTAAATTAGCTGATTCTTTTTCATGTTTCGCGCTTTTCCATTTTATTTTTAATTCATAAGGAATTTTTTCATAAACAAATTCTATCAATTTATGATCCAAAAAAGGTACTCTGCCCTCCACTGCGGATTGCATAGTTGCAGCATCTAGTCTCATTAAAAGCCCCTTTATGTGCACATTATGAAAAAAATTAAAAATTTTCTCTTCATTTCTCAATCCATGAAACATTTTTGTGTTTTTTTTATCTAATTCATTTCTAATTGAAATATCCAAATTTAAATATGCATTCCTGAATGATCTAGGCACATATTCATATTCCTCAATAAATGACGCGTAAAAATTTTTACTGTTTTTTATTTTTTTTTCATAATAAAAAGGAAACCTGAATATCCGACCATAGCCACCAAAAAGCTCATCCGCACCTTCTCCCGAAAGCACCACTGTTATTTCATCCTTAAGGACTTTCGACATTATTGAAAGAGGTATTTCATTCGGAACGCCTATGGGAGCATCCCTAAAAAATATTAGTTCTTCCCATTTTTTCAAAAATTCAACAGGAGTTATTTCTATTTTGTGATGAATAGTATTATATTCCCTAGCTACAATATCAGAATACTCAAATTCGTTATAACCATTTTCTGGAAATCCTATGGTATATGTGTTTATTTTTTTCGCACTTTCTCTTGATGTTATAGCGGTAAGTAGGCTTGAATCTAGACCGCCGCTTAAATAAGTTCCTAGCGAAACATCGGAAATTAATTGCAACTTAACTGATTTTGTAATTTCCTCATCTAATTTTTTTAAAATATCACTTTCATTGTATTCCTTATCAAAATTTAATTTAGGCAAATTCCAATATTTATTCCTATTTATTGAAATTTCATCCCCTAAATTCACAGTAAGATGCTGCGAAGATTCTACTTGATAAATTCCTTTAAAAAAAGTATACGGCTCAACCACATATCTATTAGCAAGATATGGATCAATCGCAGCAAAATTAAATTCGGGCTCTATCAATCCACTATTTAATATACCCTTAATTTCAGAACTAAAAATAATCTTTTCCAAATCATGATAATAATAAAGTGGTTTAATCCCAAGTCTATCTCTCAATAAGTGTAACTCTTTTTTATCTATATAATACACAGCAATAGCAAACATTCCATTTGCTCTCTTCAGAAACCAATCGATTCCTCTTTCTATTATGGCGGCTAAAATAACTTCTGTATCACTATGAGTTTTAAAATTATAATGAAGTTCTTTTTTTATTTGTTCAAAATTATATATTTCCCCATTAAATACTACACTAATTTTTTCCTTAGTATTAGTCATTGGTTGATTTGATTTATCAGATAAATCAATTATTTTCAACCTATCATGACCAAATGCTGATCCATCATCAAAAATCTCATAGCCAGATGCATCTGGACCTCTATGTTTGATTGAATCATTCATACTCACAATCCGTTCTTCTATTTTTGAAATTGAATTTACGGAAAATATTCCATTTACTCCACACATATTCTAAATTTATTTAACATCCCTCAGCTTAACCAATGTCTCATTAATTAATGTCGATGAAGTTCCCTTAGTATAAGGAAAGTAAATTATTTTAACACCCACTTCCGCAAATTGTTCCTCAAATGCTTTCCATTTTTCAGTGCCCTTCCAATCACTTCCCACAAACATAACGTCAAACTTTAATTTTTTCCACATTTTCATTTTATCCATATTCTCTTGAGCAATCACTTCATCCACATATTTGATATTTTTGACAATCTCTATCCTCTCTTTAAATGGTATTACTGCTTTTTTAAGTTTATAAGAAACAAGCTCGTCTGTTGTCACACCAACAATTAATTTATCACATTTTGATTTCGCCTTTCTTAAGAGATTAAGATGTCCTATGTGAAATAAATCGAAAACACCAGATGTATAGCCTACTTTCATTTTTTTATATTAAATAATTATTAGTATATATGTATAATTGATACTAAAGTTTTTATTGAATTAATATATTTTTTATGTAATCCAATATAAATTCACTAGATTTTGGATAATTAATTTTTAACTCCGAATTAACAAATTTAATTCTTTTCTTTTTAAGAGTGTCTTCGTTCTTTAAGATTATGTTCTCAATATAATTAATAATATCCTTTTCAGAATAGGCTTGATAACAATGTTCAAGACACTTTTCCCCTATTGGTAAAAACCACTCTTTAATTGATTTTTTTTCTTCTAATATAAAACACGCTGGTTTTTCAGTAAATAAATATTCAGCTAAAAATGATCCGCAATCATGAATTATGCCATCTGAATTAGCAAAAATATCAAAGTATTCTCCCCCATTACTATACATTACATTTGAATATTTCTCCAATTTATCGAAATATTTTTTTGTTTTTTCCTCCCCCCAGAATTCAGGTTTTCTCAATTGAACAATCAACAATGGGTGTGGTCTAAATACAAAGTCTATATTTGGATAAAGTTTTGGTAGTTCCAAAAAAAATTTATGATATTTCAGAAAATTTGAGATTTTTAGTAATTTCCAGTCAGAAATAGTATGGTGCGGAGCAATAATAATTTTTTTTCTTTGTCTTTGTATTATTTCCTGGTTAGCCAATCCATCCATCTTGCAATATCCTGATATGACAGCGTTTTTTCCTTTAAATAATTGGTATTTTTTTAGCTCAGATATATAACCCTTATTTTCAATAAATATTTTCCAAAAATAATCGTGTGTTGGCAATGAAATTATTTCTCGTGCAAATTTTACGACAGGATAAGCATAATTTATATAAAATAGCAATGCGTCTTTATTTTTAAAATGCTCCATTTCAAAATACTCATAAGTCATTCCATTATAAGGTGTTGGAAAATAAAAAATATCTGCTTTTTCTAAAAAATCACAAAATTCATCATTTTCATAGCCCTTAAAAACTTTTTGATATTTTTTAAATAATGAATCGTATGCCTGATTGAAAGAAAATTTCATATGTTCGTCTCCTCTTGAGGTGTCAGGGATTACCACTATAAATGGATCGAAAAAATTATCTTCCAACATTTTTTCATACAATGACCTAGCTGCGAAAGCCGAATCTAGCATTACAAAAAAACATACTCTTATTTTTTTACCACTCCTAGTTTGTTTTTTTAGTTGTTTAATAACCCGCCTATAATTACACTGATATTCATCAATTAACTGTATCCTTTCTAAAAACGCAGGATTATCTCGATGTCTTATTTTTTGATATAGTTTATAAAGAGAATAATCTATATTAAATTTTGTTTCTCTCAATATTTTAAACATTTTATAAGTATTTATTATTACCGGTATTACTTAAATAAACTTGTCTTGTTCTTTTTTATTACACGAATTATTTTTACAACACCATATGGTGAAATAAAGCGTATTACACGCATAATCAAATTTTCAATATCGTTAAAATTGCTCGCATTTAGTTTGGATGATTCGTACATCTTACCATCCGATAACACACTGCCGTTTCTGATGTTTTTTACTATTCCATATGGAAAAATAAAACAAAACACCTCCATTAACAGTCCTTTAACTATGTGTAAGTTCATTACGATACCATGTGGTAAAATAAAAAATAATATCTTTCTGAAGGTTAAACTATCTGTATTCATAGAAGACATCCTCAACGAAAAAATCTTTGTATATTTCTTTGCTTCCAATAACGCGTATGTTCCTTTTTTCTTATCCATACCCACAAGCCCTAGCTGAAGTATTTTTTCTATTTCTTTAATTCTGATATCCCATGTATGAAATTTTTCGACAATTTCATTTGATTGCCTAACAATTTTTTCTCTCAAGTCTTCATCATTTAAAAACTTTAAACAAATTTCGTATGCTTCACGAGGTGAGTGGTAAATTACCTCTCTGGACAATTCTTCCCCCAATTCTTCTACTAAATCTGGAGAATAATTACTAACAAGAACTGAAGAGGAGGCTAATATATCCATAACTCTCCAACTAAAACCTGTTTTTGCCTGAGAATGATTTATATTAATGCCTATTTTTGAACTATTGTAGGCATCTTGTGTTTGGGAGACTGAATATATTTGTTTCGGATTATAGGAATTAAAAATATCCAATGAAGAATCTAATCCAATGTCTAACCATCCATCTCCTCCATGAATATTTAACCCCAACGAAGCAATATGGCTTAAAACACTAGTACGATTAGCTGCCGAACCAAAATCCAAAATAGTTTGTTGTATATCACTAATTTCCTCATATTGTCTAACAAGATCCTCCACATTTCCATCCTTTTTTATAAGTTTTTTTCCAAGCTCAACAAATTCTTTTTTATGTTTGTGCAAATTTTCCTTTTCTCCATGACTTCCAAATGGACTACCTATAAAAATAATGTTGTTCACTTTTTCATGAATAAAATCAGATTGCACCGATGTTGCTGGCTTAACACGAAAACATTTATCAGGGCTAGCCCCTACTATTCTTTGACAATCAGCCACATCGCCAGACTGAGCACAAAAAAATATAAACCTATCTTTATTAGTTTTCAGTTTTTCTAGGTCATTAAAATGATAAAAGTGATCCGCACTCCAAATAGCTATTGGGCACTTAAGAATTTTTTCTAACCCATCAATAGAAGAATTATTAAAAGAAATTACTAAATCTGGATTAAAAACAACCACGTCATTAATAAGCTTGTTTCTATTTATCTTTAATTTAAGTTTATTTGTTCCACCCCATGGTTGCACTAAAAAATCATTAGTAATTATTTCCATCACATTATTACCATTTTTTCGCAAAGACTCAATTAAACCTTCATAAAAAACAAAGGTTTTATACTTCCCTTCAACCTTAACTCCACCATAATGAATAATTACTATATTTGCCATAAAAAATCAACTACTTTTTAATATTTTTTAATTCTTTCAAAAATACATTATAATCCCTAATATAATCATTTTCATCATAATATTCACTTGCCAAAACCATCAAAACAGCTCCTTTAGAAAAATTTTTCATATCACGCCATATCATGCCCTCAACGTAAAGTGCCTTATTTGGCCAATCAAGAATGAATTCCCTTTTTTCCTTCCCATCATCACACACAATAGTACAAGAGCCACTAGTTGCCACTAGGAGCTGTTTCAATTTTTTATGAGCATGGTGACCTCGCACTGTTCCTGGTGTTGTATCATATATATAATAAACCCTTTTAATGTCAAATGGAACAACTGCCTTATTAGACTCTAGCGCAATTAACTGCCCGGTCTCATCTCCATTGACTGATAATTTTAGTGTTTCTATTTTTTGCGAATATTTCATCTTGATTTAATTAGAATTTAAAAAGGATATTTGGAATTGGACCCAAAAGCTCATATTGGGTTGCAAGCAACATAAAGCACAATGTTACAAAAATAATGTAACTGATGAATAAATAATTAATGCGCATTTTACTTATTATTTTCCCCCTACTAACAATTATTAGACTTACAAAATCTTTAAAGTTTAGTAATGATTTCCATAAAGTATCCGACAATAAAGCTATGCCTGCAATAAGAATCTGAATTGACATGAAATATCTCATTTCGACATGTATGAAACACGGTATCAGAGACGGTGTAGCCATTGCTAATATTAAAAATATACGCAAATCTAAAAAATCTTTTAATTTTTCACATTTCTTTTTTATTGTAAGCAATGATAAAAATAACAAGGTATACGAGATAAACAAATAGATAAATTTTAATTTATCACTATCAATACTTATTCCAAGAAATAATCTATTCGCCCACCTCACTATAAAATCTATGGGATATTTTAATACCAGCATTGCATAATCATCATAATTATAAGCACCACCACCACCACTAATTGCCTGCATATCAGCATTTTCACTTATAAGTATAGCCTTACCCCTATTATCAGGTATCATCACTGAACTAAGTTTAGAAAATAACATATTATTTGTCAAAGCAAATTTAAACCAATCATTTGCAGTTGGAAGCCATTCTCCTGCCTCCCTAACTGGCTGCACCCTAGTTTCAATAAAATAATTATTTGAAACATTTATAACAAAAAAGCCTAAAATAAAGCAAGCTAAAATAACAAACGATCTAAAATTAATTTTTTTTTGTCTAATAACAGGAATAACTTCTGAAAAAAATAGGAACGCTAGTGTAAAGATAACTGCAGGGATATACTGTCCGCTAAGCAATAAGCCCATCGAAAAAATAATACCAGCGTAAATATAATAAAAAATGGGCAATTTTTTTTCACTAATTTTGATTTTTATAGCGCTATTCATAGTAAGCATCATCAAAACAATACTTGGAAAATCAACGCTTATAAAAGAGAAGTTGGGCCTTATGCCAAAGTACAATATTAGAGTTAAAATATAAATTTTATAGTATTTAATTTTATTGCCAAAAATATATGCAAAGAAATATGGGATTCCAATAGTTGTTATATATGCAAAACTAATACAATTAAAAATTTTTACAAAAAAGAATAGGTCCACATCAAAAAAAATAGCTAACTCATACAAAGCAATGTTTGGGATAAAGGCTAAAAAACCCTTATACATCACATACGAACTATAGGGATCGTGACTAAAAAATGTTGTCACTACTTTCCAAGTTTCAGAGGCATCCATACTACCCGTAATTAAATCCTTAGCAGGGAATAAATAACTCGCCATTAACAAAAAAGCAAAAACAAACAAGGATATCTTATTATCTAACAGCCTTATAATATTATTTTTTATCATTTTGTTATAATTTTTTATTATTTTTCAATTCATAAAATAAGAATATATCAGAAACAATTTTTTCAACTTCATCCGCTGATAACTCATAGTACATAGGCAATCTTATCAATCTATCACTATCTTGCGTTGTATATTTATCCTCGCCAGAAAAAACACCGTATTTAATACCTGCAGATGAAGAATGCAATGGAACATAATGAAATACACTTAAAATATCCTTGCTTTTAAGATAATCTATCAACTCGGTTCGTTCCGCTAAATTCTTCGTTTTTATGTAAAACATATGTGCATTATGTTCGCAATCATCAGGAATGGTTGGCAATTCCAATAAACCTTCTTCACTTAATTTCTTTAATAATTTGAAATATAAATTCCACAACGTTAGTCTTTTTGTGTTTATATTTTCAGCAACCTCAAGCTGAGCAAATAAATACGCAGCATTTAATTCACTTGGCAAATATGAAGAACCGATATCAACCCATGTATACTTATCAACTTGCCCTCTCAAAAATTTTGATCTATTTGTTCCCTTTTCTCTAATAATCTCAGCTCTTTCTACAAATTTTTCATTATTTAAAACAATAGCACCACCTTCTCCTGACGAATAGTTTTTTGTTTCATGAAAACTGTAGCATCCAATATCTCCAATTGTTCCTAAAAATTTTCCTTTATATTTCGACATTACCCCTTGTGCCG
Organism: Parcubacteria group bacterium GW2011_GWC1_36_108; assembly: GCA_000991245.1. Classification (GTDB taxonomy): domain Bacteria; phylum Patescibacteriota; class Minisyncoccia; order Moranbacterales; family GWC2-37-73; genus UBA12068. The sequence continues at coordinate 98,079 of LBRD01000007.1, read as the reverse complement.
CATCCTCAATTACCAGCAAATTATGCTTTCTAGCAATTTCCATAATGGTGTCCATTTCACATGAAATTCCAGCATAATGAACAACCACAATAACCTTGGTCTTATTCGTAATAGCTTTTTCAATAAGACTCTCGTCTATATTCATCGTATCAGGACGAATATCAACAAATACAATCTTTGCTCCTCTCAAGGCAAAAGCATTGGCAGTTGAAACAAAAGTATAAGATGGCATAATAACTTCATCCCCCTCCTTTATATCTATCAAAATAGCAGCCATATCAAGAGCATGAGAACATGAGGTAGTCAGAAGAGCCTTTTTACACTTAAAATTATCTTCGAACCACTGATTACATTTTTTTGTAAATTCACCATCGCCAGATAATTTTCTTTTTGCGATAACTTCTTTTAGATATTTTTCTTCTTTGCCAGTAAATGGAGGAATATTAAATGGTATCATAAAAACAAAAAATTAATTTTTACTTTTTTGCGCAACAACAATAATGCTGCCTCCGATTTTCGGAGAAATATTTGCAATCAATTTACATTCTAAGGAAAGAATAGTATACAAAATTTTATTTATGATGGGATTAATAGCCATCTGCTGCTCCGCTAAATCATCGGCAGAATCTTTGTTACCATTATCTCTCTCTATCAAAGCTCTTATAAATAAAAGCGGCATAATAGAAACAAAAAAATGTTTAGCCTCAAGTATATCAAAACCGCTGTTTTTAAATATCTCCCTAATTCTTTTTAAATTATATCTTCGTTTATGCGAATAATCATACTTATTCCACAACCAACTATGCGCAGGAACTGTTATGATAATTTTACCATCATCCTTTAACATTTTTCTAATATTTTTCAAAACTTGTTCATCTTCCTCAGTATGCTCAAGAACATCAAACATTCCAATTGCATTGAAGTGATCTTCGAATGGTGGTTCATTGACATCAAACTGATATCTTTTTTCTATTATTTTATTTTTTTCAAAATCAAGAAATTGTTTATGCACATCAGAAATCACAACGTCGTATCCGTTATTTTTTAATTCTCTAGCAATATTTCCCGTTCCTGTGCCCACCTCCATAACCAAACTACTTTTTTTTACATATTTACTAAATATTTTAAGAATAAAATCTCTTCTGATTTTAAACCAAAAGTGTTCCTTTTCATATTTATAAAAGACATCCAATGCATTGGGATTATAACTTTCAAATGTTTCATCAATTTCTGGCTTAAAATAAACAACCCCATTTATAATATCAGCCCGAAAGCCACAGGAATTACAAAGATAACGTTCATTCTCCTTTCTTAATTCACTTTTACACTTTAGACATATTATCATAATGATTTACTGATAAATAAAACGCCTGAAATTATTAAAAACATTCCAATAACCTTATACACCGTCAGTGCTTCTTTAAAAAAAATAATCGAAAAAACAAATACCAACACCAAACCAATCGTAGTCATGGGATATGCCCTGCTGAGTTCTATCTTATTTGTCACTGCTGCCATCCAAAAAAATGATGCAATAAATGCTGCAGCAAAACCAGAAAAGATAAAAGGATCCAATAATAATTTAAATAAAAACAATATTTTATCAAAAAAGGAAGCCGGGAGTGATCCATAAAAAGGTATGCGCCATTTCAATATCAATTGACCATACACTGTAAAGATTATAGTGCCTAAAATATATAGATACGCCATTTTTATTTAATAATATTAATTATATTTCTTATAAAACCATGCCTCAATATTTTTAATTTTAAAGCCATTTTTTATATAAAAGTTATTAGCACCTATGTTTTTTCCTTGTGTAGAAACATACACGCTTTTTACACCCTCTGATTTATAAAAATAAAAAAGTGATTCCAAGAGTTTTGTTCCAGCGCCCCTACTCTGGAAGCTATCATCTACACCTATTATTCCAATCCTTGCACTCAAATCATCTATTTTTTTTCCAGTAATAAAACCAGCAACAACTCCATCTTTTTCAGTTTTTATGCAAAAATCATCAAATGTTCCATTGACCGCCTTTTCTATCCAAATTTCAAAAAGTTTATCCGCCTTTTCTTTTTCAAAAAAATCATGATAGTACCGACTTTTATCAACAAATGACTTGGCAGCTATTTTTTTCAACAAAAAAACATCCTTGGCAACAGCAAATACAACTTCTGCTTTTTCAATATTTATATTTTCTAAATCCAAAAAATATGTCATCTTCAAATCAGCAAAGTAAAAGCCATTTTTTTCAAGTAAATTTATCGATTTAATATCTGAAATATCACAACACGATTGAATTACAGAAATATTTTCCTTTTCAGCAAACAAAGAGATCATTTTCATGTCTCTCTCTAGTTCTGCAATATCAACTTCTGCAATATTAATGCCGAAATGATTTGAATCCCATTCATTTTTTTTAATCATACGATTTCAAAAATAAAATTAAAAACCAATTTTTTCTTTTATTATGTACAAGGGGCGATTTTTAGTTTCATTAAAAATTTTTCCAATATACAAACCAATTACACCAAGATTTGCAAAAATTAATCCACCAATAAACCATATTGAAACAATAACGCTTGTCCACCCTTCAATAACAACTCCGTAACTTATGTATCTTAATATTAAATATAAAACGTAAGCAATTGAAAGAAAAGAAAAGAACAATCCAACCCAAATAGAAAGGATAAGTGGCTTATTTGAATAAGCAATTATATTATCCAGAGCAAATTTTAATAACTTTTTTATAGTATATGCTGATTCACCATTATCTCTTTTTCCATGATCAATATCCACATAACCCCTATTAAATCCTAACCAATTAATAAAATATGGGAATGATCTATTTTGTTCTCTAAGATCTTTAAAGCTTTCGATAACTAATCGCTTACTAATGCTAAAATTTGCAACAGTATAATCAAATTTTATTCCAGACAGATATTCAAAAACCTTATAAAAAAATCTGGATGCCATTCTTTTTAAAAAACCATCTTTGCGCATAATTCTTCTACCAAAAACTATATCGAATTCACCCTCAATTGCTTTGTTGTAAAGCTTACTAATTTCCTCAGGCTTGTCTTGCAAGTCACAATCCATAACTACAACCCAATCACCTTCTGCAGAATCAATGCCCGCAGTAATTGCATAATGCTGTCCAAAATTGCGAGAAAGATTAATACCCTTAATTCTGGGATCATTTTTTGAATTTTTCATTATAACATCCCAAGCATTGTCTGGACTTGCATCATTTACAAGTATTATTTCGAAATTATCTGTGATTTTTTCAATAACACTTTTCAATCGCGCACAAAGAGCATCTATACACTTTTCACATTTATAGACAGGGGTAACCACTGAAATAAATTTTTTTTCGCTCATATTTTAATTTTATTTTTAAAACACGGTTAATTCTTCCAAGCATGCTCAATATCACAAAAACCACCGTAATTATTCTTTAAACCTTTAGAAAACATTCTCACTATTCTATAACCCATTTTGAGATCATATGGATCTTGAACAATATCATTCCAGCATGCAATATTCATGGTGTATTCACCCTTTAAAATTGGCAGTTTATCAAAATGCAGTGTTATACTTTTTTTATTTTTGTCAACAATTATCTCATCCATTTGAGTATTATATCCAAAAACTTGTCCGCCTGAAATTGCATGCAGACCTATCCCAAAATTTAAATTTTCAATTTCTTTGTACACCTCAAAATTAATTTTAATATCGAGCGATTCCCCTGTCTCAAAAACATTCTTATCTATTCCGTCTTTGTCCAGAAGTTCAACCTTCATAATCTCCACAACTTTATTTTTTCTTTCTTCTGCTTGTTTTATTTTTTCCTCTTTAATTCTTCTTTTTTCATCCTCCAATTCTTTCCCTTTTAAATTTTCAAGATTTTTTTCGGCATCAATTATTTTTTGCCTTTCTTCATCAGTAAACCTTTTTTCTTCATCTGACATATTATCATAAACATATGCGTTTGCCACATCTTCTGCTTTTCCCATTTTCATTATTTTGCCATTTCTAAGAAGCATCGCTCGATCACAATATCTCTGAACTACTGAAATATCATGAGTAACAATAATAACAGTTCTTCCCGCGTCCCGATATTTATTAAATTCTTCCAAACATTTACTCTGGAAATTCGAATCTCCAACCGCCAGCACTTCATCCATGAGCAGAATCTCGCGGTTGGCATGGATTGAAACGGAAAAGGCTAGTCGCACTTGCATGCCGGAGGAATAATTTTTGAGTTTTTGATCAATAAATCTTTCCAATTCAGAAAATTTCACAATTGAATCAAATTTTTTATCGATTTCTTTTTTCGTCAGTCCCAATACAGTTGCATTAAGATACACATTATCCCGACCACTAAGTTCTGGATTAAACCCAATCCCCAATTCCAAAAACGGCGAAATCCGCCCGTCGATTTCCACACTTCCCTTGTCAGTCTGATATATTCCCGCCAGAATTTTCAAAAGTGTGCTTTTTCCACTCCCATTTCTCCCAATAATCCCAAAAAACTCCCCCTTCTTCACCTCAAAACTAACATCATCCAACGCCTTAAATTCTTCATAACCCCTCTTTTTCGAAAAAATCGAAACCGCCGCCCCACGAAGAGAGGAGATTTTTTCATGTGGTATCTTGAAGGTCTTTGACACATTCTTAACGCTGATCGCGATGTCGTTGTTCATAATTTCGAATTTTGAATTTTGAATTTCGATTCAAATCTTAATTTTTCAATTATTTAATTTTAAACTAATTCTTCCATTCTCTCTACCCCTCTCTGTATTCTTCAGTATTCGCATTCCGCATTCCCTTTGCACCATATGAAGTACGTAGGCAAAAAACGAGTGATGAGCGTTAAGGAATTTTGAAACGTAGCGAGAGTCAGCAGACTACGAGCGAAGTGTAAATTCTAGCGAAGAGCGAAGTTTTTGCCACAGTATCTTCATCAGGTGTGAGCTTTTCTTTCCTCCAGGTTTCTTTTTGCGGGAAAAAGAAATGTGGAAAATTGCCCTTGCATCATTCAAATAAACAAAAAAGTACATCTTCTTCACTTTTTTTCACTAATAAAGTTTATCATTATATGGGTAAATTTGCAACACAATTATATAATAAAAAATGGCTTAAAATAGCCACTCTATCCGTAACATTTCATTTTTGAAATTAATAATAGCGGAAGGAGTATTAACCATTGACAGCATTGTAAAAATTGTCTATAATAAAGTCAAATGTTAGCCGAACACCGACCGTATGGCGGGTTTCTCGAAAGGGATAGGCTATTCCCCCTATAAACGGGGGTTTTTGTTTTTTGAAATATTTTTCTAATATAATCCGTATATAATGATGCATAGCGCTATTGACGTATTTTAGTCTTTATGCTATGCTTTGAATATAACTAGATACCCAGGACAAATCTCCGTGCGAGAAAGCTAGCAATAGCTACTGGACTGTCTGACCATCCACCAGTTGGGTGGTTTTTATTTTCTTCCGAGCTATTTCATACAAACTATCCACATTCTTATTTTCCCTCCCTTCCCAGTATGCCCTAGACAAACCAGCATAAGCATCAGCCAACCTCAAACATGGATGCGCTTCGTCATTGGCCATATTTATTTTTTTTACAGAAATTCCAGAATCTCGCAACAGCTTTTTCATTTTTAATGCATACCATTTTGGCTTCTTGCCATCTATTACAACTTTTTTAAATTTCTTTTCCAACAACAGCAGCTTGATTGACTCTTCAAAATCGTTTTTACTGAAAGGATTTCGTATAATTGAAACTCTTACAGAAAAATTTTCCTTCAATATAAGCTTGAAAAATTCAATCCTTATTTTCCACGAACAATCAGTCCAATGAAAATTTTTTATTCTTAATGATTTTTCAGCCCTAATTATGGCTTCATTAAGAAATTTTACATCTTCTGTTAAAACATAAACCAACGCAACTGAAGATTTTCCAGTTTCTTTATGTATTCCAGATTCATCAACAAATATGTGCATATATTTTTTTCTTTTTATCTTAGTTTTTGATATCTATTTTTATTTTTATGTGATTATTTAAATCAATATTAATTGAGTATATTTTACTAATCAATTTTATCATTTTAAATGCAAAAATACAACGCTTAACGCATTGGGCATGCATTGTACTGAAAATGAAAAAATGGTAAAATCAAAGCATGATACAAACAGATGAAATACAAATAGCAGAGGAAGCAAAAATATTGATTGCAATATTGACAATTACATCAAAATTATATATAATAAAGAATCATTAAATACAATATTATGTTAAAAAAAATCATATCACACATCAGCAAAAAAGATACGAACAAAGAAAAAATTAATTTCTTTGATCTTCCTGTGGCAGAGCAGCAAAAAATCATACGGAAGGCTGCAGATCTTTCAGCACAAGACCAAAAAGATCTCTTGAAGGAATATGAGCGTAAATTTGGCGAACTTCAAACCAACTCTTGTAAATAACGAACAGGGGGTAGCAAAAAAACCAGTATCAAACTGGTTTTTTTAATTTAAGCTGGTAATTATGGCAAATTCGCCATAATTAAAAGTTAAAAGTTTTTTTATTTTTGATCAATAAAGCGTTCCAATTCAGAAAATTTCACAATAGAATCAAATTTTTGTATTTTCATAACTCGTTAACCCGTCAACACGTTAACTAAATAATAAATAAATTTTGAACTTCCTTAGTCATTGTAAATTTTTTATATTTTTGCTTTTTCTTTTATTTTTTTTGCAATTAATTTTGAAACTCTGGCATATTCTGGCAGTTTTGCATATAAATTGTTCGCCATCTCCTCTGAATATGTGTGCACTGACAAATTTCTATCCTCCGTCATACTTATGCATATTTCAATGTCAGATTCATTTAAATCCAATGTCATACGAATTTCTCGAAAACATGATTTAGGTGAATTACATTCAAAACCTTCAATCTCTTTGAGATATTTTTTAACTACTTTCCAAAGCAATTCAAAAGAAAATTCATATCTCTGAATTGATGCGTCTCTATTTATATCCGAAAAAGGCATATCCAGCACTTGCTTCCATTTTTTTAATGCTTGCTCAAGTTGTGTATGTTTTTCTTCTAGATAATCCATAATTTTGGACCATTCAGCACGCGGGTGCGAAATGGATCATTAGTTTGATTAATATCCACCAAATCAAATTTATACGGCAGTGTTGATTCCTCCAAATCCTCTCTAATTTGGCGCATTATTCTTTCATCCACTGATTGCTCAGAAACTACTGCCAAATCCACATCACCAAACTTTTCACCGTCCACACTTGAGCCAAAAATAAAAACTTTCTCATTATTAGTGAGATGTTTTTGTAAAATTTCCTTGATCCTATTTATGTATATTTCTGTAACCATACAATCCCATCATATAACAAAAAGAGCTACTTTGCAAGCTAAAGATACAACATAAAGGACAAGAAAAAAGGGAGAACGAAAATTCGTTCCCCCTTCATATTAATTCTCATCCCCCAGGCTATCTCCTTCTTTTGGTTTTTAGTGAGTTGCCTATACCCTCACTCAGAATGTTATTGCCGATTTTGTCATGAGTTGACAGGTTCTGCAATCTGGAAAGGTCTGGTTCACTAAACCCTGACAAGAAAAGGTTGAGTGGCTCCACATCTTCCACGCGTCCTTCCTTAAAGATCTTAGTCAATACTTCAAAAAACTCCGAGAGATATTGTCCATCCAAGATGGATAGATCCTCAATTTTACATTTTTGGTTTGTTTTGCCGAAAATTTTCAGCAAAATTTCCGAGATTCGCGCGCCCAAGGCCTGTCTTCCGCCAGCTTCACCCTTTATCTTCAAAAAAATACTCTGTTTACAACTGGGAACTGGTTTTTCAATCTCCCCTGTGACATGAGGCGAACCTTGAGCACTTCTGTACTCCAAATCCTCACCGTTTGACCGAAAAACTTCATCTGACGACTTTTTCATTGGAACTGGCATCTTTTTTCTCCTTTTTCTGGGTTATTTTTTCTGCAAATTTGCAGATTCTTGAATTGTTAAAATTACCATACTACCATCCCTTTTTGTACAGTATTTTTAAGATCTTGTCAAGTATTTTAACTAGATGAGCACATAGGTAACACTTTACTAAATTATTCTTTCTTGTTTTCTTATCTACATCAACCTGTTCCAAAATGGAACAGGTTGATTTTTCTAACTTTTCCATACACAGTAACATGTGCAATTTTTGCACAGGTTACTGCCTTAACAAATTCCGAAATTTCTGGATTTAGCTTTTATTATTTATTTTTCCAATAATTCAAGCTTTTTATAAGCTCCACCATCAAGAAGCCCGGCGCCACTAACTGACGACCGCATTCTACTGGCGCCAATAAAATAAATACATTATAAAAGATATGTATTTTTTTGCAATTTAAAATACTATTTCACCATAATAAGCCTGGCGCCACTAACTGACGACCGCACAAAAGTGGCGCCAATTAAAATAAAATAGTGCCGCAGCAAACAAGAAACACGAGCAAGCAAAACATAAACGAGCTAAAAAGAAAAGTGCCTTTTTAAAAAAGATTACATTTCAATTTTAATTCCTCCTCATTTGAAATATTTGTCACTTCCCCATAACGAACCATATTTCTCAAATTAAAATATTCAATAACAAAATTAACTTCATCTAAACACGGATAAGGATGCACGAAAATTGATTTTTGAATTTCATAAAATTTCAAATCTTTTAATTTATTTCTCAAAACATTTCTTTCGGATCTTCGTTTTTCAGGTATATCAAAAAATACAAATCGCCATTTTTTATCCCAACGAATTGGTTTTTTTATTTTTATTCTATCTATATCAAAATTAAGAATAATATTTTTTCCTTTTTCAGTAAGCACAATCTTCACGCTACCGTCCGCTTTCTCAATATAATCAACCAACCTTTCCTCTCTAAATTCTTTGACAATTTTATATAAATATTTTTTATTTATTTCCTTCCAATCCCTTTTTAGTGTTTTAAATATATATTGCTGCGACCTAGGATTTCGTGCAAGACCAAGAGCAACACCACCTGCAAGAAGCAACAGTGCCTTTTTCTTTATTGGACTTTTAAATTTTTTCTTACCCTTGTTCACAATATTTTTATCAATTAAATTATCTCTTTTATATTATATTAAACACTACCCGGCGCCAGTAGCTGACGACCGCATTCTATTGGCGCCAAGTTAATATAATTCCATTGCTGCTATATCTATATTACCTCACAGCTAAAACTACTTTTAAAAAAAATAATGGAAACAGCGCAACACTACGCGAAAGATTACGCCTTACTTTTATTAGCTTCTCTTTAATTTTCGGGAAGTCAAAATTATTTGAACAAGGCTAATTATGACGAAAAGTGCTGAAGAGAAAAATGCTACGGCTCCCTTTTCAATTGGAAAAATAAAATTATGCGAATATGAAGGTGATATCAAAATTGCTAACATTGAAAGCGGAATCCAGATGCGAGCAAAACGCCACCAAGATTGGAAAATTTTATCCTGCATTGGATATGTAATGAGAGAGAAAATAAAAAGAGTAATTGTTGGAAAAAAAATAAATGCCACCGAATCATCATGTGATCTACTGCAAATTAAATCTATCAAACAAAAACCTTTCACTGAAATAGTTATCGCAACACTAAAAATTATTGCCCCGCAAACACTAAGAAATAATGCTCTTTTTTTTGTCATATATTTTTATTAATATTTATTAAAATTAATAACTTATTTTAATAGCACCCTTTTCTATTAGTATACTCGGGATTATCATTCCCGTCATTTTTTTCCAAACTGGACGTTTTTCAGCATTGTCATTTTTGTCATCATCAGCAATTTCATTCGGTTTTTCCATAAGCCACGTTTGATTTTTGTTTGGAAAATAATGAGATTCTAATGACATTGACTCAGTGCTAAGATGTGAAGCAAAAATAAGATATTTATTCCTTTTCCAATCTTGTAACCACTTATATTGCAAAATTCCCTTATCAATGTTTGTCTTTTGACCATCATATGAAATTGAAGATATTGCAAGGTCAATGCGTCGGTCTTTGTTCTTTTTCTTTTCCCAAACAAGTTCAGTTTTGTGCCCTGCTTGATCAGTCAATGTTGCAGTTACGATTATTTTCTTTTCTTTCGGTTTTTCTTTTTGAAACCATCCCCAAGCCCAGGATTTTTGCTTTTTCTCGTCTTGATTATTATCGACGAAAATAGTTTGTTCTCTCGTTTCCACGGAAACATTTTGCAAAAGATTATCTGTGCCAAGCACCTCAAGTTTTTGAGTTATTGAATTGAAAGTCATTTTTGCTTCGGGGGAAGTTTTGTCAATTTTAATCGTGACTTTTTTTATTTCTTCGATGTTGTCTTTTTTATCAACAGAACGATATGAAACATCAAAAATTCCTTCTTGCGAGAAAACGACTGGGCTTTCATATGTTGTCCAAGTCTTTCCGTCATCCAGAGAATATTCGGTTTTTGCGACGCCACTTCCATTAACGTTGTCAGTTGCAGACAATGTTAATTCAACGTCACCTGTGCACCAATCATTACTTCCTTGTGTCCCAGTAATAGAAGACTCAGTCACTGGCGCAATTTCATCTTGATTTTTTTCTATTATCTCCCCATCATTAATTTCAACTCTCAGTTCTTCAGTTTCATCGGGAATTGAAGAACCAGCGATTTCAACTGTGGACTCTAAAGCTTCATTGGATTCATTCTGAGAAAGATTAACCATTTCAATACGATACGCTCCTCCATTTTCAGTTCCTTGTGTTAAAACTTTGTATTCTCCGTCTTCAGGATTTGGAATTGTGATAAACTCATTTTCAGTTTTAAAGCCAGTATAGAATGAACCGTCAATGCTTTCAAAATTTTTGTTGTTTTCAAAATCCTTTCCATATTTTTTGTTGGTTGGAGAAATGATTTGGATATCTACTGGAGAGTGCGCCCAGGTTTGCAATATGTTTTTTATTAACCAGTCAGTAACCTCTGACGTTGGACGAACGTTTGTCAGAGTCTCCAACACATCTTTTTGTGCTTTTGTTGGCAAATCAGAATGAGAAAAATTCAATTCAAGATAATTGTCTGATGGAATTTCAACACTCTTGGCTGATGAAAGTGGGACAGTTCCATCCCCATCCCCACTTATAGCACCTCTATCTCCAATTAAAGGAATTTCAAAACCAACAGGATAACCGTGTTGCCACAATTCTCCCATATCTGTTTTAATAATATCAAATCCAACAATTGTACTTTTATCACTATCCACCTTGCCTATAATCTTTATGTATTCAACATTGGTTAATTTTTCAACATTATCTTCACTGTTCAGATTGTCCAAAAAAACATTAACGGGATAATCAGCTGGATAAATCAAAGGCTTGTTTGCATCAGTGTCATACAAATATTCATAATTTGGCAAAAGCTCTTGAGCTGAAGAAATTGGACGCTTTCGGATATATTCAAACATAGTCTCGTATCCAGCCTCTTCCATTTCTTGTGCAAGAAATTTTTTCATAATAACCTGAGACATGCCAATAGCTCCACCTGCTTCCCAAAGAGGATAAATTTCTGGCGAACCATAATTAGGAGTTCCAAGTGTTATCAATTGATCAACATCATTTTGATATATGTTGGATTCAATATATTTGCGCGCCAAAAGACCGCCCATCGAATGAGCCACCACATCAACCTTTGGCCATTTGGCAATGGTTTTTATTTCAGCTATTCTATATTTCAATTTTGTGGCATTCACACTATTACTGTCACGCCATTCATACGGAAAAAGGAATAGATCTTTTCCAATCGTATATCCATTATTTTTAAATTCATCAATCAAATTATCATAAGTATGAAAAATCGGATCTATTTTCCAAATTTCGTCTTCTTTTTGCGAACCAAAAATTCCCGGAATGATAACAACTGGGTCGTGAAAATTTTCACTCGTGAGCCAATTTGAAACATCGACTGATCCTGCAATCTTACAATCGCCAAAAGGATCACTATGATCAACACACACATTGGATGGACCCGCTATATTTCCCCACCAATTATATCTGGCATCTACCTTGCTTAGTTGACCATATCCGGCATAGGCAATGTCAATCCGTGAATTATTCAAAAATTTTGACCTACTGACAACAACTTTTCCAGCACTAGAGCTATCAACATACACTGCAACATCATTATTGTGAAAATTACTTCCCTGTATATTCACAATTCCACCACGTGCATGAACTGCGGCAGAATATGTTCCATACGCATATGCTTTATTCACAATTGAATCATTCTGCAAAACATTAAAATAAAAACCTCCGCCACCGCTAAAATCAGCATTTCGCATAATCAAATTACCTCCTTGCCAGACTGAAACTGCATAATTTTCCGAATCTTCTGCTTTTTTAAATATCACAGGGCTTTTCAATGTGCCGGCAATAATCATTTTGCCATAAACGTCGATATATGTGCTCTTAAAGGTTACGGTAACTCCTTTTTTAATCGTCAAAGTTACGCCTGATTTAATAACCACGTTCTTATCAACAGTTTTGTCGATTGTCCACTCTTGATCCTCACTGATTTCTTCATAATCAGCTGCTTGAGAATGATCAAGCAGAGCCGGAAAAGAAATTGGGGAGATAGTGATAAAAAAAATCAGCGATACAATCGCCAATTTAAATTTGATTTTCATTTTTTTGAAAACACTTTAATGATTAAATAGATGTTAATAACCGGCCAAAAGAAAACAGAAAAAACTCTGAACCATAGGATATCATAAAAATAAAAAAGTCTTGATCCTATCAAAATAAACAACCATAAAATCATATTACTAAGCACTGAAAAAACCACTAATGCTTTAATTTTTTCTTTGGCAAAAAAAGCGTACACGAGTGAGCAAATAAAAGCGATGCCTATCAAAAAAAGCATGGCTCCTATTTCAATATCTGGACTTAATGAAAACATATTTTTTTATTTACCCTGTTAAATTATTTTGTAATCAAAATATTATTTAACTCTGGGTGATTAATATTTATAAACTACCAACATTGATATTATATCACAAAACAAAAACCTTGTCAGCGCGACAAGGTTTTGTTTTTACAAGTGTTATATGTTTTATGCTATATGTTATATGGTTTCTAGATTTCTTCGGCAACTTTTGGAATAAATTTACGATATGAAAAGATGCTTAGGGCGAAGGCGCCAAAAACTATGGCGACAAACACTACATATTGTGAAGGGCTAGCAAAATGATTGTTGATGAGCGATTCCTTGGTAAAGTGAATAATAAAAGCCAGAGGATTAAGCAGAATAAATTTATGATATGCTGCCGGCAAAGTTACTAAAGGATAAATAATCGGCGACGCGTACAAAATTATCATTAAAAGAACTTCCCAGATCATCGCCAGGTCGCGAAATTTGACATAGAGCGGTGCAGTAATGAGTGAAAAAGAAAGAACGATGATATATATGAAAATTGAAAACATTAAAAACAAAAGGATTGCTGGAATGCTCGGCATGAAACCTTTAAGCGCAAAGAAAAAAACAATCACGACAAGATTCATCAGGAATATTAGAGTTGCGTTGATTGTAGAAGCAATAATAATCGTCCAGCGTGGGACATAAATTTTGGTTACAAGTTGAGCTTTTGATAAAAGTGAACTCATTCCTGCTGTCGTTCCTTCAGAGAAAAAATAAAACATCATAAGCGCAACCAACAACTGCAATGAATATGTACTCATCCCTGTTCCCCGAGGGTTAAACATTGAAGAAAAAACAAAATTCATCACCGCGAAAGTCAGCAGCGGCTTGAGCAGCGCCCACAAATATCCCAAAACACTTCCGTGATAACGAAGTTTAAAATCAGTTTTTGCAAGCGCCCAGATGAGTTCCTTATAGTTTTCATGTTTCAACATATAACATATAGCATATAACATATAACAACTTTCTGGCTCAACATTTTTCCTTGAGACCATTTATTGTTGTCCATAGCATTGCCCCAATTTCTTCAGATAAATTAATTAATTTTTCATATTCCAAATTTTCAATATATCCTTCTCTTTTTGAGAAATAAAGTAAATATTTTGACTCCTTAAGAGAGCCATAAGAAATATTTAGGAAATTTTTCAATTGCTTATCTCCAGTTCTAGCAAATCCTTCTATATAGTTCAGTATAACAGATAATGCAGATCTACGCAGTTGTGATGTTATGCCATAAATCTCGTCCTTAGGAAATTTTTTAGTTATAGCATAAACACCAAAAGCGTAATCATCCATTTTTCTCTTTAATTCATCGTGAAATTTTTTGTTTTGCATTTTTGTTACATGTTATATGTTACATGTTACAAAAATCTTAGTAAAGATTTTTGTTTTCTTGATACCACTTTATAAAAATACTCATTCCCTCTTCAATCTTTACCTTCGGATTGTAGCCGAGAAGTTTTCGAGATTTGGTGAGGTCGGCGTTTGTGATCAGGACATCCCCTGGTTGCATTGGATATTCTTTGATGTTGGCGTTTTTGCCAAGAATTTTTTCCACCGTGGAGATAAAATAATTAAGCTCGACAGTGTTTGAATTTCCAAGGTTGAAAATTTCATATCCCAAAATCGTGTCGAGTGCAGCCACCACCCCATCAACCAAATCATCAATAAAAGTGTAATCTCTGCGAGTTGAGCCGTCTCCAAAACGCTTCACTTCCAAGCCTTCATCAATCAATTTGGTGGCTAAAAATGGAAACATATCAGGCCGTCCACCGGGCCCGTAGACTGTGAAGGGACGTACAACATTTACATTGAGGTGGTATAAATGGTGGTATGTGTATCCTAGAAGCTCTGTGGCCTTCTTGGTGGCCGCATAGGGTGAAATGGGACAATCTACCACCTCATTTTCGGAAAATGGCACTTTTGAGGAATTTCCATACACCGAAGATGAACTAAACAATACAAAATTTTCAATCTTAAATTCCTTAGCTAAATGCAAAAGATTAAGCGTGCCTTTCACGTTCGTGTCTTCATATATGAAAGGATTTTCAATGCTCGGTCGCACACCCGCTCGAGCTGCTGCGTGCACAACTCTTTGAATGTTTTCTTTTTCAAAAACAGTTTTCAAAAATTCATAATCCGTAATGCTTCCACGATACAATGTAAAATTTGGATTATCAGCAAATTGAGCAACATTAAGTTCCTTTATTTTTGGAGAATAATAATCATTAAACTCATCCACGCAAACAACAGAGTCTCCGCGCTCCAATAATTTTTTTGTAACATTACTTCCAATAAAGCCAGCACCACCAGTAACGAGAATTTGCATAAATTTCAAATTACAAAT
This sequence comes from Parcubacteria group bacterium GW2011_GWC1_36_108, assembly GCA_000991245.1. Lineage (GTDB taxonomy): Bacteria > Patescibacteriota > Minisyncoccia > Moranbacterales > GWC2-37-73 > UBA12068. The sequence goes on along the minus strand of LBRD01000007.1, from coordinate 82,702 downwards.
ATCAAATTACAAATCAATTTCAAATTCTCAAATTTCCAATTTTAAACATTTTATCATTGGTCATTCATTTGAAATTTTTAATTTTTAATTTGGCATTGTCTTATCTTTTTATCTTGCTCTTCAAATAATCATAGTAATTCTTATTTGTGGCATTAGTCGTTGTATATCGACTCAGTGCTTTTTCGCGGGCTTTTTCTCCGATTTCAATTCGCAAATTTTCATCCAGAATAAGATTTTCTATTTTTTCAATCCATTGCTCGGTGCCATTAGCAACAAAACCATCAACGCCATCAGCGATGGCCTCAACAAAAGGCGCTGTGGCAGCTGCCACTGTTGGCACGCCCACAATTCCTGCTTCAAAAAATTTCAGTTCTGATTTTGATTCGCAAAATGGATTGCCAATTTCCAGTGGTACCAAATTAATATCAACACTTGCCAAGTTGCCAAAATGTTTTTCGCGCGTCACATATGGCAACTGTTTTATTCTGCTAGCAAATTTGTTCAGTTCATTTTCAATATCAAGTGGTCCAACCAAGAATAATTCAACATTTTCATTTTTCTCCATTATCTGCACAAGAGCCTCAGTGATGGTAGCAAAATCTTTATTATGCGAAAGTGTTCCTGAGAAATATCCCAGATTGATTTTGTTGTCAGTTGTTTGTTGTTTGTTGTTTGTTACTATATCTGCGACTTCCACATCCCTTCTTGAAAGCTTGTTTGGAACAATAAAAACTTTTTTATTCTGCTGGCGCAATTTGTCAGCAAGATAAGTTGTGGTTGTGCTGCAAACCTTAACATATGGATCAGCCAAAATTTCTCCTCCAACTCCATTTTCGTATAATTTTTTTTCAAGATAATTCATTGTTTTGAACCCATCCATATACTCTAAAAATTTTGGATCATAAACCAAATCGTCTGTCTCAAAAATGATCTCTTTTTTCTGCTCTTTTATTTTTTCAATCAGCTTTTTTACGCTTGGAGAAAATAAAACTCGATGAAAAACAAACACCTTGAATTTGTCAGCATAATTTGGCAAAAATGGATTATCTTGAACAGTAATTGAACATTTTAAACCTTGAATCTCTAATTCTTCAGCCACGTGATGATCACGATAGCGAGCACTGTCTCCAACGCCTCCGGCAATAAACAAAACATCGCCACTTCCTACGAAACGAAACATAGCAAAAATAGCTAGAATAACCCGTTTTCCGCCCCTAAAAATACCTTCCCTTTGAATTGTTTTAAAGATTTTTCCAGCCTTAATTAGTAGCAATTTCATATGAATTCATTGTACCACATAGCATATAACATACAACATAAATGCCGTATAAGCTTCTTTGTAGCAAGTATTTCGTATTTAACTTTACAAACCTTATAAACTATTTTTCATATTCAAATCTAATGTCATTGGTAAGTGTTTGCTGTTGAGAATATTGTTCGTCTTTTGTTTTCACATTAACTGAAATAGGAACATCTCCAGCGCCTGATTGTTTTTGAATGAGCAATTTATAATCAGCAATATTACTGAAAGATTCTGGCAATTCATATTTTATTGTCGCATTTGTTTCTTGCCCAATAAGCACGTGACACATAAAACCAAAATATGTTTTACCAAATTCATCAGCAGTGCTCAAATGACTTACCATATTGCTCTCCAAAAAATTTGAACCTTGCGGTGCATATACCCTTAAATAGGAATGATAATCGCTCGTGCGCCAATCGCCATATGGAGCGGTGTGTTTATATTTTATATTCAACGTTACCAGGGGCTTTGGCTGAGTCAAATCAATATCATAAATCATTTCACGCTTAACATAAAAATCTGATTTGAGTGCGCCCATATTTGCATCAACTGCCATTAGATAATCCCCTCCCCAGTCTTTTGGCATAGCACCATCCCAATGAACACTTTCGACCATCTTTTGCAAATTTGGATCAGAAAAATTAATCATCACATTTCTATTTTTCAATTCATTATGAAAAAGATCTGCAACCTTTGTGATATTTCCAACCGTGAGCAACTTATCCAAAATTATTGGCGCCATTTTTTTTATAATCGCCTTACGATTCTGGGTATCAATTTCAGGATTCATAATGTAGGCTTTTTCAACTTGTTCTTCCAATTTGCGTGAAGCATTTTCCTGAGTATATTCTCCGGAATATCCTGGGACGGTTATTGGACCAGTGAGTCCAATAACATTATCAAAAACTTCCGAATTAACAGCCACCACACCATCAAAACCAGCTGAACTTCTTCCTGCTAATCTGAAAAAATATTTTGCCTTTTCAACATTAGTTGGAAAATCCGGCGAAAAGTTTGAGTCGCGAAATTTCCAATTTTTAATTTGCATCATTCTCTTGAAAGGAAACGGGGCTGGAATTTTTGCCGAAATGCGTTGATCCAAAAGATTTGCGTCTTCAACAAATGTCGAAATAATTTCACCATTTTTCGTTTTCACAATCGCATATTGGCCCAAAAATCCACCGCCCGGACGAAGTTCTGCTTCATTTTGCAGCATAATCAAGAAACTTTTTTCCTGATCATCATTTTTGGTAAATTCTGTCACAATAGCATTTAAAACCTCGATTTCCTTTTTTTCATCCTGCCCTATCGGAAGAAACTTGGATACATTACTCAATGCAGAAAAAGAAGATATCGCAATAATACGCTTATTTGCAGCAGCATAAGAGAAGGCATAATATCCACCAACACATACAAAAACAATAATACTGATTATTATGATTTTTTTACGATTAAATGTTTTTAATTTTGATATTTTTTGTTTTTTTGAAGGATTTAGGTGCGCAAGTTGATCAATTCCATTATTATCTAAACGGTTAATTTTGTATTGGTCTTTATTACTCATTTTTTATTTTTAAATATTATTATAAATTTCTTCAATTTTTTGTGCTGAGATATCCCAACTGAATTTTTTTATCTGCTGCTTGTTCAATTGTCCTTTATATTCCATTTTTTGCGGTTCATTTGCAAGAGAGAGAATACTGTCAGCCAAGCATACGGCAGAAATTTCTCTTGAGTATTCCCCACCCTCTCCCAAATATGCTCGATTGTTTGGACGATCAAAACAAACGACTGGCAATCCTGCTGCCATATATTGCAAAATTTTTCCACTAGCCTGAAGCGTCATTGAGTCTTTTGGATCTACGCCAATATCACTAGCCATTAACACCTTTGGCAAATCAAAATAGTTGAGCGGGCTTATTATGCGCACATTTTCTGATAATCTATTTACTTTCACAAATTTTGTCACATCCTCGATTGGAAATCCCGCAATAACAAAATACACATTTTTATTTTTCTCAAGCACTTTCGGAATTGCGTCCATCAAATATTCAATGCCTTTATTAAAGATAAGAGCACCAGCGTATGTCACTATTGTTTTGTCCAAGGATAATTCAAATTCTTTTTTAAGTTCAATTTTGCTCAAATTATTTTCATAGCAAGCAAGGTTAACTCCATCCAAAACAGTTGTCACGTTATGATCCTCGCGAAGCTTTGCAATGTCCTTGGTGTTTTCTTCACTACTAGTCAGCGCACTGTCTCCCAAATTATCAATCCATTTTTCAATTTCAAAAAATATCTTTTTAAGAATTCCTCCTTTCAGATAGCTATGCGATGCCATTTCTTTGGTAAGACTTCCGTGAAAATCTGCGACCAATTTCATTTTTCTCCAAAAAAGAGCTTTTTTCACAATCCAACCAATCAAAACTCCTTCGTGCAAATGCCCGTGAATAACATCCGGCTTTTGAGTGCGCGCCAAATAAAAGGCTTTTCGAATAAGCATAATATCAAGAAAAATCTTTTGCCAATCAGGTCCAGCTTCCAGCTTTTTATACCAAAAAAGAAGCCTCCTGATGCGACGAACGTCGATGTTGGTTTCGACATCCGAATGAATATCCCTTCCAATATGATACGTTGCTATCGTAATTTGATGCCCACGCTTTTCCAAAGCCAGCGATTCTTCCAATATTCGAATATGTGTCCCACGATCCGCAAAAAACGGTGTAGGCGCGATGACTAATATTTTCATATACCATATATCATACAATATAAAAAACTCTTACGCCAGTTTTAAGCATTTTTGTTATATGCTATATGTTATATGTTATATGATTTCAAAGTGACAGCGTGATTTTCTCCCCGCTCAATGTTTCACCAGAGATTATTTTTTTAGCCACGATGCTTTCAATTTCATCTTCGATATATCGATTAAGCGATCTTGCTCCAAAAATTGGATTGTATCCTTTTTGAATAATCTTCTCAATAATATTTTCTTGATAAACCAGCTCGATATTTTTTTCTTTTGCCAATCTGCGAACAAATTTTTGCAATTGCAAACGCACAACGCTTTTTAATTCAATTTCATTAAGCGGTCGGAAGAAAATCACTCCTTCAAAACGATTCAGAAATTCAGTGCGGAAAATGTTATTTTTAATCGTCCAATCAATAACAGCTTGCTTGATTTCTTCTGCCGGACGCTCCTGCTCCACCATCTCCTTGATAAGCGAAGCTCCTGCATTTGAAGTTGCAATAATCATCGTGTTGCGAAAATTTATCTTCTCGCCGAAAGCATCATTAACATATCCTTCATCCAAGATTTGCAAAAATATATTCAGAATTTCCGGATAAGCTTTTTCTATTTCATCAAGCAAAAGCAAAGAGTATGGATTGTCTTTAATTTGTGTGACCAATCTCCCTGGTTGATTGAGTTGACTAGAACCCAACAGCCTATCAATAGAATTCGGAGTTTGAAATTCGCTCATATCCAAACGAATCATCTTATTTTCATCGCCGAAATAAGTTTTGGCAAGTGCTTTGGCAGTTTCCGTTTTTCCCACTCCCGTTGGTCCCAAAAACAAAAAGCTTCCAACTGGTTTTTGAGAATTTCCAATTCCACTGCGCGCTCTTCGCATCGCCTGAGAAACCTGAGAGATTGCCTCTTGCTGTCCAATAACCTGTCTATGCAGCATTGATTCAAGGTTCAACAATTTCTTTCTCTCTCCGCCCTCAATCTCCCCTTGTGGAACACCAGTTTTTAATGACAAATAGTCTGCCACGGTTTTTTCAGTGACAAATTGCTCGACAGATTTTTTCTCCCAAAACATCAGCACACCCATTGCCAAATCAATTGCTCTTTCCGGCAAAGGAAACTCCCAATTATGCTTTGCACTGTCACGCACAATCTTCTCTAATGCCTTGAAAGTAAAAAGCACTCGCCTATGTTCATATTTTTCAAGTTGATTCAGCAAAATCTCAATCGTTTCCTCTTCAGACGGCTCTCGCATTTCAATAACTTCAAAATATTTTGCAATTTCTTCTTGTTTTTCAATCAAATGATGATATTCCTTGGGTGTTGATATTGCAATTATTTGAAAAGTAGGAATATGCAAAAACTCTGCAAGCACTGCCGAAATGTCAGGATGGAAAGAACTTCCCTCTTTGCCTAAGAAATATTCAAAATGTTCAATAATCAAAACAACATTACCCGCATAACTTGCCTCATAAAAAAGTCTGCGCAATGAATTTTCCACATCTTCGCCTTTGCTGACGGCATCTGAAATCACTCTCCCCAAATCAAGCACGATCATTCTTTTGTTGGAAAGAATTCCCATCTCTTCATTAAAACGAACTTTTTTGGCCAAACAGTGAATCAATGTTTTTTTACCAATTCCAGCATTTCCAACCAAGAGTGCACAATTTTGATCAGGCCTTTCCAGCACAAGTTTCAAAACTTCATATTCATCTGCTCTGCCAACAAGATCAGCCTTTGCATATTCACTCCAATCATTTGTCGACAAATCCAAACCATATTTATCCAAATGAACAGTATACGCATAGCGCCATTGCATTCCAATAGCGGGAATTTTATTCAAATATTCCCAACGCCAAAATTTTGGCATATCATTTATTTCCTGCTGTCTTTTCAATTCAATCGAAGTAAGACGCAAATATTCTTTTTCAGTCAGATTCCTGGCTTTTAAAAATTCATTAAAAAGATCTTGATTGCCAAAAATCTCCTTTGGAAAACGCTTGCGTCCAATGCCAAGTCGACCACAAATTCTTTCGAAAACGGAGTGTCTGAGCAAATGCTGGAAATTCATAAGCAGCATTGGCGGCTTTGAATCTTGATAATACAAAAAAATCGCTCCAACAATCCAGACAAGCGCCAAGCCAATAGAATAATAAAAATCTATCCCAAGATTAAAAGCATAGAAGAAAAAGACTACCAACAAAAGCGGAGCGCCAAGCCAGACGATATTAATTATCAATCCAAAAACAAGCACCAGCAGAAAAAAAGCCAGTCCCGCAAAAATAACAAAAGTGCGAACAATCGCACCTAAAAATCTTGAAACAATATTTTCAAAAAGAGCTGTCAGCATCTTGATCGGATGAATTCCCACCCAAGTGGAAAAAACCACATCGCGCCTCCACGGAGACAAAAGAGTTTTTGTAAGTTCGGATATTGAAAAATGTTGCCAAGCAAAAAACAAAAAATTCTTCCAGATTTCCAAGAGATCACAAACTGCTTCATTATAATACCAATGTATAAAATTAGGATTTTTTTGCATTTTTCTTGCCCCGTTAAATTGCGGTAATCCGCAATATTTAACTGGGGTTATATTTTTGTATTTCAATTTCTCAGTAATAGAGCATCTATTTATTTCATTTTACACCATCAAAAAGTGCTTTGCAAATACGAAAATAGTCGGTATAATTAAAAATATGAATAACAACAAAATGTCGTCCAAAGATTATCAAATATTTCTGTTTAAAGCCCTTGTTTGGCTAAGTTTAGCTTGGGGAAGTTTCGCCTTGGCACTTGTCGGTTTTTTCTACGCCTCTTTGGTTTGGACAATAGTGGCAATTGGCGGAATTTGGCTTGCAAGAAAAGCAACTTCTTTTGGCATATCATTTAAAATTTCCCGCGAATTTTTTTTCACAAGCATACTCTTTATCTTTATTGCAATTTCTTTCTCCTTTCTCTCTCAGCCTTCTGTTTTCACAGGCAGAGATCAAGGTTCTTTCAGTGAAGCTGCAGCCAGACTTGCTCAAAATCACAAACTTGAATTTTCCACTCCTGCCTCCAAAGAATTTTTCAAATTGCACGAGCCAGGACGCGCTCAAAATTTCCCCGGTTTTTATTATACCAAAGATGGCTTGCTCATCACTCAATTTTCCCTAGTCTATATTGCATGGCTTGCTTTGTTTTTTGCTGTTTTTGGAATAACTGGATTTCTTGTTGCAAATGCAGTTTTGTTTTTCACGTTCCTTTTGTCATTTTATATGACACTGCGCTTATTTTTGAAAACATCATCGGCTCTGCCAATAATGCTGCTGACTTCAACATCATTTGTCTTTATGTGGTTTTCCAAATTCACTCTTAGCGAAAATATTGCGCTGCCACTCGTGTGGCTGACGATTCTTTCATTGATGCTTTTCTTGAAAGACCAACGCAAATTATTTTATTTTGTTTTTCTTTTTTCATCTTTCCTTCTTTGCTTTGCCAGAATTGAAGGCTTCGCTTTTCTTCTTGCTTCAATCGCGGTGATCTTGCTCAACAAAAATACTCGCACATTCGTTAAGGAAAAAATGTCATCCAGATTTTTTCTGCCAGCAATTGCATTGTTTTTGATTTTTATAACCAATGTATATGTTGATGTGTATTTTTACAAAGAAATTTTAAAAGCTATTTTGCCCACAGTAACCTCGCCTCAAGCAAAATATCTAGGAGAAATCAAAAATAGTATTCTGCCAGATTTTTACAGCTTGAAAGTATTTTATCTCTACGGCTTGCTTGGATTTTTTATTGTTGGCGGATTTGGAACACTTTACGCTTTGTGGAAAAAAGAATTCTACAAACTCACTCCGTTTTTTATAATTCTTCCTACTTTTGTTTATTTTTTTGATTCTCAAATCACACCGGATCATCCTTGGATGCTCAGACGCTTTATGTTTTCCCTTCTCCCTTGCGCAATTTTTTATTCAGGAATACTGCTCGGCAAATGGTTTGAAGGAAAAAATATTAAAACAAAAACATTAGCTGCCCTTATCAGCCTAGCATTACTTGCAATGAATTTGCCGGCATTTTTAAAATATATTTCCTACAATGAAAACGAAAGTCTCCTTGCTCAAACTCAAACACTTAGCTCAAAATTTTCCGACAACGATTTAATTTTAATAGACCGCGAGGCTTCAGGCGATGGCTGGTCAATGCTGGGCGGTCCGATGAATTATTTATTTAGCAAAAATGCTGTGTACTTTTTCAATAATCAAGACCTGTCAAAACTTGATACTGAAAATTTTTCCAATGTTTATTTGATTGCGCCCAACAAGCAAGTGCCATTTTATTTAAACAGCACGATTGGAAGCAGCTTGTCTGAAACAGATTCATACACGCTTACCACCACCAGGCTGGACGTTGAGCGTAGCAATAAGCTCGACAAAATTTCCCTTCCCGAAAAAAAAGAAATCTCAGTGTCAGGAAAAATATTTAAAGTAAACAAATAAGCCTCGTGTCATTCTGGACTCCCGCCCTGTCATTTAAAATTTAAAACTTAGAATTTAAAATTTAAAATGTTATATTAACTATGTTTGATCTTACTAAAAACGTCACACTAGAACCAACTTTGCAAAAAAGATATACCGTTCTGCGGGCGCTTCTTCATTTTGTTTTTTTAATAGCGATGTTTTTTATTTTGTATCGAATCCTGTTCCCTATTGTTCCTCTAAATTTTTCGATGAACACGCCCAATTCAAACAAAAACACGCTAGTTTCCCCTCGCTTGAATCAAACCGGAGGATTTCCAGTTGAAAAATCAATCAGTTCAAACGAAACATTAATATTCAATGCAAATCCAATAGGCCAATTTTCCAAAGCAAACATCGCATTTACTTTGGAAAAAAATTCCAACGACATTGAAAACACTTCAGTGAAAATAAGCAAGTCATATCAAGCCTTTTTCTTTCCAATTGGCAAGCCTGCTGATTTCAAAGATGGAACATTGCTGACAACCCCAACTGGAGAATATTACATTGTTTCTGATGGATTGCTGCGCAAATTTTCCAGCACCAACATCATTCTTGATCTTGGTTATCCCAAAAGCGCATTTGTCGAAGTTTCGCAAGATGATTTGAAATTAAACAAAACAGGAGACGAAATTGCCAATGCCGAAAATTATCCCAACGATACACTTTTTGTTATCGATGATAATTTTTATAGATTAAAAAACCAACAACTTTTCCCTTTTGTCAGCGCGCGAGCTTTTTTGACGCAGTTTGATATGACATCAACAGTTGTGAAAGAAAAAGATTTTCTTTCTCGTTATCCCGTGTCTGAAACATATTTGGGTTTTGCTGACGGAACACTTGTCTCATCAGCTGAATCAGTTTTCATCTTGAGCGAAGAAAAAAGTTATCCTATCGAAAATGATGTGACATTCTTGGCAATGGGATTTGATTGGAACGACGTAATTGCAGTCACTTCCAATGAAATTGGAATGTACAAAAAACAAAAACAATTTACACGCAATTCCTCTCATCCCAATGGAACAATTTTCTTCGATCAAGAAACAAATAACCATTTTATTATCAAAGATGAAAAGAAAAGACCAATGAACAGTTCTGTCCTTGTAAAAACATATGCCAAACAAAAACCAATAATCGCCAGCGCAGCACAAGCTGCAAAAGAATCGACTTGCACACTGAAAAAGAAAATGCTCAGCTCAAACACATATCAGTGCGATGTGCCGCTCGAAGATTTGGCACTGCTTATTGGTAATGATTATCAAATAAGTGCAACCTTTTCCAAGAATGCCAAAGTAAACACAATCGACACGACATTCTCAACCCCGATGACATTTCACAGTCTTCGAAATTCCCTCTCTACCATAAAAAATAAGCTGAAAAACAGATAACATTAAAAATATGCGATTAAAAAAAATTACCATCAGCAAGAATGCGTTATTGATTTCATATAAACTCGCTTATGATCTCTTATTGCTTTTGCTCCTCACATTTGCAGCAACACTTGCAGCAGAAGGATTGCTCCCCGGACTTGTTTCAAGCAAAATAAGTTTCAGCAAAACAACCATCTCACTTTTTTTAGTACTGGCACTTATTGCATATCTCGGCAAGAAACTAGACATTACGTACGACAAAATAAAAATCAGCAAAACGAAATTTTTGCCGATGATTATCTTATTTTCTTTTTTGCTAATCGGAAGTTCAATGCTTAAATTTAGTCTTTGGGAAAACATCACAATTGCGCTTATCACACTTTTTGTTTTCTTTTTGCTTTACGAAATCATCTTTTCTTCCGAAGAATAACCCTGTGTTTTTCTAATACTGTTAAGTGTTATTTGCGCGCATTTTTCCCAGGAAAAATTTGCTGCGCGACTCTTCCCTTTTTGAATCATAGTTGCGCTCAAATCTTTGTCTGTCAAAACACGCTCGAGACAACCAGCAAGATTATCACTACTTTCAGTTTCAAAATATAAAGCCGCCTCTCCTCCAACTTCAGGCAGACTAGAATTGTTTGCCAAAATAACCGGCGTGCCCGAGGCAAACGCCTCAAGCACTGGAATACCAAAACCCTCATATAAAGATGGAAAAACAAAAGCCGCTGCGTTTTGATATAGCACTGGCAAATCAGAAAACGGAATTGTGCCTGTAACAATAATGTCGCCGCTGAATTTACTTTGGGAAATTTTTTCCAAAGTGTCCTCATATTGCCACGCAGGGGCTCCCGCAAAAACCAATTTAAGCTCCGGGTTATTAATTTTTATTTTTTCAAATGCCTCAATCAAAACTCCCAGATTTTTTCGCGGTTGAATTGCACCGACATACAGAAGATAGGTTTTAGGTTTCACCCCGTTAAATTGCTTCGCACCGACTTCGTCGGATTTAACAGGGTAAAGGTTATAGGTTGCTAGTACTTTTTCAAGCTCTTCTTGGGAAACTTTATTTTGAAATAATTGCGTGTCGAAACCGTGATGGATGACGGTAATTTTTTCTGAAGAAACTTGAGGATAAAATTTTAAAATATCTTTCTTTGTCGACTGCGAAACTGCAATGATACGATCAGCATTTTTAATCGCCAAGTCACTAAGAATGTTAAGCTTCGTCAAATCTTTCTTGGGAAAATACTGCGGAAATATTTTGAAAGCCAAATCATGAATTGTCACTACCACTTTGAGATTTTTCCTCCTTACAATTGGCGCATTATGCACAGCCATCCAAAGCACATCCGGTTTATCAAAAAGCAATTTCCAAGCAAAACAAGTTTGCGTCCAAAGAAACGGAAATGAAAGCTTTTTAACCGCATAATTTGAAAATGTTGGCGGAGTGAGCCGTGGATTAAAATCGCTTCGATGATAAATCTCAAAAACGTCTTTTTTGTCCAAAATTCCGAAGTTTTTCAGCATATTATAAAGGTATACCCTTGTTCCATCAATGCGTTTGTGATCAAGGTCGGCGCAATGTATTGCTATTTTCATAAATATGTGTTATCCTATAAATCCGTGCTGGCACGGCAACTTATTCTCTTAATAAAGCCTTAAAAAGATTTCTTAATTTCATTATATCAGCTCTGGTTAAAAAACCAAAACTGAAAATGAAACAAAAAAGTTTTTATCTAGTATTATAAAATGAGGTCCAAAAGTTGTCACGAGTGACGCATTGGACATTTCCAAAAAACGATCCCGCAAGGACCTGTTTTTTGTTAAAATAAAAGGTATCGTGGCGAAACTGAAAGGAGAAAGCCCACGTGAAAGGATGGATATGCGCGCTTTTTATAATATTAGCGTGCGCACAGCCTACTTCCTCGCGAGCGTACTTCAAGTACGTTCCACCACAACCGCCCGCCAAGCGGTACAAAGTTGTAAAAACCCTTCCGGTTATTGTGTCTCGATACATAGAACCAAAAAGGGAGTATTACAAATCCAAAAGAGCCTATCTCGACGCCATAAAACTCAATGGCAAAGGAAAGGAAACATTTTTTGGAACAAAGCCGCAAGCAGATTTCACAATTGCGGCAAATGTAACTCGCAAGCATGGCTTCAGACGCGGAACAATCATCAGAATAAAAGGAGATGGAATAAATCTCATTGGAAAAGTTGATGATCGTTGTGTTGCTGCAGAAGAATTATGGAAAGACGAAAAAATTGTTCAGTTTGACGTCTTTTCTAAAATGTCCCAAAAACAAGCTGACGCTTGGGGCAAACGCAAGATGACTGTAGAAATCTTAAAAGTCATCTAACAAATAACGGCACGGTACCTACCAAAAAGGGCAACGATAAATTCGTTGCCCTTTAAAATTTTTCAAACACATAAAAACTAGCCATTCAATCCTAGACTTGTAAGCAATTCAAGAAGCTCTGCTCCTTGAATTTTGCGTTGTTGTCCTGAGCCAAGTGTTCCCATTTTTATACTCATAACTCGGATACGTTTCAAATCCACCACTTCCCAACCAAGATTTGTGCACATACGACGAATTTGATGTTTTTTTCCTTCGGTCAAAGTGATGTGAAAAGTTATTTCATCTTTTTGCTCAACAATAGCAGGTTTGGTTTTGAAATCTTCCAACTGCACACCTTGGCGCATTACTTTCAGAAATATGTTAGTGATTGGCTTGTTAACCTCAACGACATATTCCTTCTCGTGATTATATTCAGGATTAAGCATTTTATCATTAACTCTTCCATCGTTTGTAAGAATAATAAGCCCACGAGAATTTTTGTCCAAACGTCCAACCGGAAAAACATCGTCTGCTGAATATGTGATGTCTTTGATGCTTTTTTGACCATCTTTCGGCGAATTAGTCACGATTCCTCGCGGTTTATTGAAAGCAAAATAAACATATTTTTTCATCACACTGGCATCTTTTGCATTCACCGTCACTTTGTCAGTTTCATTAACTTTGTCCCCTATTTTGGCCTTTTTGCCATTAACCAAAACAACACCTTTTTCAATCAAGGCGTCTGCTTCCCTGCGCGAACAATAATTATTCAGCGCCAGATATCGATTTATTCGTATTGGATATATTATTTCTTCCATATCGAATTATTATAAAAGCAAATCAACCCAAAGTCAAGCCTTGATTTTTTGGTCAAAAATGATATACTGAATCTTGTTTGGTGTTTAAATTGGAGTGTAGCCAAGCGGTAAGGCAGCGGTTTCTGGTACCGCCATCCCTAGGTTCGAATCCTAGCACTCCAACATTAAAAAAATTACGTAACTAGTTACGTAATTTTTTTATTTGCTAATCTGAAGTTTTAAACCTTAAGGTATCTCCTAATCGCAATAACACCACTTAATGTTCCGAGGAAAATTCCAGAGAGAAGAAGTCCACCAAAAATAATGAAGAAATTTGAAAAATAAAATGTTACAATGTCGCCGCCGCCGATGCTGCCTTGCGTGATTGGTGCGAGAAATTTTGAAGTAGCATAAAGACAAATCATAACGACAAATGCAGAAACTACTCCGTAAAAAATTCCCTCAAAAACAAACGGCATTTTAATATAAGTGTTTGATGCGCCAACGAGTCGCATAATTTCAAATTCCTGCTTGTGAGCATACATCGTAAGACGAATTGCATTAAACGTGATGAGCACACCAATAAAAACAAAGATTATCCCGAGTGTCAGTCCAACTTGCTCAACCAATTTCATTATATTCGTGAGACGATCGATGGCTGTTTTGTTTTCTTCATAATCAATGCGGCTAATGTCCGCAGAAAAACTGGCATTTGAAATTGCTTTCGTGATGATGTCATATTGATTTGGGCTTTTTGCTTTCACAACCAACGCTGCAAGCAATGGATTTTCCCCGATTTCATCAAGTGCTTGTGTTATTGAAGGATTCTTGTCTCCCAACTTTTTAAATTGTTCCAATGCTTGGTCTTTTGAAACATATTCAATCGAGGCAATTTCCTGATATCCCACGAGCTTGTCTTTTATTTCTAAAATCCTACTTTCCTCAACATCAGAATTAAAATACATACTCACATTAATCTTGTCTTGAATATTTTTAAGCACGATGTTTGCCGTCACTCCCAAAATTATTGTGACACTAATAACATATAGCGAAATGGCGAGCACGCTGACAGTGGCAAAACTAAGCCACCCGTTGCGACGAAAATTATCCAATCCTTCTTTAAATGTTCTCTTGAGTTTTGTAAATTTCATAATAACAGCTTCTTAGGCATTAGCTTCTCAGCTTTTTAGCTTTTAGAAAAAATTAGTTTCTATTTTTGTATTTAACTTTATAACTTTATAACTTTTAACTTTATGAACTATATCGCATACCTTCCCTTCATATGATCCCTGATCACTCTTCCGTTATCAAGAGCAATAACTCTACGATTCAATTTATCCACAATATCTTTATTATGAGTAGCAAGAATTATTGTAGTGCCCATACTGTTTATTTTCAACAAAAGTTGAATAATTTCCCAGGTTGCAACAGGATCAAGATTTCCAGTCGGCTCATCAGCAATAATAACCATGGGCTTACGCACCAAAGCCCTAGCCAAACAAATTTTTTGCTGCTCTCCGCCAGAAAGTTGACGAGGATATTTGTTGGCTTTATCATTCATCCCGACAATTTCTAATATCTCAGGCACGAGTTCATTAATTTCTTCTTCGGTTTCATCTGAGACTTCTAATGCATAAGCCACATTTTCAAAAGCTGTTTTTTGCGGAAGCAATTTAAAATCTTGAAAAACCGTTCCGATGTTGCGACGATAATATGGCAAATGTTTGCGATTGATTGAATCTATTGAGCGATCATTGAAATACACGTGACCAATAGTGGCCTGTTCTTCAGCATAGATAAGCTTGAGCAATGTTGATTTCCCAGATCCACTGTGACCAACAATCGACAAAAACTCTCCGCCTTCAATGACAAGGTTTATTTCTTCCAGTGCGACAAAATTTCCGGGATATGTCTTGGAAACATTTTCAAATTTTAATATTGGCATATACGAATTTGCACACACGAATTAAATTCAAATTAAATCCGAATGCACTTTTGTTTTTTTACTTTTATATTATATCACACAAATCATAAAACATAAAACATAGAGCATAGAGCATTTGTTCACTTGTCATTCCCAACTTGATTGGGAATCCAGCCCTACTCAATATCACCATTATGTATATTTATACGTAACCTGGATTCCCGTTTCCACGGGAATGACAAGGAAAAAAATTATTCGCCATTGCTAGCCTGCCAGCGCAGAAAACTTTCCATAAATCCTTGCAACTCTCCCTCAAGCACTTTTTCCGCATCAGAAGTTTCAAATTTTGTGCGATGATCTTTAACCATCTTATACGGATGGATCACATATGATCGAATTTGACTTCCCCATTCCGCACTTTTATACTCTCCGCGCAATTTTTCTTTTTCAGCTTTTTGCTCTTCCAAATATCGCTGATGAATTCGAGCTTTCAAAACTTTCATTGCCTGCTCTTTGTTTTGAAGTTGAGAACGCTCACTTTGACAGGTAACAACAATGTTTGTTGGCGTATGCGTGATGCGCACTGCACTATCGGTCGTGTTCACATGTTGCCCGCCAGCACCTGAGGCTCGATATGTGTCAATCACAAGATCCTGTGGGTTTATAATCACTTCAGCAATTTCTTCGATTACTGGCAAAACTTCCACAATCGCAAATGATGTCTGACGCAAATTGTCAGAATTAAAAGGAGAAAGTCTGACTAACCGATGCACGCCAGCTTCGCTTTGCAAATATCCATATGCATAAGGACCTGATATTTCAATTGTCGCACTTTTGATCCCAGCTTCTGCTCCACGCGTTTCCTCAACCATCACAGCTTTGAAACCATTTTTTTCTGACCACTTCAAATACATTTTTTCAAGCATTTGCGCCCAATCTTGTGCATCAACGCCACCAGCGCCACTGCGAATTGCCAAAATCACATCACTTTTGTCATATTCCCCTCCCAGCAATGATTTAAATTCTAAGTCGTCGAATTCTTTTTGTAATTGTAAAAATTGTTTTTCAACTTCTTGCTTTTCTTCATTTTCGGAATTTTCAAAAAGACCAATCAATTCAATAAGTTCATCAACTTTTTTTTCAATATTTTCAAGTCCCGTAACTTCATTTTTCAAAAGTTCAAGTTCCTGCGAAATTTTAGCAGCCTTCTGCGTATCGTTCCAGAAATCTTTTTCCGAGCTAGTCCGTGTCAAGTCTGTTATCTTCCGCATCTTCCCAGCAACGTCAAAGATAGTCCCGCAAAAGCGGGAGCTTATTTTTTATTTCAAATAATTTGTCCAGTATTTCTTTCATAATAGATTCCACAAACTTACAGATGGAAGTGAGTATACTTTTTCTTTTTTCACTAGAAACAAGTCTCCTTAGTGTTATGTCAAAAGTTGCAATTGTTTCTCTGTGACAAAAAGAAAAATGTATGCGAACGACTCATGCACAAAAAATATAAATTACCCAAAAACAAGCAGTCCATACATAATAGCGATTCCTGCAATAATAAACAAGAGCTGCAAAAATGAATGTGAAATTTTTGTTGATTTGTGAAGTTCTGGAATAATATCAGCACTAGCCACATAAATAAAACCACCAGCCGCAAATGGAATAAGATAATAAGTTAAATCAGCAAAATTTTGACCCACCACCAAAACTATTAGCGCTCCAAAAATAGCCACGATTCCTGCCAAAAAATTATACCAAAGGGCTTTTATTTTTGAAAAACCACCATATAGCATTGACGCAAAATCACCAATCTCGTGAGGAATTTCATGAAAAATAACTGCCAAAGTTGTGGCGATTCCAATTGGAATGCTAACCATATAGCTTGCAGCAATTATCATCCCATCAATAAAATTATGCGCGCCATCTCCAATTAAGATCACATAAGAAAAAGCAGAGTTATGCTCAGTGCAATCAATATCATGACAATGATGCCAATGAATAAATTTTTCTAGCACAAAAAAAGCTAGCATTCCAGCTAAAATGGAAAATGAAATTCCAATTCCAGCTCCTTCGCTATATGCCTCTGGAATCAAATGCAAAAAAGCATCGCCTAAAAGAGTTCCGCCAGCGAAAGCAACCGCCCAAATCAAAAACTTTTTAATTTTTTCTTCGCCAAATGGAAAAGCCGCCAATCCCAAGAGAGAAAGCAAGCTAACAATCAAAACACTTACTATTGTGTAAATCCAAATTTCCATAAGATAGACTTTGAAGAAATAAAACAGAGCGAGAGCATATTCTTATTTTTGTCACTTGCACCCTCTGGGTATATATTGTCAGGATAAAATCAAAGATTTTGAATGACAATTAAAACAAGTCTCATTGGTGTTGTGTCAAAAGTTGCAATTGTTTTTCTGTGATCAAAAATAAGAATATGCTCAAGCGACTCTCACAAGTAACTCTTTATGAGTTCAATATGATCAACTTCCACTTGGTTAAGAGCGGTAAACATAATTTTTACATGCTTTTCATTTGCCTCTCTGGCAAATTTTGCATACAAGCCAGCGGCATGATCTTCAAGTTCAAGTGTTTTTTGAAAATTTGCAATATCATCATCACTGCATTCTTTTGTTTCAGCTTCGGGCATTGCAATCTGCATTATTTTTGTACAAATAATTGCATGTTCCATTTCAACTTTAGCCAAACGTTTATACATCTTCATTATTTCATATGAATCAGTTTTTGCTGCCATACACAAATAAATCGCATTGGCATCCAATTCCAATTGCAAAGTTTCTTGCAAATTTTTTAAAGTCAATTCAGATAACTCGGTTTTCACTTCAGTGACAGGATGAGCATCTTTTCCTTCTCGTATAAAAGCACTGCGCGCTCCACAAAAAGGACAATTGGTTGGTTTTCCTTCTCCCAAATATGCATCTCCACAAATTTCACAAATAAATGTTTTCATAAGGTCTACAAAATTAAAAAATTATACAAAAATACAAAATCATTTGGCAATTATAGAAAAAATCAAAAATAAAATCAAAAAAATCCAACCAGTAAATTCAAGCAACACAGGATTATTACGATAAAAACCAGTAACCACTTTAGCGAAAAAATCTTTGAACCAAATAAACGCAACCAGCATCAACAATGACAACACTAAAACAATTAACCCGTATTCATAACCATGAAGAAATACAGCTAAAAAAACATTTCCTATTGTCAAAATTAAGGCTAAAAATTTTCTTACAGTAAAATTCATCGCATTACAAATTTAGAAATTATAAAATGAGCCGATGGCCGGAATCGAACCGGCTACCTATACGTTACGAGTGTATTGCTCTACCAAGTGAGCTACATCGGCCTTAATAAAGCTAAAGAATAAAATTTTTCGAGAAATTACTGTTTGAGAACTAATATTTTTTCTGAAATTTTTTGTCCCTTGCGCGGTATACGCGTGTGACCACAAAAAATTTTAGTTATCCTTCAAAATCTATGATTTTGTCCGGATAACATATACCCGGAGGGTGAAGTTAAAAAAT
Organism: Parcubacteria group bacterium GW2011_GWC1_36_108; assembly: GCA_000991245.1. Classification (GTDB taxonomy): domain Bacteria; phylum Patescibacteriota; class Minisyncoccia; order Moranbacterales; family GWC2-37-73; genus UBA12068. The sequence goes on along the minus strand of LBRD01000007.1, from coordinate 64,188 downwards.
AAAGAGCTCGAGTTTAATTTCGCAGAAAAATTTTATTCTTTTGCTTTATGTTAGCTTTTTTCAGCTCTTTTGACAAGTTTGGACAGATTCTCATCCACCTTGTTTTGAATATCCACAATAACCTGCTTATTTTTATCAGTAAAAAGATGCTTGAAGCGTCCTTGAACTTTCAAAAATTCCTCAATTGGTTTTGGAGTTTTTACAATATTATTAATCGTATATTTTCCATCCTCAATTTCATACAGTGGCCAAAAATTTGTTTCTGTTGCAAGTTTTCCAACCGCCACATATTCCGATGTTGGAAATTTCCAAAGTTGCGTGCAAGGTTGCAAAACCAAAAGAAAAGAGGGACCCGTTGTTTTCAGAGCTTTTTTGGCTTTCATCTTAAGATCATTTACATAAGCCACATTTGATTGAGCAAGGTATTTAATATGATGCGCATTCACAATTTCCATTAAATCTTTTCGTTGCTGCGACTTTCCAAAAGAAGTCTCGCCCGCTGGTGCAGTTTCAGTGTTGGCACCATATGGAGTGCCGCCAGAGCGTTGTCCTCCCGTGTTCATATATCCTTCATTATCATAACAAACATACAAAAAATCATGACCTCGCTCAAGTGCACCTGAAAGTGCTTGGAGTCCAATATCATATGTTCCACCATCTCCACCAAAAACCACAACCTTAGCTTTCTTTTTTATTTTTCCACTTTTCATTAGAGCTTTTTGAGCAGCATCAATCCCAGCCGCAGTGGCTGCAGCATTTCCAAAAACACTATGAACGTATGGCACCTTCCAAGCTGTATATGGATATATTGTGGTTGTCACCTCAAGACATCCCGTCGCATTAGCCACGATCACAGGTTCATCCGTTGCACCCAATACAGTTCGAACAATTGCCGGAATTCCACATCCCTGACAAGTCGCATGACCCGACGATAATTTTTTAGTTAATTCTTTATTCATAAAACTAAGTTCTTAAAGTTATATTAGATATTTTCTGCATTCGCTCGGAAATGAAAACGTTTCTCATTTCACTCGCTTCATTTGAAAATAAAGTTCATAAAGTTTGTAAAGTCAATTTGAAACATTATGTCATTTAGATTTGATTCGAAATTCGAAATTCGGACTTCGAAATTATAAGATCTGATTTACTGTAGGTATTTAATTTTATTGCCGATTTCCCCTTCTTCCAAATCTTTAAAAACAGAAATGATATGGGATTGCATTGTGTCACGTCCACCGATTCCATAAACATAGCTAGCAATATCATGTTTGCGAGAGCCGGCACTTTGCATACTGGTTACAATGTCTTGATATAGTGGTGGGAATGATCCAAAGGACATCGCACGATCAAGCACAGCAATATTTTCAGCATGAGACAGTGCAACTCCAACTTCTTTATATGGGAATGGTCTGAATAAGTTTATCTTGAGCAATCCAACTTTTTTTCCATCGATGCGAAGTTTATCCACTGCATCCTTGGTGGTTCCAGCAGTTGCTCCCATCATCACAATCACAAAATCAGCATCTTTGGTTTTATATTCCTCAAAAAAACCATATTTGCGACCAGAAATTTTGCCATATTCAACGCAGATTTTCTTATACAAACTCTTCACTTTTTGAAAAGCCTTTTCTTGATCTATTTTAAAGTCAAAATAAGTGTTTTGTAGAGCCAAAGTTCCGATGGTTATGGGGTTTTTTTGATCCACCAGGGCGTTTTCTGGCTTGAATTGTCCGACAAAACTCTGGATAATTTCATCCCCAAGCACCTCCACACGCTCTGTGGTGTGCGAGGTATGGAATCCATCCATAATGGGCATAACTGGCACCCCTGCCATTTCGGCCAACCTGAGGGCAATTATCGTGTTATCATAGGCATCCTGGGCCTGCTCACTGAATATTTGCACCCACCCGAGGTCACGAATTGCCATCACATCTCCATGTTCGCCATGAATATTAAGCGGTGCAGAAAGAGCCCTAGAACTCACACACATTACAATTGGAAGTCCAAGACCACTAACAACCGGCAAAGTTTCCGCCATATGCAAAAGCCCTTGAGAGCTGGAAGCGGTAACTGCCCTAGCTCCAGCAGTGCAAGCACCAATCGTTGCGCTCATTGCAGAATGTTCAGATTCAACTTGCACAATTTCAGTATCCACCAATCCGTCAGCTTTGAACTTAGCATATGTTTCAATAATAGTTGTCTGCGGCGTGATCGGATACACTGCCATCACATCCGGATGAATTTGCCGCAAAGCCTCCGCCATCGCATAACCACCATTCAAGGCCTTAACAGTTGTTTTGTTTTTTATAGTTTTATTTTCCATAACGAATATTTTTTATTTTTTCATAACAATTGCTTTGACTGGGCAAACTTGAGCGCAGACACCGCAGCCTTTGCAAAAATCATAATCGATGTCAGCTTTTTTCTTAATATCCTTTTTATGTTTAACCATCTCAATGCAAGCGTCTGGACAATATTGAACACAGGTCTCGCAACCAATACATTTATCCTTATCAACCTGGGGTTTTGAATATGCCCAATCCCCTGTTTTGGGAGACTTGGAAATGTCATGTTTTATAATTCCTCCTTTTTCTAAACTCATACTAATTTTCACTAATTATTAACGAATTTTCACAAATCACAAATATCCGTCATATAACTTATTACAATTCATCGTAACCGGCTTGCATCGCGCGTATATTTTTTTCAGTTAAATCCTTGCCGATTTTTTCAGTGAAAACTTCGCGAAAAATTTCGCCAGCAGTTTCCAAATCCACAATTTCAGTAACTTTAATCAAGTGTCCCATCAAAACCATATTAGGATTTGGTTTTCCAATAATATCAGCAGAAATCTTGTTGCCATCAATGCAGTGAATTGAACCTTTAAAATGTGGGACTCTTTTCCTGACATCTTCTTTTGAATTTGCCGAATTTACAATGAGAATTTCATGCTTGTCCAAGTTTCTCGCCACATCCTGAGAATCCATCACAGTTTCATCCAACACCAAAACAATATCGGGATCAGTCACGGGTTCTTGTGTTCTGATTTCCTTGTCTGACACACGCAAAAACATTTTGGTTGGAGCGCCACTTCTTTCCGGTCCAAAAAATGGAAAAGCTTTCACAAATTTCCCTTCACGCACCGCGCTATGCGCAATAAGCTCAGAGGCAGTTTTTGCACCCTGCCCTCCTCGTGCAAAAAAGATTATTTCAAATGTATCTTTATTTAATTTCATACTATATTTATAAATTTTCAATTCTCCAATATAAAATTATTTTATCACACATCAACCTTCACAGCCAGCCCTAGATGATAACTTTTTCGAGTTCCTGCAATGCCAATTTGAGCTCATCAGGTTTGATGCAATATGACAAACGCAGATGAGTGTCATATTTTTCACCGAAAGAAACTCCAGGGGTTGTTGCCACTCCAGCCTTTTCCAAGAAATAAGTTGCCAACTCCACTGAATTTTTGAGATTAAGTTTTTCCATAACATCGACAAAATCCGGAAAAATGAAAATTCCTCCTGTTGATTTGGCATAAGAAATTTTCATTTCAGCAAGCCAACTGTGCATAATTTCTCTTTGTGAAACAAGGTCAGGCAAAGTGGACTCACTTTCAAGTGCCACAACTGCCGCTGCGTCTGAAATGGAAGATGGACAACCAATATAATTTTCCAAAAATCTTCCGATTGTAACATTCAAATCACTCGGGCAAATTGCGTATCCAATTCTCCAACCTGTCATCGCATGTGATTTGGAAAGTGAATTTATCACAATAATTTCAGAGTTAAATTGGCGCAAACTAAACTGCGGATCAGGAGAAAAATTGCTATAACATTCATCTGAAATTATTGTTACATTATTTTTTTTGCAAACTTCAACGATTTTTTTCAATTCATTTTTTTCATACGTAACACCACTGGGATTGTTTGGCGAATTTATTATTATAAATGATTTTTTTTCTGCAGTATTGTTGTTTGCAAAAATTTCATCAAGAACATCCGCTTTCAATTGGAAATCTGTTGGCTTGGTGTCAATCAAAACAACTTTGCCTCCGCAAGACTGCGCAATTTGAAAAAACGGCGGATAATATGGACCTGTCATAAAAATCAAATCTCCATCATCAACCAGTGACCACAAAATACTTCCCAAAAATGGTTTAGCACCAGTTGAAACAGAAACGCACTGTACCTCAACTTGATATTTTTCAGCAATTTTTTTTCTTAGCGTCATCGAACCTTGCGCTGGGTTATAATGTGTTTTGTCATTCTTGATTGCCTCAATTCCCGCCTGTTTAATAATCTCAGGCGTGTCATAATATGGCTCTCCCAGTCCAAGTGAAATTATTTTCCTGCCTTGAGCTTCTTGCTCTTTCACCTTTTTTGCAAATTCGTACAACGGCGAAGATGTCAGACTCGTTGCTCTTTTTGAAATTTGTTGCATATATATTTTACGATTATAATGATATTGCCATTTCGTCACTATAACAAAAAATAAGCATCCTGCAAGGGCTGGACAAATTTTATAACTCTGCTAAACTGAATCATATGAATATGCATTTTGCACAAATTACAACCTTGAATAATGACGATAATTGTGATTGATTATCGTCGGTTTTGATTTGAATTTGCAAAACAAGATCGACTCACACAGAGCCGATTTTTTTATTTTTTATTTATTATATATATGGAACAATGTAAACCAAAAAAATTTCAAATAGCAATATTGGGGGGCGGCATCACTGGCAGTTCAATTTTTCACATTTTAAGCAAATACACAAATATTGATTCCATTGCGCTGATAGAAAAAGATGGAAAATTGGGAGAAATAAATTCCAAAGAAAATAACAACAGCCAAACATTGCACTTCGGCGATATCGAAGCCAATTATTCCGTTGAGAAAGCATTATCATCAAAAGAAGCTTCGCAAATGGTTGTACGCTATCTTGAAAGACTAGGAGAAGATGGCGCTGGGATTTATAAAAAATCTCACAAAATGTTATTGGCGGTTGGGAAAAAAGAAATTGCAGAATTTGAAAAAAGACAAAATGAATTTGAAAAAATATTTCCAAATTTCAAAAAAATAACCAGGGAGGAAATTGCCGAGATTGAACCAGGAATTGTAAATGGAAGAAAAAAATCTGAAAAAATAATGGCGGGATACAGCAAGGACGGATTCACTGTTGATTTTGGAGCCCTAGCTAAAAATTTAGCAACAGAAGCTAAAAAAATTAAAGCAGGAGCAAAAATTTTTGTTGACACAAAAGTTATAAAAATAATTGAAAAAGAAGATGGCTTTAAAATAACTACCAACAAAGAAACTTTTTTTGCAAAAGCTGTTGTGGTTGCAATGTGTTCTCACAGTTTGATGTTTGCCAAAGAGCTTGGATACGGCAAAGAATATTCAATACTCCCTGTTGGCGGAAATTTTTACACATCTTCAAGAAAGGTTTTAAACGGCAAGGTTTATACAATGCAGAGCGGCAAACTCCCCTTTGCTGGGGTTCACGGCGATCCCAATGTTCACAATGAAAACGAAACTCGCTTTGGACCAACTGCAAATGTTATGCCATTTCTTGAAAGAAATAACATTGCAACATTTGGAGATTTTTTCAAATCAACACTTTGTGACAAAAAATCTGCCATTGCATTGTTAAAAGTACTTTCAGAAAATACATTGCTCACATTTTTATTGAAAAATTTAATTTACGAAATTCCATATTTTGGCCCCAGAGCATATGCAAAAATGTGCCAGAAAATAATTCCGACTTTGAAATATTCAGATTTTAAAAATAGCAAAACCAAGGCTGGCATCAGACCGCAATTGATCAACAACCAAACTCAAAAATTGCAAATGGGAGAAATTGAAATTGAAGGTAAAAACATTCTCTTTAACATCACACCATCCCCTGGGGCAACCGCTTGCATAAAAAATGCCGCCAAAACTGTCAACAAAATAATTGCCTTTTTCGACGGAAAATATTCTTTCAACAAAGAAGCTTTCGAGAAAGATTTTCAATAAAAAAAGGATTTGCATTGAATCATACAAATCCCTTAAAAAACAAACGCCACAATCTTACCTGTCTATTACCATACAACCGGAAAATTCTCCGTCATCATAGTCCTCTACGCTTATACTCCCGCGCAATACACTGGAAATTTTTTCCATTTCTTTTGGCTTTTGAGTAAAATTAATAGAAACATTGTTACCTAAAATGCTTACTACGCATTCTTTTTCATCAAGACCGATACCAACATTTTTTTTGCGTATGCCATCTCCGATGGATCTGCAAAAATCAGCAGAAGCAGTGTTACTCTCGCCAACCAACCTAAAACCATGAATTCCACTTTGAACACTAAAAACATTCAGGGCTAGTTCCAACATGAGAATTTCTCCTTTCCTATTTTATTTTGTATGCTGTTTTTAAATAACAAAAAACCCGACCGAGGTCGGGATTATTTGAGCACATTGTGAATTTATCTTTTATTCACAATTAGCAAAAACAAACCGACCATGAAGGCCCGTAAACCAAAAATACATAAACTGTATTAAATTGTGGTTTGGTTTGTTTATACTCATATGTTGATTATAGCAGCTCAAGAGATGTTGTCAATAATATCAACCAACAACTAATTACCGACAACAAACAACCAGGAAATGCAAATGGAGGGTGACAGCTAATCACCTTCCATTGTAAGTTGTTTGTTGTAAGTTGTTTGTTATTTTGCTAGCTGCTGTTCAATAACCTTTTTCATATCGTCATATTTTGCGGTTGGAAGTTGCAAATCTGTTCCAACAAAAATTGAAGGTGTTGTTTGCAATCCAAAACTTTGACCCTCTGCAACAGTTGCAGTGATTTGATCTTGATATTTTTTATCATCAAGACATTTGTTAAAATCTTGAGCATTAAGCCCGAGAGTTGCTGCATATCCTTTCAAAATTGGAGCAGCGTCTTTGGCTTTTCCCCAGACATCTTGAGAAGCAAAAAGTTTACCAGCATAATCAACAAATTTTCCTTGTTCATTTGCACAAGCTGCAGCCAAAGCTGCACTAATTCCTTGCGTTGCTGTTGGTGGAACATAACTCTTGAAAACAACCTGAATGCGATCACCATACTCTTTCAACATTGGAGTGATAATATCAGCATATGCTTTCTTATCACTAGGACTTTGAAAGTTACTAAACGCAATAACTTTTACCGTTGATTCAGTAGAACCAATTGAAATATCTTTATCTGAAATTTGTGGAGCTGAAACATATTTCCCTACTGGAAATCCAGCTTCTGCGCTTTTAATTGCATAGGAACCTCCTTGTTTATCCAAAAATGGCTCAGCTTTTGCAAACAATTCTGTTTTTTCTATTTCCTTTGAGAAAATAAATGCCGGAATTGTTTTAATCTTGAAATCAGCAATAAGCTTTTGGCCAACAGCAGAATTTGCATCTATTTTTTCATTTTGCATTGTTGGCAGTGCTTGTTTGAGACCGACCAACACCTCATCTGGAGCACAAGCTTCGCAAGTATCATCAGAAATCACTTGGACTTTTACCAACGGTTCATTGTAAGCAACCCAAGTTTTTCCACCTAACGCAAAGACATCAGCCTCATTCAGCACGCGCTGAGAAAAACCACCGCCTCTAATCATTTGGATTGCATCAACAAACAAACTTCCAACAAACAAACCAGCGAGCAGGATCACTGCTGAAATTAAGTTTTTGATTTTTTTATCCTTTTTTTCTTCTTCTGTTTCTTCAACTTCTTCAACAGATGAATCGATTTCTTGTTCCTCAACAACTTCCTCTATAGAAGCATCTTCACCCGGTGCAATAATTTCGTTTTGCGAAATTCCAGCTTTGCTGGATTGCACTGGGTAAATTTCATTTTTTTCTTCATCCATAGGATTTTTCGAGTGTTAAATGTTAAATGTTGTATGTTTACTGTTGTGGTTGATTCTGGTTTTCCATTTGTATTTGTTCTTGTGCGGCTTGCTCTGCTGCTTGTTCATCAAGAGCTTTCTTCAATTCAGCAATGTCATATTTCTGCGATGATTTGGTTATTTGATAATCATTAAATCCTATTGTGATTTTTTTCACTGCCTCCGTTTTAATTGTCACTCCCAAAAGAACACCTAGAATAAAGAACAATGCCATTTCAAAGATAACTTCCCTTCTTCTTTTTTTTGCACGTTCCATTTCATTTTCGATTGGTTGGCTTTCTTGTGTTTGTTCTAGATTTTTATTTTGCTGATCTTCTTCTGTTTCTACTTCAGACAAATCTTCTTCTTGTTCAAGTTCAAACAATTCTTCTTGTTGAAGTCGTTCGAATTCCTTTTTTTGTTCAAGCTCTTCTCTTTTTTTGTCTTGATGCATTTACCCTGTTAAATAAGATTTGGCCCTACAAGTTATTTAGAACCAACTTACCCTAGATTAGGTTATTATTCTTTATACATCAATCCACCTTGCCAAATCTTAATTTTAAATTTTTTAAGAAATTTAAAATTATTTAACAGGGTGAACCTCTTTTTTACTGGTTAATTTGTCCCTATATGTTACCACAACCGCATAAAACCTACAACTTGCAAGGTTGCATAAAATATTGTGTAGTATTTGGCTAGGTTCTAGGTTATAAGTATTAGGTCTTAACAAATTTTAAGCTACATATCTGGCATTTCCTAACACCTAATACCTAATATCTAGCACCTAATTACCTATTCTTTTCTTAGCGCTTCCATCGGACTTAATTTTGAAGCTTTGTAAGCAGGATAATAACCAAAAATTATTCCGGTAGTAGCGGAAAAGCCAACCGCTATTAAAATAGAATTTAAGGTAAGAGAAAAGTTAAGCGTATAACCCAACAAACTTATAACATAAGAAAATCCAAGAGAAATCAAATACCCCAATATAATACCCACCACACCGCCAACAATGGTCAGAAAAACCGCTTCAAACAAAAACTGATTGCGAATGTCGTTCTCTTTTGCGCCAACAGCTTTTCGCAAACCTATTTCAAATGTTCTCTCAGACACCGCCACATACATAACATTCATAATTCCCACCCCACCCACAATCAAAGAGATGGAAGTGAGCGCCAACAACAAAATATTAATCGTGCCAAAAACATCCTCAATTATTTTTTGCGCCTCCTGAATAGTTGTAATTGAATAATCTTCTTGCTCTGGTTTATAAGTACGATGAATTCTTTTTAATGTATCATCAATATCAGCCACGGTTACCTCAATAAGATTTTGATCTTTAACTTTAACAGTAATAAAACGCACATAATCAATTCCTAAAATTTTCTTTTGCAATGTTTGCACGGGAATATAAATGAGTTCATCATAATTAAAAAATGTAACTGCACCTCTTTCTTCCAAAACTCCAATCACACGGAAATCCATATTTTTAATTTTGATTGACTTTCCAATGGCATCTTCAGTGCCAAAAAGAGTTTCTTTAATATCAGGTCCGATAACCGCAACTTGTCCCAAACTATCATCAGCAGCCTGATCATAAAAAATTCCTTCCTGAACCTTCACAGCACTGTCCACCTGGGGATAATTAGCACCAACCCCAAAAAGCATCGCTCTTTTATTTTCATTTTTATAACTTGTCAGCTCTTGACCCATTGTTCCTGCTGCAAAACTTGCCACATTTGGAATTTTAGCCAGCGCTTCTCCATCTGAAACTTTCAGAGTTGTTATTTGAATTCCTGTTGCTTGACCTTCTGCATTTGCAGCTGAAGTTTTTCCTGTTGCGGGAACCTTTGTTTCAATTTGAATCACATCAGTTCCAAAACTATCAAATTGTCCAAGCACATAATTTTTAAGTCCTTGTCCACTAGAAGAAACCACAATAACCGACATAATCCCAATTACAATTCCAACCAATGTCAAAACAGTCCTGCCTTTATTATTACGCAGATTTCCAAAAGCTAATCTTATTGATAAAAATAATCTTCTCATTTTACTTTACAAACCTTATGAACTTTACAAACTTTATGAACCATTATTCATATCTCAACGCCTCCATTGGGCTTATTCTCGCGGCCTTGCGAGCAGGATATAAACCAAACAAAAGACCAATAGCTGCCGATACCATTGTTGCAACCACAATCGAACTAAATGAAATCAAAAATTCCCATTCATATCCCAAAGCATTAATAACAACTGCAGCCAGAAGTGAAATCAAGATCCCAAAAATAATTCCGATTATACCGCCAACCAAAGTAATAAAAACAGCTTCAATCAAAAACTGCGTAATAATGTGACGATTGCGCGCGCCAACAGCTTTTCGCAGACCGACTTCGCGAATACGCTGCGTAACAGAAATAAGCATAATATTCATAATACCAACACCGCCAACCAGTAGTGAAATCGCCGCAATTCCAGCTAGGAAATATTTAAGCACATTGGTAATATTAGTAATCATATTAAGAGCTTGCGCAGTGTCACGAACTGAAAAATCATCGTCATTTGGATTTTTAATTCTATGCTGAGTTCTGATGGTATATTTTATATCCGCAACAGCGCGAGTTATGTTTTCAGGATTATCAATTTTTACACGCATAAAATTGAGATAATCGATTCCGAGCAGAATTTTTTGAGCAGTAGAAAGTGGCATATACACAAGCTCATCAGGATTAGAAACTGCTGATCCTCCCTTCAGTGCCAAAACACCAACCACCGTGAAATTCACATCTTTGAGCGAAAACATTTTCCCAATTGGATCTTCGTTTTCAAAAAGTTCCTTTGCAGTGTTTGATCCCAAAACTGCCACGCGCGCCAAACCTGAATCTTCCTCGTCTGTAAAAAATCTTCCCGAACTTAAATCATTTTTTTCAACATCAATAAAATCCGCAGAAACACCTTGAAAATTGTTCTGCCGAGAATTGTTTTTGTATTTTGCAGTTCCTATTCCACTTACATATCCAGAGGCTGCCACAGCATTTGGAACATTTTTTTTGAGCAAAACCGCATCAAGATCTGATTGCTTTAATGTTGTTGTCACAATTCCAAGCACAGATGCGGGAGGACCTTTTTCATCAGAAGCTCCCGGCAAAACGCCAACAAGATTCGAACCAACACCTGAAACTTGCGCAATAATAAGTTGCTGAGCACTTGCCCCAATTGCCATCACAATAATCACACTCGCAATTCCAATAATAATTCCCAGAATCGTCAAAAATGAGCGGAACTTGGCCGCCATTAGGTTTTTATAGGAAATTTTAATTGGAGAAGTAAGTTTCATAAAATCTTAGAGTTTTGCGCATTTTATTGAATTTATAATTTTCAATTCACAATTTTCAATTCTTTAAATTTTCAAACCAAAATAAAAACCACTTCGCTGTATTGCAATTTCGCCGGATGGCGAATTTATTGGAAATTGGAAATTGGTTATTGGAAATTACTTTAAGAGTTCTCCTTCCCCATCTGCCACTAAGCGATTTTTTACAAGTTCATCGGAAATAATTTGCCCGTCTTTCATATTCAAAATTCGCTTGGCGTGTTGAGCAGTATATGTTTCGTGAGTTACCAAGATAACAGTGTGCCCATCGTCGTTAAGTTTTTGCAAAATTCGCATCACAGCAAGTCCTGATTTTGAATCAAGGTTTCCAGTTGGCTCGTCAGCAAAAATAACTTCTGGGTCATTCACAAGAGCACGCGCAATGGCCACGCGTTGTTTTTCTCCGCCAGAAAGCTGATTTGAAAGATATTGGATGCGATGGCTCATTCCCACAGCGGCCAAGGCTTTGTTTATTTTTTCTTTATTATGTACTTCCAAATGATCTTCGTCATAAAGAAGTGGCAGCTCCGTATTTTCATATACCGTAGTACGCGGAAGTAAATTGAATGATTGAAAAACAAAACCAATTTTTTTATTGCGAAGTTTTGACAATTCATCGTCAGAATAGGAGTTGATATTTTTTCCTTCAAACAAATAAGCTCCCGTCGTGGGACGATCAAGCATTCCTAAAATTTGCATCAACGTTGATTTGCCGCTGCCACTCGGTCCCATAATCGAAACAAACTCGCCTTTTTCAATCGTAAAATTAAGACCCCTCATCGCCTGAGTCTGCACGCCCTCACTATCATAAGTCTTAACCAAATTTTCAACTTCTATTAATTTCATATCTTATTTACTTTATGAACTTTACAAACTTTAGAACCTTTTTACTCGCGCCTTAGCGCGTGCTTGACTTTTTTATTATTTTAGAGTATAATAGACTATCGTGGTTCGTTAGCAATCAAATATCACAAATGGCTCAAGGAAGCCAAGGGAGGAAAAATGAGTGAAATAATAATCAGAATAGCTATTTCATCTGGTCTCTATACTATTATTCAGTTTATCAACAAAAGTCTCGGCCATAAACCAGATCTGTCAGCAGCGGCACTCGTAGACATGGCCGCCTTACTAGCCATGGGTCTCTATATTGGCTCAAGTGTCGGCATGCATTTAGAGAAACAAAAAGAAACTGATGAATGATCAATCAACTTTTACTCCTAACTAAAGTCTGCAGCTATCAACGTTGTGGGCTTTTTTATTCGTATCTCCTAACACCTAACACCTAGAACCTAATACCTACTTCGTCACTTGAAACGTCACGACTTTCTCTCCGCCATTCAAACCCTTTTTAACTTCCACCATTCCATCATCCCCTTCCAAACCAGTTTCAACGTAAACTTTTTCTATCGTAACATTGTCAGCTTTCAAAACTTCTGTATACTTTTTATTTTCTTCAATTTTAATTGCGCGACTTGGGATCATAACTACTTCACTTTTTTCAGCAGTTTTAATATCAACATTTAAACTCATCCCCGGTTTTACTCTGGCATCAAGAGTGTTAAGTTTGAGTTTAATATCATAATACACAACACCTTGCACATTTGTGGAGGCTGGGTTTATTTCAATAATATCAGCATCGAAAATATCTTCGGGTGTGAGCGCGTCAAATGTGACGCTAGCGTGTTGTCCGAGTTTCACTTTCACAATGTCTGATTCAGGAACCTGCGATTGAATAATCATATCGAGCGACATCACACGTGAAAATGCTTCCTTGATAACACCTGTGCCAAGAATTTCCCCTGGTTTATTGTTAACTTCCGTAATGATGCCATTTACAGGAGAGATGAGCACAGCCTTGTTCAAATTAAGCAAAGCCATATCATATACTGCTCGCGCACTTGCAACCTGAGCATTGCGAGCATTTCTGGCGAAATCTGATTCAACTGTTTTAACTCTGGCCTTAGCGCTAGAAACAGCATTGTCTGCTGAAATTTCAGAAAGGTCTGTTTGTTCTTTGGCAGTTTTAAGCGCTTGCTTGGCACTTGCAAGTGCATTTTCAGCATTTGTAAGTGTAATTTTATTTTGTTTTGAAATATTGCTATTATAAAAATCCAGGGTATCGTCATAAGCTTTTTGCGCATTTTCAACTGTCTGCTCTGCAGAAGCAACCGTTTCATCGTTTAATTTTTTTGTTTGATCCAATGAATCCTCTGCATTATCAAGACCTACTTTTGCTTCGCGCAAAGTGTCACTATTTGAACCAGATGTTGCAATCGCCTGATCAAGACCAGCCTTTGCCTGATCAACTTGTTTTTGAAGTGTTGAGTCAGTCAGTGTTGCAATCTTGTCGCCTGCTGCAACTTGATTACTTTCTTTGACAAAAACTTTACTCACTCGCCCGCCAATTTCAAAGTTAAGAGTAATTTCATCTTTTGCCACCAAATCCCCTGTCACTGAAACAGTTTGCGCAAGAGTTCCTTTTGTTGCATCCGCGGTCGTATATGTTATTACTGGTTTTTTATTTTTAAAATAAAAAATAACACCACCAATAACGACAACAAGAATAACGCCCCAGATAATCCACTTTTTTTTCTTAGACATAAATACAATTTGACGGGGCGAGTATCCAAAAGCTCAAAGAGTTGCTGTCGCCAACCTGCCTACCGGCAGGCAGGCAATTGGCCAAAAAAGAAATGTTTCGAAACGCGTAACTTTTGTTTACAATAAATTTGTTTGTTTACATTGATTATCCAACGCTTCATTAACCAGTGCGTCTGCAACTTTATTTTTCTCTCGCGGAATATGCACAAAGGTAACTTTGCCGTATTCCAACATCAGATTCCAAATTTCAATAAAATATTGTTGTATACGTGGTTCTTTTAATTTATATTCATGATTCAATTGTTTTACAACCAGCTCACTATCCAAAAAACATTCCACTTCAGTTTTCTTTGCCTTCTCTTTGCCTAAAAATATTTTAGCTTTTTGCAAACCCAAAATCAAAGCTTCATATTCAGCATCATTATTTGTCCTGTTTCCGATGCACTGTCCAATTTTTTTATTCAAAGTTTCAATATACACACCAACTGCCGCTGGTCCCGGATTTCCCCTTGAACCGCCATCTGTATACATTATTATTTTTTGCTGCATAAATTCAATTTATTATTCAGAAAAATTATCACTACTAACCCAATTTTAACATTTTCCAAGATAAAAGCAATTTTAAATTTATTCCTTAAGCGCTTGTCCGACTCTCCAAACATCTCCTGCGCCCATTGTAATAAGCACGTCATATTCTCCTGACTTTTCTTTCAAATACTGCGTAGCTTCATCAATGGTTGGAATATACTCAGCCTTATTATAGTTATATTTATTAATCAATGTTACCAAGTCTTCAGAAGTGGCCTCCCCGCCAGATTCGCGTGCACTTCCATATGTATCAATAACAATCACACGTTCGGTGTTATCAAAACTTTGAGCAAAATCTTGGAGCAGCGCTTTGGTTCTGGAGAAAGTGTGCGGATGAAAAACTGTCCAGATTTTTTTTCCTTCGAAGCGATCTTTAGCGCCAGCAAGTGTTGCTTTGATTTCATCTGGATGATGAGCATAATCATCAATCAGCAAAGCTTGCTTATATTTTCCAATATATTCAAAACGTCTCGTGGTCCCTTTGAATTCATTCAGTGATTTTCCTATTTTACTTAAATCCAATCCCATTTTATGAGAAAGTGCAATTACAGAAGCGGCGTTTAAAATATTGTGCTTACCAGAAAGTGGCGAAATAAATTCTCCCAAATTTTTTCCATCATATTCAACTTCAAAAAACTGCATCGTATTTTCATTTATAATTTGTAATTTGTAATTTGTAATTCTATACTCATTGTCTTCCCCAAAACCATAGGTAATCAAATTGCAATTTGCGCTCTCGGCAACTTCCAATGTGTCACTGCTATCACCCCAAACCACCAAAAAACCTGTTTTGGGAATTTTTTTCACAAATTCTTTAAACACTTTCTTATATTCAACAAAATCCGGAAAAAAATCAGGATGATCCCAATCAACACTTGTGAGAATCACAGACCACGGCTGGTAAAAACGAAGCTTGTTTTGATATTCATCAGCTTCAGCCACAAAATATTCTCCGTTTCCAGAAAGTGCACTACCCTCCCATGAAATAACATTGCTCCCAACAATTGCACTAGGCTCCAATTCTGCTTCAGTAAGAGCACTGGCAAGCATCGCCGAGGTGGTTGTTTTTCCGTGCGTTCCACAAACTGCAATACCAAGTTTTTCAGCAAACAAAAGTCCCAAAATTTCAGGATAACTCAGCATTAAAACACCCATCTTTTTAGCCTCAGCCATTTCAACATTATTTCCCTCATTATAAGCAGTTGAATAAATAACAACAGTAGCATCATTTGGAACGTGCCGCGCTATGAATTCTTCATAATATGGAATATTCAAACGTTTTAGTATTGCGTCAGTATAAAAAACCTCGCCCGTATCAGAGCCGGAAATTTCAATATTCCTGCTTTGCAAAATTTGAGCCACAGCAGTCATACCCGCACCCTTAATACCCACAAAATAAGCTTTTTTAATATCTTTAATATTCATATATATAAAAGTAGACAACAATAATTATTCGTGAAAATCCGTTTTGTATTCGTGTTAATTAGTTTGCCTCAGCGATTTCAATAATACCATTAGCAATAACGTCTGCAGCAGTTGGATGATAAAAAGTTTTAATTTTTTCAACCATATTCATTTGAAGTTCATTGTCATTCAAAATATGATTTATTTTTTCAAGCAAAATATGTTCTCCAAGATTTGCTTCTTCAAGCACTAGCGCTGCTCCAATTTGTGCAAGCGCATAAGCGTTCATACGCTGATGATCATTTGCACTTTCAGAAATTGGAATTAAAATTGCTGGCTTTCCGTTTGCTGCTATTTCTGTGATAAATGTTGCGCCAGCTCTGCTAATAACCAAATCGCTTAAGGCAAAAGCATCTCGAAGTTTATTGGCATTCATAAACGGCGCAGCATAATATCCATTGTGCCCAGCTTTAACACCAACAAAAGCCGCTTCACGCAAAACATTGTCATAATGCTCTTGTCCGGTTTGATGAATAATTTGAAAATGCTGCAAAAGTTGCGGAAGGATTTTAACAATTGCTTCATTAATAATCCGTGATCCTTGTGAACCACCCAATATCAAGAGTGTTTTTCGCGACTCAGTAAAGCCAATTTCTTGTCGCAATATTTTGGCATCACCTTGAGTTACTTGAAATCGTATTGGATTTCCAACCAATGCCGTTTTTTCCTTAGGAAAATATTCTTCAGCGCTTGGATATGCCACTGCAATCCTGTTGGCAAATTTAGACAAAAATTGATTTGCGATTCCGGGTGCACTGTCAGACTCGTGAATCATAATCGGAATACGATATATCCAACCTGCCAGCACAATTGGCACTGCCACATAACCGCCCTTAGAAAAAATAACGTCCGGCATAAAACGAAGCAATATCCATAATGATTGCACAAAGCCAATTGGCACTTTGAAAAAATCAATAAAATTTTGAAAGGAAAAATATCGTCGCATTTTTCCACTAATAACAAATTTTGTTGGAATTCCTTCTTCAGACATTATTTTTTTTTCCATTTCAGCTCCCGAACCAATATAAAGAATATTGGCCTCACTGCCAAGTTTCGCTTTTAATTTGTCAGCCACTGCGACAAGCGGTGTTAAATGTCCTCCCGTGCCTCCACCAGTTAATACTATTCGCATAATAGAATAATTTAGTAAAATTATTTAATTTACAATTTTCAGTTCTCAATTTTCATTTAATTTTCAATTTCTTAATTTTCAAAACAAAATGCGAATTTAGTCATTGAGTCATTAGGATTTATATGAAAATTGGAAATTGATCATTGAAAATTGTATTTACAGTCTAAGCATAACAATAAACGTGCAATAAATCCAGCATAATTTACTAGTTATTCAAATTTGAATGTTTGGATATATTAAGCAAAATACCAACCGCTGCCATCAAAAATACAAGCGATGTTCCGCCATAACTGATAAATGGAAGTGGAATTCCAGTAAGTGGAACCAACGCAATGTTAGCACTAATATTAATAAATGCCTGCAATATTATCCAAGATGTGATTCCTGTCGCCATAAGTCTGCCAAACATATCAGGAGCGTTTTTAGCAATCTTAATGCCCCTCATCGCCAAAGTAACAAACAGTGCAATCAAAATCATCGCACCCACCATTCCAATTTCTTCGCCCAAAACTGCAAAAATACTGTCTCCAACTGGTTCTGGCAAATAATTAAATTTCTGCCTGGAATGACCAAGACCAACTCCAAAAAAACCGCCACTACCAACCGCCAGCAATGCCTGACTTATTTGATAACCGATTCCTTGTGGATCAGCGCTCGGGTCAAGAAATGCCAAAATACGATTGAATCGATATGGTTCAATCTTAACAAGAATCCAAAGCGCTACCATTCCCAATGCTCCCATTGAAGCAAGATGCGAAAGACGAGCTCCCGCAATAAAAAAAATAGCAAAAGAAGTAAGCACAATAACACCCAGTGTTCCCGTGTCTGGTTGCTTCATAATCAAAAAAGCGAGCAGACCTATTATCCCCAAAAACGGTAACATCCCTTCAAAAACATCCTTGATTCTTTGAATTCCTCGACTTTCAAGCCAAGCAGCAAGATATATTATTACTGCTAATTTTGTCATTTCAGAAGGTTGAAAAGAAAATGGACCAAGTTGAAGCCAACGACTTGCGCCATACACTCGCGACCCAACCCCAGGGACAAAAACCAAAATCAAAAAAACAACCGCAAGAAAAAACAATGGCACGGCAACTTTTTTCCAAAAATGATAATCAAGCTTAGAAAAAAAATACAGTGCAAAAATACCAGGAATAACTCCGTAGATCAATTGATGCTTAAAAAAATAGTATTCGTCAGCAAATCTGGTCTCTGAATAAATCACACCAGCACTTGCAATCATAATAAGCCCAAAAACAAGCAATGACGAAACGACTATCAGCAATGTCCTATCCCCCAATTTTGTTTGCATACCGGTCAAGTTTATATAGCAATTTGATTTATCTCAGTATCACTAAATAATAAAATTTTATCTTTTTATTTTTGACTATCAAATTTTAAATTTTAAGTTTTAAGTTTTTAATCAAATCCAAATTTTTCAATGTCTTAATTTTTAAACATTTCAAATTTATTTATTGGAAATTGATTTTAAATTTAAAATTTAAAACTTAAAATTATTTGAGTCCTGAATGCTCCTTTCTCCATCTTTCAATTTCACTATGATTTCCACTAAGCAGCACGCTAGGCACTTCCCACTTTAAAAACTTTTCCGGTTTAGTGTACTGTGGAAATTCCAAATATCCTTCCTCGCTATGTGATTCTTCAATCGCGCTTTGATCATTACCCAAAACTCCCGGCAGCAATCTCGTGACACTGTCCACCACCAGCATTGCCGGAATTTCGCCGCCAGTCAGGACAAAGTCTCCAATAGAAATTTCTTCATCAACAACAAACTCAGCCACTCTTTCATCAACACCTTCATATCTTCCACAAACAAAAATGAGCTGATCATACTCGGATAATCTTTTTGCATCTTTTTGTTTATATCGCTTTCCTTTGGCAGAAAACAAAATCGTTCTGGTTTTTAAATTAGCTTTTTGAATATCAGCCACTGCCCGATAAATCGGCTCGACTTGCATCACCATTCCAGCGCCTCCGCCATATGGAGTGTCATCAATATTATGATGCTTGTTTACTGAATAATCCCGCAAATTATGAACGTTAATTTCCACGATTTTCTTTTCTCTAGCACGCTTAACAATCGACTCGCCAAAATAGCTATCGAAAATCTTCGGAAAAATTGTGATAATATCAAATCGCATATGAAAGTTTGTAATGTTAAAAGTTCTTAAAGTTCATAAGGTAGGAACACAAAAATCACAAGCTCTTTACTTTATAACTTGCAACTTTATGAACTTTATAGCTATTATCATTTTACCACGGTTTTTTAAAATAAAAAAGAGCTCAAATAAAAGAAAAAGGCAGACCTTGAATACAAGGACTGCCTAATTTTATAACTTTATCAAAGTTTTTTCTACTAGGTTACACATACATGCATCACCTTTATTCATAGAAAAACTTTGAGAATCTAAACCGAAAACTTTTTTCATAAAACGCCACGGGAGATATTCGCAATATTCCAGATGAGATACAATAATTACCACTTCGTAATCAATTCCTTTTTCAAGAATTACTTCTATGGCAGCTGTAATATCCCAATTATGGCTATTATCTGACCAAAATAATTCGAGGTCTTCGCGCCGCTTAAAAAACAATTTTTCTTCAAGCACATCCGCACTGTCCAATGCTCTGGGTGCAGTTGAGGAAATCAACAGACTACTTTTTCCACCTTTCAGCAGTGGATCTATTTTTTTTGATAATTCCTCCATCTGTTGACGACCACGTTCATTTAAACGATCATCAAAACCGTACATACCGTGCCTTATAATTATAAACTTTTCTAAGCGTAACCCACTTACGTCCAACAAGATTTGCTCTTCTTTTTTTTGAACATTAACCTTTTTTACTTCCTTTATTTGAGTGGTGGGATGAAAAAAACAATCATCTCTCAAATCAAAAAAAGCTTCCACGGGATCAATACAGGACAACTCAAAATTTAACCGCTCGGTTTCAATTTCTTCCCAATCCTCATCTTCAAGCACATAAGATTCCCCCCATCCATCAAGAGCAATCGCCTGAAAATCGGAATTCAATCCCAGTGTTTCCATCATCGCCATTTCTGTTTTTATTGCTCGCCACTGTTTTCTGGAAAATGGCAGAAGGATTTGAAAATGCTTCCTAATAAAAAGCATCGCCTCAAAAGCCCCTCCCTCCTTTTTCGAAATAAAAGAGAACAAACTTCCTCCGGAACCACACCCATAACAATGAAAAATATTTCTGGAAAAAGAGAAGCGCATTGAGGCGGTTCTTTCCTTGTGAAATGAACATCTCACATAAATAGCTTCGTGCGCTTTTTTTAATTGATCTTTTCGGAAATATTTTGGAAGCACCATATTCCAAGTAAGTTCTTCCCGCAAGCGCTTGAAATATTTTTCAAATTCAATTTGCACATAGTCAGGATACCGATTGTCATCAAACATAATGCCTCCTTTCTCCAATTTTTTGGATTTTTAAAGAATTCCCGCCATGGTCGCATAAAATGCGACTCCCTCACGCAACCATTCGGTTCGCTCCAGGATTTCGGGTTACATGGCGGGGTCTACCCTGGAGCAAAACAAAAGGACAGGTTAATGCTGAACGATATTCGCGCAAAACACCGTATCAACAAGCCTTCCTTCGATTGAAACCAAATTAACACCAAAAACAAAATAAGTCAATACACAAAGATGTTTGCAATGATTGGCAAATACTATCACACTATCGAGTGTGATAGTATTTGCCAAAAAAATTAATAACGATCGAAATTTGTCTTTTTTTGATTGAAACGCTATGATAGCAGGACATGAAAATTACCACATTGGAACAATTTGAAGATTTTTTACTAACTCGCATTCCAACGAGGGAGGCTTTGTTTATGGGAGATATTGGTCTTAAAAGAGCCAAATATTTCATGAAATTGCTCGGAAATCCTCAAAACAAAATTAAAGTTATCCACATTGCTGGGACTTCTGGCAAAGGCTCTACTGCCCATTTGACCAGCCATATCCTGCAAAGCCAAGAATTTTCAGTTGGAATGTCAATTTCTCCACATATTTTTGATATCCGCGAAAGAATGCAAATCAACAATCAACTGCCGAATGAAAAACTGATTCTTAAATATTTCAACCAAATCCTGCCAACAATTTTGAAAATGGAAAAGAGTTCATATGGAATGCCAACTTTTTTTGAAATAAATGTGGCGCTAGCTTTCTATATGTTTGCCAAAGAAAAACTAGACTACGCCGTGATGGAAACAGGGCTTGGTGGAAGACTTGATGCAACCAACACCGTGACAAACAAAAACAAAATTTGCATCATCACAAAACTTGGACTGGATCACACTCAAATTCTTGGAAAGACTATTTCCGAAATCGCCCTTGAGAAAGCTGGGATAATTAACAGCCAAAATACAACAATCAACACACAACAAACGCCTGCAGCACAAACCGTCATCAAAAATAAATGCGAAGAAAAAAATTCAGTATTACATATCATCAATAATAAAAATTATTCCATCATTTCTTCAACGACACAAGAAACAATTTTTGATTTTCACCTTGTCATTCCCGTGAAAACGGGAATCCAGCCCCTATTAAAATCATCAGTTAGCAATATAACTAAAGATATAAAGTCCGGCTGGATTCCGGGTCAAGCCCGGAATGACAAAGAAAAAAAACTATCTTTAAAAAATATCCATTTAGGCTTGATTGGAATTCATCAAGCCGAAAATTGCTCACTCGCACTTGCCTGTCTTTCAATATTATCCAAGCGGGATAATATTGAAATCAACGAAACAAAACTGCGAGGCGCACTGGAAAAAATCACAATTCCTGGTCGCCTAGAAATTCGCAAGATTGGCGCCCCGCCCGCATCGCTACGCGAGCAAGCTCACTTGCGAAGCGTTGCGGGCGGGCAAACACTCATTATTGATGGTGCGCACAATCCGCAAAAAATGAAAACTCTTAGCAATAATCTTGCCAAAATTTATCCCTCACAAAAATTTACTTTCGTTATCGCTTTCAAAAAGGGCAAAGATTTTAAAGTAATGCTGAAATATATCATCCCGCTCGCAGACAAAATCCTGCTCACACAATTTTCAACCTCAGGAATGGACAATCACTGGAGTTCAATCGACAACCAAGAAATCGCAACATTTTTGCAATCCCAAAACTTCAAAAACTTTTCCATCATAAAAAACAAACGTTCTGACATTCTTAAGAATATCAGAACGTCAAAAGAACCAGTTGTAATAACTGGATCGCTATACTTGATTTCATCAATTTATCCATTTTTAAAAATATAAAAACCCCGACTTTCATCGGGGTTTTTATTATATCGAAAGTGATATTAGATGTTCATATCTCCAAGCACATCATCAATGCTCTTTTTTACTTCTGGAGCTGGTGCTGCCTCTGGTCTTGGTGTTCGCTCTCCGCGAAGAGAACCTTCTGGTTCATTAATCTTAAGGTTAACGCGTGCATTGTTTCTTGCACCGATTACTCTCAAAATTGTACGAAGGGCTTTTGCGGTCTGACCTTCTCGGCCGATTACCATTCCCATATCTGCAGGATTTACATCCAACGTGATGAGAACTCCCATTTCATCAATTTTCCTTTCTACCTTTACATCTCCAGGGTTATCAACGAGCGCCTTAACAGCGAACTCTAAAAATTCCTGGTCTGTGGGTCTTACATCTGTCATAATTGTGTTTCATTAATTACTGGTTATAATACCGAGAAAGATTGTTCAAAACAGTCGACCAAACCATTTTATTTTTAATCTTCTCTACCTCTAATTATAGTCTATTTTACAGTTTTTGTCAATTCTTCCTTTTTTTAAACAAAACTAAGGCTGTCTTGAGGCAAATTTGAATATCCTGCCAAAGTGACCAATTTTCAATATAAAACACATCAAGCTTATATTCATCTTCAAACTCGAGGTCGCTGCGCCCTGAAACCTGAGCCATTCCTGTAACCCCCGGCTTAATGGTAAGCAAGCGCCTGTGATATTCATTATATTTTTCAACTTCCCTTTCCTGATGTGGACGAGGACCCACCAAACTCATATCCCCAAACAATACATTGAAAAACTGCGGGAGCTCGTCGATAGAAAATTTCTCAATAAATGCACCCACTTTTGTTTTGCGAGGATCATTTTTAATTTTGTAAAGCGGACCTTTTTTGATGCTTAATTTTTCAATTAACTCTTTTTCATATTCCAACGCCTTTTTTCCTTCTTTTGTATTAGGGTCTGTGCAAAACTCCCATTTCATATATCGAAACTTGAACACATTAAATTTCTTTCCGTCACTTCCGATGCGCTCATTTTTATAAATAATAGGCGCCCCTTTTCTGTTTTCAAAAAGTGATTCGAATTTTATAAGCAATGAAACCAGCAGCATCAATGGAGAAAGAATTACAATTAAAATGCTTGAGCTGATTATATCAAAAGTACGTTTTAATATTTTTCCCCAACCCTCAAGTGGAGTATGCCTGATTTCAATAATCGGTTCCCCATTGAAAATTCCTGCTTCGAATTTTGCGGTCTGCAATTTTGTCGGAATAAATTTATATGAAATATTATTAATTGCGCAATAATCGATTAATTTTTCTTGTTCCTCATCCGTAAGCAGTGCGTCGCAAACAATAATTTCATCAACACCTCTTCTTTCTTTGAGCTCGCGCACAGCTCTGATGCTGCCAGCTTCCATATGTCCGACAATTTTATAACCCAGGGCTGCGTTGTGTTTGATTAAATTTAAGATTTGATCCATCTTGCCATTTCTACCTATCAAAAGAAGTCTGTGCACACCCACACCTCTTGTTTCCAAAAGATATCTCTGTATTTTTTGCAAAGCATATCTTCCGATTGTCACATATACAACAGTCAAAACCCATCCTGCAAGAATTATAAAACGAGACGAAAACCATTCTCGTTTAAGAAAGATGGTCACAATAATCACAACCAAAACAATAGAAGTGGCAGAAAAAACCTTCACAGCTTCCTGCCAAAATTTTCTAGTAACTTTAATATTATAAAGCCCCTCAATAGCATAAATAAATAATGCAAGTGGAATTATCGTTAAAATAATATTCAAATAACTTTCCAATGGAAAGTTATACAACTTTGGTTTTAATGCCAAAAGTTCAGGAATATTTCGAATTGCAAAAGCACTTAGCGCTGCCAACAATATCATTGCCGCATCCATTGGAACCTGAATAGCACTAAAAAATAATTCGCTGCGTTTTTTCATTTTTTTGAATAAAATTATCTCATTAAATTCATAGCATATCAAAGTAATCTATAAGCCGGATTCTGTATTAGTGATCATTTATCTGGGCTTGCCATTACTGACAAGCTCGAGCGACACAAACCAATGCAAAGCATTGGAATACGGTCTTGCATTCAGGTAAGGATTTGGCCGTTTCACTTCTCATATTACTATAAGAACTCACCCCGAAGGGTGCTCGACTCTTTCGAATCAAAGCGTCTCTGCTCGCACCTCTCGCATCACTGCGGACGGGCGTTACCCGCTACCTTTACTCCAAAATAAATTGAAGCTAAATGTCCGGACTTTCCTCCCCAATAAAAATCAGGGTAACCACTCAATTACTTTGATATACCACAATTTCAATGAACTTATCTATTATAGCACAACCGATGCAGTATAGCTATTTTAAGCCATTTTGTCAACCCCGTTAGAAATTTCAAAAAACTACTTTTAACTTGTATTTAGACTTTTTTCTTAATTCAAAATATTTAAGAATGCATACTTGTGAAATTTCTAACGGGGTCAAGCCTATTGCCTGCCTCCAAAATACCATTGATAAACTTCCTTAGTAACGGGCAACGCACTGGAGTGACCCTCTCCACCACCTTCCACCAAAACTGCCATAGCAATTTCTGGATCATTATACGGAGCAAAAGAAACAAACCAAGCGTGAGTTTTGTCCTCACTACCAAATTCGGCAGTACCTGTTTTCCCAGCAATCTCAACTGGCATATCTTTAAGTGTCTGCGCTGTCCCAGCCAAGACGGTTTGCCGCATACCTTCGCGCACAACAGAAAGCACATCTGAAGAAACAAAATCAGAATGAATTATTTCTGGCTGAATAACAATATTTTCTCCATTGCTTTTTTTTATTTGAGAAACCAAATATGGTTTATACAATGTTCCGCCATTGGCAACTGCCGCAGTATAATTTGCAACTTGAAGTGGAGTTGCCGTCACATATCCTTGACCAATTGATGCGTGATAACTATTCCCAACTGACCACTTTTCCTTGATTTTATCCAGTTTCCATTTTTCATCTGGAATAAATCCACTTGCTTCCCCGCCAATATCAATACCTGAAGGTTCTCCAAATCCAAACAAATTGTACCATTTTTTCATTCGAGTCATTCCAAGTCCACTTACGTTTCCATATCCACCACCAATTGTATAGAAAAAAATATCATTACTTTCAGCTATTGCCGTGCGCACATCGCTTGGCCCGTGAGTTTTCCAGTCTCCGAAAGTATAACTTCCTATTCGGAGCATTCCTCCAAGTCCATCAATGATTGTGGATGGATTTATAACGCCTTCGGAAAGCGCACCTGATGCAATTGCAGGCTTAATTGTTGAACCGGGAGGATATTCTCCTGAAATTGCCCTGTCAAAAAGTGGATTGTTTGGATCATTTATCAAATTTGCATATTGATCGCCCGAAATTTTATTAGCAAACAAGTTGTTATCAAAACTTGGCACATTAACCATTGCCAACACTTGACCAGTTTTTGGATCAATAGCCACGGCTGCTGCGGTTTTTGTTCCTGTTTTTTCCAAAATACCATTAATGCTGTCATAAATTTTTTTCTGAAGTCCTGCATCAATACTCATAATCAAATCACTACCCGGTTTTGGGTTTATAATACCCACCTCTCTTTTGGTGTTGCCCATTGAATCAACCTCTGCCTGATCCGCACCGTGAACTCCTCGCAAATATTTTTCATAAGATTTTTCAATTCCTTGCTTTCCAATATAATCAGTAAGCAAATAGCTCTGATCACGATCAAGTTCTTTTTGTTCAATTTTTCCTTCATAACCAAGAATGTGTGAAAATATAGGTCCATCCGTATAATCTCTGATTGCCGTTTTTTCAATACCAATTCCTGGAAGATCATTTCCTTTTTCAAGAAGTGACAAGGCTTGATTATGTTCAATGTGCTCTTTCAATAAAACAGGATTGAGCGATTTGGAAGTGGCATTTTTTTCAAGCACAACCCAAACTTCTTCAACATTCATATTCAAAATTTTTGAAACATCTTCGGCAATTTCTTTTGTTTTTGCACTATCTCTAGGAATATCCACTGGAATTACTACCGCATCAATACTCGGCACATTGTTAACCAACGGCACACCGGCGCGATCAAAAATCCTACCACGTGGAGCTTTAATCACAACAGAACGAACACTGTTGCCTTTTGAAACATCTTGATAATATGCTCCTCGTATAACAATCAAGAAAAAAACTCGCACACCAAGAATCACAACAAACGCAACCATAAAAATCCACAGAAAATCAAACCATTTTTTTTCAAGCGGTTTTTCCATTCGTGAAGCTTCTTTCTCTGTCGCTGTAAGGACATAGTCTTCAATCTCCATTCCTGAGAATTTTTTTGGTATTTTTTGTTTTCTTTTAAACATAATTTCTATTCAATTACAAAAAACTTCTTCACTTTTTTAAGAACAAAAAAACAAAACAAAAACAAAAAGGTATTAAACAAAATTTGAAAAATAATAATCTTCCAATTGCCAAACTCTTCAAAATATCCATTGAATGTCTGCAAATCCCAAGCAACAGACAGTGCGATAATCCCGCGAGAAAGCAGCGTAGCAACTGCAACAAAAATAACGAACAGCGCCACACCAACACCCTTTATTTCAACAGAAAAACGTCTGGAAAAAAAACTCACAAAATAAACAACTAAAAGAAAAATAAGAGCGTGAATTCCAACAGTTGTATAACTGGCAAGATCATAAACAATTCCAGCAAAAATAGCCCACCAAAAAAATGCAAAGAAACCATCCAAAACTGATCCAGCCAGAATAAGCATCAACACAACATCGCCCGCTATATGCAAAGGAGATATCAAAGGCAGCACGCTTGTTTGCAAAACAATTGCACAAAATAAAAGCAGACAATAAATAATTTTTTTCTTCATTTGCTATTTGAAATTATTTCACAGCTTTGATAACAAAAACGGTTTGTAGTTTTGAAACTGAAAGTGGAGCCGCAACCACGGCCTGTTGAAACAAGCCGTCTGACGAAATATGAACTTCTTGTACTGATCCAATATATAATCCTCTTGGCATTTCTCCTCCGATTCCAGAAGTAACAACATCATCCCCAACCGCAACAGTATCGGTTTGCAAAATCATATCAAAAATAATGGCTAACCCATATTCGCCTTTAGCAACACCCTTTGTACTGTTTTGCGAAGTCATCACATTAATTGTGCTTTTTGAATTTGTTAAAAGCATAATCTTTGATCTTTTTGCGCTAACATCTTGAATTCTTCCAATCAAAATACTTTTTGAAACAATTACGGGCATCCCATTAACGATACCATCATCACTACCCCTGTCGATTTCCAGCCAATTTCCCATACTGTGAGGATCCTGACTAACAACTGTCGCCGCTACTAATTCATAATTGTTTCTAGGAAGCAATTTTAACTGATCACGCAAATTTGTGTTCTCATTTTGCATATCATTAAGCATCGCGTTTTTTGCCAGTAGCTCCTGATTTTCCTGAAACAATTTTTCATTTTCACTTTTAAGCTGCCCGATTGAACCCAAGAAATCACTGCCATTTTCTATGCCAACAGACACGGAATAAAAAACCTTTTGAAAGGGCAAGAAAACAGCGCCAACTATGCTGCGAAAAGGATTAAAAAAACCATAGGGATTTAAAAAAACAAGCAACAATAACAATATCGCAAGAAAAAAAACTTTAAACAATTTAGTTTTTGCCAATCTTTGCATTTATTGATTTTCTCACTATTTAAAAGACTTCTCACGTTGATCTTCAACAAGTACATCACTAAGACTTTCCAAATCTTCAAGCACAATCCCAACCCCTCTAACAACCGCTGTTAAAGGATCTTCCATCATTCGAACCGGCATTTCTGTTTGATTAGCAACCAACTTATCAAGACCCCTAATCAACCCTCCTCCACCCGCAAGGATGATTCCTCTTTGCATAATGTCAGACAAAAGCTCTGGCGGCGTTTCTTCAATAACTGTTTTAACATTATTCACAATAATGCGAATCGAACGTGAAATTGCTTCTCTGATCTGCTCATCATTCACAATAACCTCCTTTGGCAAACCACTCACAAGATCGCGACCTCGAACTGTAACTTTCATTTGTTCCTTGAGCGGATATGCACTTCCAATTGCAATTTTAACATCTTCTGCGCTTTTTTCCCCAATAAGCAAATTGAATTCATCTCTACAATAACGAATAATATCTTCATTCATCTCATCCCCAGCCACTCGCAAAGAACGTGCACTAACAATGCCACCCAAAGAAATAACAGCGATTTCAGAAGTTCCTCCACCAATATCAACAACCATATTCCCTTTAGCGTCTGTAACCGGCAATCTCGCTCCGATTGCAGCAGCCATTGGTTCCTCAATAAGAAATGCTTCGCGAGCTCCAGCACTCATCGCAGCGTCTATAACTGCCTTTTTTTCAACTTCTGTTATGCGCGATGGAATTCCAATTAAAACTCGAGGCTTTGGTGAAAATGCAAAAGAATCTTTATTAACCTTTTCAATAAAATATTTTAGCATTTGTGTGGTCACCTCAAAATCGCTTACCACCCCATCCACCAAAGGACGAGTTGCCACAATATGCCCCGGAGTTTTTCCAACCATTCTTTTGGCATCTCGCCCAATCGCCAAAACCTGTCCGGTGCGTTTATTAATTGCAACTACTGATGGCTCGTTAATTACGATTCCTTTCCCCTTAACATACACCAATGTATTGGCAGTTCCCAAATCAATACCAATATCTCTAGAGATATTACCAAAAAAATTTCCGAAAAATTTTTGCCAAAAACCTTTTATTTTCTCCCTCATAATTGTATGAAATATCACTTCAAGTTAACGTTTTTACCTTCTGATATCATAGCTTAGCTAAGCCAAAATGTCAAAAATAAACAAGTTCATAAGGTTTACCCCGTGAAATTGCTTCGCACCGGCGAAGCCGGATTTCACTGGGTAAATAAAGTTTATAATGTTCATAAAGTAAAATATAATTAAATTCAAAAAGCACAAAACGGCTACACACAGCCGTTTTTAAAAGTAATCACTTTTTTATTAAACTAATCCCTAAAACCTAGAACCTAACACCTAAAACCTAAAACCTATTTTACAGTCCATACTTTGCCTTGTTGGCAATGTGCTGCTCAAAAGTTTTTGCAAAAGCAGTATTTCCTGTTTTTGGATCAGTCAAAAAATACACATAATCTGTTTTTTCAGGATTAAGCGTTGCCAGAATTGAAGCCAGTCCAGGATTAGAAACTGGTCCAGGGGGAAGCCCCCTGTTTTGATAAGTGTTATACGGAGAATTTATTTTCGTTTCCGCAATTGAATGTTGGAATTTGTTATCACCAAGAATATATTCCAAAGTAGCGTCACTCTGCAGCGGCATTCCATTTTCAAATCTATTCCAAAACAATCCTGCCACAATTTTTCTATCATCATCACTCTTAACCTCTCCCTCAACAATGCTTGCCATTGTCACAACATCATAAAGAGATTTTTTTTGCAGTGCAACATCAGCTCGCATTTTTTCAGTTATTTTTGCATCAAAATTCTTGAGCATTTTTTCAATAATATCCTGCGCGCTAGCATCTTTGGCGAAATAATATGTATCTGGAAAAAGATATCCTTCGAGTGACTTTTCTTTTGGGATTTCATTTAAAAACTTATACTTCTCCTTCAGCTCCGAGCTGGGATTATTTGCAATTGAAAGAAAATCATTTTTTGAAAAACCGTTTGCGTCCAATCTCTCAGCCATCTGGCTGATTGTCCAACCTTCGGGAAATGTCACAGGAACAGCTGTTGAAGTTATTTCTCCGCCCGTAATCATACGTGCAACCTCTGGAATTTTCATACCAGCTGAAAATGTATACACTCCGGCCACCAAATTATGAAGCTGATTTTTTTTCCAAAGATAATAAGCTAAAAAATACTTTCCAGTAATAATTCCATCATTGCTTAATTTTTCCCCAACCACCAAAGCATTGTCTCCTTTTTCAATAACAATCGTCTTTTTCTCAACATTAACGCCGGAAGCCAAATAAACTTGATCATACACATAAAAAAATCCGCCAACAACAAGCATCAAACCGAAAATTATAACACTAATTTTTCTTCGAATAGTCAACATAATGGAATATTTTAACAATTAAAGCAGTTACGCATTTCGAAACATTTCTTTTTTGGCCAATTGCCTGCCTGCCGGTAGGCAGGTTGGCGACAGCGACTCTTTGAGCTTTTGGATACTCGCCCCGTCAAATTGTTCACAGCAGTGAACACCAGCTTTGCTGGATTTGACGGGGTAAATATTTATCCAAAAGCGTGCCAAATAAGAAATAGTTGAGAAAAAGCGTAAATCCTAAATTAATCACACACTAAAATACACCCAGAAAGATTATTACTTTCACGGGCTAGTTTTTCTCAATAAAAGGCACAAAAGAAAACCCCGCAAATTTTTCAATATTAAATTCATCTTGTCCCTTTTTCTCCACAAACCAAATTTCATTTCTAACCGGAATAACCATCTTACCTCCAATCTTTAATTGTTCTTTGAAAGCTTTGGGAATTTCTTCAGCTGAAGCTGAAACCAAAATTCTATCATAAGGTGCTTTTTTTTCAAATCCATTTTCAGCAGATTGACAGTGAAATTGCACTATTCCTTTTTTTATAAAACTAAATTTGCTAACATTTTTTTCTCCACTTTTGCAAAGTTCAGGAATAACCTCCAGTGCTGTGACATTGCCAGCGCCGCCAACAATGTGAGCCAGAAGTGCTGTTGTCCAACCACTGCCAGCGCCGATATCAAGAATGTTTTGACCACTCTGAGGATCAAGCAGCTCCAGCATCAATGCTACAGTAAGCGGCTGAGAAATTGTTTGACCATATCCTATTGGCAAAGGTATATTTGCCTCAGCTTGATTTTCCAAATCTTTCGGAACAAATTCGGTCCTAGGAATTTCAGAAAAAGCATCAACAATATTATTGGTGCGCAAATAACCATTTCGAACCAAATCATCAACAAGTCTCCCCATATCATGTAGCATATAACATACAGCATATAACATTCATGCAAATACGAATCATTACGCATTTTGCATTTTTGTTACATGTTACATGTTTTATGTTGTATGTTTAAATTCCCATTACTTGAATGGTAACGTCGCGTTTGCGAGCACCATCAAACTCCACTGCGAAAATACTTTGCTTTTCGGTTATTAACAATTTTCCTTTTTCAATTGGAACAGTTTGACTGACTCCAATTAAAAATGATTTGCAGTGCGAGTGCCCATTGCTTCTACCATCTGATTTTGAACTCCTGCGAAGTTCAAACAAGTCATGAGAATAACGATCATCCATTGGCGCAAGTTTATACAAAACGCGCATAAAATCCTGAATAAGCATCGGCTCATTATGATTTATAATCACACCCATTGTGGTGTGCGGAGCAAAAACAACAACGTTTCCATCTCTAACTCCCGAAGCCTCAACAATTTCTTGCACTTTCTCAGTGATGTCAAAAAATTCGATTTGATTTTTACTCTCCAGGTCAATTTTTTGTTTGTGTATTTTTATATTATTCATAGTCATGGATCATGAAGCATGGATCATGAAGCATTTCAATGCTCCAGTTTTGTTCCATGTTCTATGTTTTATGATTTATGCTTTTTTGAAAACATTAGCAACAACTTTTGCTGCGCGTTTATCAAGCGCGGCTATTATTATTTTATCACGAGTAGGTTTTTTTATCAAAGAAGCAAGAGCCTTGGCTGCTTTCAGTTTATGAATTTCTGTAATTTTTTTTGTTTGCGTATCAAGCGCTCCACGAAAAATACCAGGGAATACCAAAACATTATTAATTTGATTTGGATAATCAGATCTTCCTGTTGCCACAATTGCCGCTCCACCCTTTTTAGCTTCATCTGGCATAATTTCAGGAATAGGATTACTCATCGCAAAAACAATCGCATCTTTATTCATCCTGCGAATATCAAGATGATTAATCAAGCTTGGAGCGCTCACACCAATAAAAACATCCGCTTCCAACAAGGCATCTTGCAACGTTCCCTGCAAATTCTTAGGATTGGTTATTTTTGCAATCTCCATTTTGGAATCATTCATTCCGCTTTGACGCTCTTTATAAATAATACCAGTGCTATCAACCATAATGATATCTTTGGCACCATAATTCATCAGAAGATTCATAATTGCAGTTCCCGCAGCACCTGCACCAGAAATAACAATTCTAATTTTTTTGATGTCTTTTTTGACAACCTTAAGTGCGTTAATCAACCCCGCCAAAACAACAATAGCTGTTCCGTGTTGATCGTCATGCATAACAGGAATGTCCAATTCATCCTTCAACCGTCTTTCGATTTCAAAACAACGAGGAGCAGAAATATCTTCCAGATTAATTCCTCCAAAAGTTGGCGCCAATGCTTTTACAATTTTGATAATATCTTCAGTATCTTGCGTTGCCAAAACAATAGGAATCGCATCCACACCGCCAAGTTCCTTAAACAAAAGTGCTTTTCCCTCCATCACAGGCAATCCTGCTTCGGGACCAATATTGCCAAGACCCAAAACTGCGCTTCCATCAGAAACAACAGCCACCGTGTTTTTACGGATTGTATATTCAAAAGAAAGTTTTTTGTTTTTCGCAATCGCCCTGCAAACATCTGCAACCCCAGGGGTATACAAAACCGACAAATTTTCTTTCGTCAATTTCTTCTTTGATCTTATTTCAATCTTCCCACCAATTTTTTTCGACAATTCAATCGCATCCATAGCAACAATGACCAATGATCAATTTACAATTCACATTTAATTTTCAATACTTGAATTTTCAATTATTGGTAAACTGAAAAATTGGAAATTATTTGGAAATTGGAAATTGGAAATTGGAAATTTAAAAAATATTCTTAATCTCACAAAACTCAAAACTGCATCAATTCTTTATTTCTTACTAGTATTTAATTTTAATTTTTTATAAACGCTTCCTGCAGCCACTGCTCCTTCAGCCACAGCTGTGATGATCTGACGAAATTTGTTAGAACCGGTTGTAGCATCACCTGCTGCAAACACATTTTCAACATTCGTGCTTTGATCTTGATTAACAAAAATATAGCCCTGCTCGTCAGTTCGTACCCCAAGGTTTTGTGCAACAACCACTCCTGGGACAGAGCCTATCTCAATGAATACGCCTTGAATCGCAAGCTCTTTCTTTTGACCATCTTTTGTTTCATACACAATGCCTTCAACTTTTTCATTGCCCATAATTTCATCTATTTTTTCAAATGAACCACAAGCGATTTTTTTTGTTTCAGCCATTTTTTGATCCCAAGCTGGTTCAAAACATTTTGTGCCCTCTTTATACAAAAGTTGCACACTATTGGCAAATTCTGCCAAATGAATCGCTGCGGTTGCTGCGCTATCGCCACCACCAAGCACAACCACATCTTTGCCTCGAAAAAACATCGCGTCGCACGTTGCACAATATGAAATACCTTTGCCAAGAAATTTATCCTCTCCGGGAATGTTCATTTTTCTGGCCTTCATACCAAGAGCAAGAATGACCGTCTTTGCTTCATATTTTTTACCGTCGCCAACAACGATTTCAAATCCATCTTGCAACCTAGCAATACTATTTACAGAACCTTGCACAATCACACCTCCCAAATCCTTTGTTTGTTTCACAAATTTTTCCATCAAATCTTTGCCTGAGATTGATTCTATTCCTGCATAATTTTCAATTTCCCAAGCCTCCACCACTTGCCCGCCAATTTCTCCACCAATCACAATGTGATTAAGCTTATAACGTGAAGCATAGATTGATGCTCCCAATCCCGCAGGACCCGCACCTATAATTAGCAAGTCATACATAATTTTATTTTAATTTTACTTTTTTAATGTTTATTATTTTTACTCTACCACTATTTTTTACACTTTCAATTGCACTGAGTGCAATCTCATCAAAATCCACATCTTGCCTTGCTTCAATACTCTTGTATTCATCAAATTTCTTTTCTGCAATCTCCACCATTAATTCATGAGAAATTTTACCCGCGTCTTGCAGAATATTTCTATCATTAATTGTCAAAAAACCATGAAGTTTTTCATTCCAATCACTCATTTTCATAGGAATTCTGCGACGAGCCTGTTCTGTGGCAAATATCAAATATTGTTCAACAAGCGCATTCAACTGAGTCAATTCCTCTTTATTATAATAATTTTTTGCAATAACAACTTCTTCTTTTTTTGGCTTTATTCCTCTGAAATTAGTAAGTCCTAAATTCTTCTTACTCACATCTATCCTGCTGGCTACAATTTCTGCTGCCGTGCTGCCTGTAACTGCATAGTGAACTTTGTTTTGCACTGTTTTGAAAAAAACAATGCTTTGGTCATTTGTTGGATCATAATCCACACTTGTTGCATAAATATCAGTAATTTTACGATAAAATCTTTTTTCACTAGTGCGAATATCCGCAATTGTACTTTCAAGTTCCTCAAAATAATCAAACGGCAAATCGGGATTTTTCAATCGTTCATCATCCAAAACAAAACCTTTAACAATATATTCCCGCAATTTCTGAGTTGCCCAAATTCGAAATTGCGTTCCACGCATGGAATTCACCCTATAGGCAACCGAAATTATTGCATCCAGATTATAATGCTTCACGCTATAATTTTTTCCATCCGTCGCAGTTAACGAGAATTCCTCGACAACTGATTTTTCGCTTAATTCAGCCTCTTTGAAGATATTTTTTAGATGCAAACTAACATTGTCGATACTACAATCAAAAAGCTCAGCCATTTGCCTTTGCGAAAGCCAAACGGTTTCACCATCAAAACGAACATCAAGTTTAGTCTGCCCATCTTTAGCTTTGTATATAACAATTTGCGAATTGAGTTTTTCCATGTCTATTTATTAGTCTCAATATTTCTTATTTTTTTATTTCTCCATCTCGCAAACTTCTCCAATTTCATTCCAAATTTCTTCCATTTCTTTTTGTAATTCATCTTTAAACTCTTCCATTTCCATGATTTCTGGATTAATAATATTCTCTTGCTCTGCTCCTTCAATTGAAGCTTCCGGCCACTGGGCTCTCTCTGGCGCTTTTCCAAATGCAAATTCAACAACTTCGCGTGGTCCAAAAAATTTTCGCTTAGCAGAAACATTTTTAGGCGCCGAAATATCAAAGGAATTCACAACTCCACCGCTTCCATAATTTGGACTTTGTTCCCAACCATCACTTTTGAAAAAATTAAACTGATCTTTCATCAACTGATACAAATACGCTCTGTCAGAAGCGACTGTTCCTTCTTTGATGAAATTATTCCAAACATAATAATCAAGTTCTTTATCATATCCTTCGGCTTTCCACTGCGAAACAATATTCTCAATTCCACGAAGCGAAAGCACGCTTTCTTTAAGCAGATATTTTGTGGCGCGACCTCCAGCTTCTTTGAGATAATAAGCGCTTTCAATTTCTTTTCCTGCAAACACATTCTGAACGACGCGCGCGGCTTTTGCCAGATTCCACAGCTTTTTAACACTGTCTTCGGGTGCTTCAATATTTCCATGTCCATCCATAATGCTAGCAAGCACAAGATGAAACTGTTCATTTTCCTTTCCAGCTTCACTTTCCAAACTACCCTCAGTGTCTTGTGGAAGGTAATCGTATTCTATTTTATGAATACGCGAAAGAAATGCGGGATCCATATCTTGACGATCAACATACTTTTCTTGCCCTTGATTAAGATTTCCAGTCATAATGATTCCAAAGCCCTCTTTAATTTCAACCTCCCGTCCACTGTCTTGCTGAATATTAATTTTGTCTCCAACTTTTCTGGTCAAAATATGATTCAAACTAATTAAAACTTCGTGCGGGATAGCATTCACTTCATCAATAATAACAGGTCTACCGTCTTCCATGGCTTGATATATTGGTCCCATATAAAAATCAGAGACTGTTGAGCCAGACTCTTCATCCACAGTTAAAACTTGATGTCCATAAAACTCTGATTGAGAAATATTTTTTGAACCAGAAATAATAAGTGGATCTTTGCTTGAGTATTTTTTGGACGTATGCATAGCCAATTCAGATTTTCCGCTTCCCAAATGTCCATAAATTAAAATTGGTTTATTTGCAGCAAGATGCAAGCAAATATCTTCCATTTTTTCTTTAACATATTGGGTTTCAACGATTCTTCCCTCACTAAGTTCATTTTTGTATTCCTTAAGTTTTTTCAAGTTCAATCCAAAATATGCTTCGGGATTAAGTTCTAGTGATTTCTCCCCAAGCTCATTATTTTTTCTTAATTCCTCTCGAATTTCATCCAAGGCCTCTAACTCTTCCCCGTGTGGAGCACCATTGAATGATTTCAAAATCTGAGATTCCTCATTCAAGAGTTGCTGACGTTGAATTTCAAGCGCTTTTTCATAACGAAGTGCCTTTGCAAGATTTTCTTTTCGGAAATTGACCAGTGTTCTTTCTGATGACTCATCCGCACCCAAAATTCCCTCTGCTTCATCATTAAAAGCAGTTTCTCGCTCAATAGCTTTTTGCGCGACCCGTTTTCTTTGCGAGCTTTCCAAAATTTCTGAGTCAGTTTTTTCATTTCTTTCCTGTTTTGGCATTTTTGTTTCGCCATACAAAACACGAGAAGCTCCAAGCTGCTGCCTCTTTTTCTTTTCGGCTTCATTCACTTTTTTTTCAATAGGTGCCCAATTTAAGTTTTCCATAATCGTTTATAAAAAATAAAATAAATTCAAAATAAAATCAAAAAGACTCAAAGCCTAAGTTAATTTGAAAAACTACGGGAGAGGCGGCACGCAAGATCGCCACGCGACGCACCGAGAGCAGTAGCATGCACGCGAAGCCGAGCATCGTCAGAATGCCAGAAGGAGAACACGACGCGCGAAGCGGAGAATGTTTTAAGTAACCATGTATACCCTTTTTCATCTAAATGTTTTTGATTTTTCTCAAAATATTGCCTTTGGAAAATTAGGTATTCATTAAGAGAAAGTCCTTCAGCTTCGATTTGAATTTTTTGATTATTGATTTGAATTTCAAAATTGATTGGGATGTTTTCTTGATTTTGAATTTTCTTTTCAAGCTCAGATTGAGTCAATCCAGAAAGTTGCAGGATGTTCTTATTCAAAGTAGCTTTTTCGAAAGCATTAGCATTCACATTGTCATAAATATCCTGGTCATTGTGACATAGAATGATTTTAGCTTTTGTGTTTTCAGTGTGTTTAGCGCCAGAAAATCCTCCGCCACCCGTGAAATTGCTTGATTGATATGTCGCATTTCCATATCCTTCAGTCATTATTCCATTAAGATTTTCAGTATCTGGCAAATTTTCTGGGATTATCAAAACATTATCATAACCATATTTTTCAATTTCTTCTTTGATTTCCTTATGATTTTTCCTCCAAACTGACATTATTTCCTGCTCATTTGGAATTGGCAGATTATGTTTTTTGTAAAATTCTTGAAATTCTTGGATTTTTTCTTGAATATTGATTTTGATTTCTTTTTGCTCGCTGGTTTCGGGATTTATGAAAATTGCCTTAATTTCTCTAGGCACAATCTTTTCTTTGAGGCTTGCCAATTTTTCTTGAATTTCAGTTTTCAGTTGTTTTGCTTTCTCCGTGTTTCCACTTTTTACAGCGTCATCAAAAGCCGTCTCAAATTCTTGTTTGAGGGTTTCAAGTTGTGCGTATTCGGATTTGAGTTGTTGACATTCTGACATAACTTAATTGTATACTAAAAATACTTAATTGTGAATAAAAAAAATGTAATCATCAAAAAACCAAGTAACATACGACCGCTGATTTGTGGTTTTTTTTAAGAAATTATAGACATAAATACAGGTATGATTACATATCCATAAATGGATATATGGATTCAAAAAGCATTTTAGTGAAAATAAAAAAAACAAGCCCGAATAAATTACAGACTTGTTTTTATTAAAGTTTTTCTTAAGCAAGTGTTTCTAATTCTTTTTTAAGATTTTCCGCAGATTGAACTCCCACAAATTCTTTCACGACAACTCCACCCTTAAAGATTTTGATAGCGGGAATAGACATAATGCCGAATTTTGATGAAATTTCTCCGTTTTCATCAACATTAAGTTTCCCAACTTTTGCCTTGTCGCCCATTTCTTTTGCCAATTCTTCCACAATTGGTCCCATCATCTGACACGGTCCACACCAAGGTGCCCAAAAATCAACCAACACTGGCACATCACTCTTGATAACTTCCTGTTCAAAATTCTGGTCTGTAAATTCCATTTCCATATTTTTTAAAATTAAAAATTAAAAAAATTTAATACCTCGCAAACTTTACAACTTTATAACTTTATAACTTATTACAGCCATCCCTGTATCAAATACAACCCCATCAAAACCATAATCGTTCCCACGATCGCATGCAAAACTTTCAGATTACTTCTGCGCATTTTTTCCAATTCAGCCATTTGAAAATTAAAGAAATACATTCCCAAGGTTATCGCAAGCATTGGCAAAATAAAAATAAAATTATACAAAGCAAGCTGCGAAGTTGCAACTGCCACATTAACTTTTTCTGCCAATAACCCCACGATCACAATATATGGACCACTAGAACAAGGCAGCAAAAACAAACTAACTAAAAGTCCGCTCGTAAACGCACCAAAAGGACTGGTAGCGTGTCTCAAAATGGTTTGCATTCTTGGACGCCAAGACAATGGCACTTCCATAACAAACAATTTTCCATACCAGAAAACATCCTTAAAATTTGCCAGTCCAATCAAAATAGCCAATGATCCAACAACCAATGAGAAATATTTTGGAATATTAAAAATCGTAATCGCCCTATAAAGTCCCAATCCCATCAGGAAATATGAAATGAAAATCGCCAAAGAAAACAAAAGTCCCGCCCAAAGTGCCCTGCGCCTGCCTTGCGCCCTCAGCACGGTCCCCACGAGCAAAATAAGAACTGCAAAGGCACAGGGATTAATAGCATCGCTTAGTGCTGCACCTAAGAGTAATGGCAAAGCCACGCCTTCATTATTATTTTTTAATTCCTCCTTTTTCGGTTTTGGAGATTCTTTAATTGCATCTTGCTTTCCAATTCCAAACTTTTCAACATATTGCAGCGCTGTTCCGCTTGAAGCTTCCATTTTTTTCTCAAAAGCATCAATGATAGGAACGTCTCCCATAAAAACTTCTTCATCAATAATCATCGCCGGAATTCCACCGTCCGCAATCATTTTTCCATCAAGCACATTTTTCAAAAGAATTTTGTTTTCTCTTTCATCAAAATTAAACTTTTTAATGTCATATTTATCATAAAAGTCATTTTCTTTCAAAAAAGAATCCACCTTCTGGCAATGTGAACACCAAGTCGCATAAAAATAAACAGCTTGCTTTTTCTCTTGCGCAAAAGTCGCCAAGGGAAAAAATAAAAATAACGCAAAAAATACAAATAAAAACTTTTTCATAATATAATCTGGCTCTTGTTATATGTTATATGTTTACCCCGTTAAATTGTGGTACTCCACAATATTTAACTGGGGTTGTATGTTGTATGACTATTTCCCGTTCCTCTTCCCACTAGCAGCATATTCATTTATAGCTTCGGATAATTCAGTTTCATTAAAATCGGGAAAATATTTTTTTGAAAAATATAAATATGAATTAGCAATATCCCACATCATAAACCCTACACTCAAATGAGGTTCGCCGCCTGTTCGAATCAACAAATCAACTGCTGGCAATTTGTTAGTCATCAAATTTTGTTTAATCGTCTCAGCTGTGATTTTTTTAGGATTAATTCCGCTTCCGGCAATTGCTCGAACAGCATCCAACATTTCATCATCGCCACTATAAGCCAAAAAGAAATTGAGTTCGTGCTGATCATAATGAGCTGTTTTTTCAACTCCCTCAAGTATAATCTTTTTTAAAGATGTTGGAAACTGACTTTCCCATTTCCCAATCACATTTATTCTTACGCGGTTGCGATGAATATCTTCATCCACAATTAATTTTTCGAAATATTCTTCATAAATTTTTAATAATTCCTGTTTTTCCCTAAGTGGTCTCTTTTCAAGATTTTTCAAAGAAGACCCCCAGAAGGAAAGACAGAAAATCCCATTATCAAAAGCCCAGCGCGCCAATTGCTCCAATTTTTCCGCACCAGCCTTATGACCCTCCCACGGCTCAAGATTTTTTTCTTTTGCCCATCGCCTGTTTCCATCAGGAATGATAGCGATGTGTGAAGGAAGACTATTGTTTTCTTTTATAAAACTCTGTGTCATATTGATATTTTTTGAAACTATTTATACGATCAAATTTCTAATATCTAATTTCTAATATCTAACAAAAAACCAAATCTCAATGAAAAAATTTTGAATTAATTCATTAGATATTAATTGGAAATTAGTAATTAGAAATTAGGAATTCTCGCAAAGCGAGCTCATACTTCTCTTTTTTCCAAATATTCCACCAACCCAACGAGAAATTCTTTGGACTGAGGCAAAAGAACTGCTTTTTCAATTTCTTTTTTCCCTTTATCCAAATATTGTGCAGCTAGTTTTTCAGCATATTCCAATGCGCCTGTTGATTTTAAAATATTTTGAAACGTCAATATTTCTTTTTGCGTCAATTTGTTTTTTCCTAAAATTGAATTCAGCTGTTTTTTTTCTGTTTTTGTTGCCAACAGTCTGGCTTTTATAACTAAAAGTGATTGCTTCCCTTCTTCAATGTCAGATGCAACCGACTTACCCATTTTCTTTTCGCTGCCAAACACGCCAAGAATATCATCTTGAATTTGAAATGCAATTCCAAGTGGCACAGCATAGCCACTTAATGATTGTAACGTTTTTTTGTTAATACAGCCACCAAGCATAGCACCTAGATGTAATGGCCCTTCAAAGGTGTACCTCGCTGTTTTATTTTCATACATATCCAAAACTTCTTTTTCAGTTGCATTTTTTCTATATTCAATTCCAATATCTTGCGATTGTCCAATAATAGTAAGAGCCACAATTTTTTGCAATTGCACAAGCGCTCGCATCGTTTCTTGCAAAGGAAATTCAGCTTCTAGAATTATTTTATTAGCGATTGTATGCAACATCTCTCCTGTAATAATTGCTACTGACTCACCAAAATGAAGAGCATTCTCGTCGGATATCTTTTTCTGATATTTCTTTTCAAGCATTTTGTGCAAAGTATCCTGATTATGACGCAAATCTCCACGATCAATAATGTCGTCATGTACCAGCAAAAAAAGATGCACGAGCTCAATTGCAGCAGCAACTTTTAATATTTTCTTTTTTTCTTTACCTCCTACACCAAAATATGCCTGACACAAAAGAGCACCGCGAATTCTTTTCCCTCCAGCAAGTGCTATTTTTTTCGTATGCGTCAAAGCCTCAGCAATAAGTTTATCGCTTTTTTGAGCCTCTTTAATGGCAATATCAAAATAATGCTCAATTTCCTTATCAATGGCAACTTTTAACCCGCCCAGCATTTGCTGAAAATTCATAGTATATCTAAAATATTGCTTAAATTCAAACCATTTCAATTTCTTAATTGTATCATTATAAACAAAAAAGGCAAGAATTGGACTTGACAAAACAACCCTTTTAGAGTACTATTACAAATGGCTTAAATAAGCTGCTGTTCTTATCACTCAAATAAATGGAGGTAACAAAATGCCGCAAAGTCATTTGAAGGAAGTTATTGAAACAATGAGGAAATCTTGGATATTCTTCCTTAAAGGTCTCGGACTCAACGAGGAGGAACGGCAGATAGAATTCATCAAGCACGCAGGATTAACAAAAATAAGATTTAGCCCGCGTGCGATTGAATTATTAAAAAAGGCTTTTGAAGATTTGCATTGCTGCGGAAAAGCGTGCAAGCTCAAAATAGAATTCAGCGAGGACATTGTAACAGTTCACGCTGAAAACTTCCCGATGGCATCCGCCGAGATTTCCCTTTTTCATACCAAAAATCCCCACTTACGCAGGGATTTTTGTTTTATTTGTTTTTAAATTATATTGTATCGCTACGGAGAATCCTGCTCGCTCCGACTCGCAGTCGGGGTGCTACACACAGAAAGCTCGTATCTAATTTTCGCCTCACAATTTACTAATTGTTCGTTGCCCTGGGCAGAGCTAAATGTTCCTATGGTCACATTTATCTACGTTCATTTGTTTCGCCTCCGCTCAACATTCACTTCTGCCCGTCATCTCGTTCACATACGAGATGACCCTTCGATTCTCCGTAGAAAATAAGAACAATTTAAAAACTCCCTTATGGGGAGTTTTTAAATTATATTGTATCGCTACGGAGAATCGAACTCCGATTTCCAGGATGAGAACCTGATGTCCTAACCGTTAGACGATAGCGACATGCACATGCTACGCATGTAATTTCCAATTTCTAATTTACAATTTCCAAACAAAAAGAAATAATCAGTTAACATAAAACCGCAACAGTAGCCAGTTTAACATAAATAACAAAATAATCAAGACAAAGAAAAAACCCTTGGCACATTTATAATTTCAGTTATATTAACCGAAAAATAAATTGCATTCATTTGAATGCGCCAAGGGCTATATCATAAGAAGATATGGAATAACGGACTTGTGCTCTTTTTTACTAACAACTTCATCAGCATACTTCAAAGACCTTCTGATGTCATCATTGTTAGTATTAGCCAGCGACAATCTTGGGTAACCAAGGAGAAACATGCGAAACGCTGTTTTCCCAACTCCCAATTCCCTTGCCAAATTTTTCGAAGTTCTGAAAAATTCTCGCCTGCTTGCAGTCATCGTACTCACCTCCTTTCTTGTGAAATATTTTGTTGACAAATAACTTCTTTAACAAACAGAAGACAACTCCCATCCGGAAACTGTCTTCTGTTTTCAAAGTGCAGACTTACACCAAACTTTGAACAACCCCTATTTTGTTCTGCTTTGTTCTCTTTATTTTTCTCCTACCTCTATATTTTTATTATACTCCTTTTTTGACAAAAAGTCAATTGGAATTGATGACCTGTGGATAACTCAAAATTTATGGCTTAACAAAAGGAATATTTCGCCATTGTTTTGACTGTCTGCACAAAAGATTTTCTGAATTTTGCGTATTTGCCAAGATTTTTTCGGTTATCTTTTCCATTCGCATTCCCTGCGAACCCTTAATCAACACAAAATCATCTGCCGTTAAAAATTCCAAAACTTTTTCACTAGCGCTTATTGGATCATCAAATTGAAAAATATTTGCTGGCGGAAATCCAAGCGCCACAAGCTCAGCCACAGCAAATTTCATACGCTGACCAACAGCAACAAGAATATCGATTTTGGCTGAAGATATTTTTTTGCCAATTTCACGATGACCAGATTCAGTCAGATCTCCCAATTCCAGCATATCACCCAGCACTGCAATTTTGCGCTGCGCCTTCAATTGCTCAAGCACACTGAGCGCT
This sequence comes from Parcubacteria group bacterium GW2011_GWC1_36_108, assembly GCA_000991245.1. Lineage (GTDB taxonomy): Bacteria > Patescibacteriota > Minisyncoccia > Moranbacterales > GWC2-37-73 > UBA12068. Next base: position 20,333 of record LBRD01000007.1, on the reverse strand, counting down.
GCAAGCATAGACATTGGCGAAGCGTTATATGTGTCATCAATAATATAGCTGCCAGATTTTCCATCAAGCAAATTCATTCTCCCCTGCGGAGAACGAAATTTTTCAAGAGCATTAGCAATATCAACCAAATTAATCTTAAAAACAATTCCTGCAGCCACGCCAACCAAAGCTGCATACACATAATGCCCTGCCAAAATATTTTTCAATCTGATTGGAATATTTTTTCCTTCATAATTCAATTTGAAACTTATTCCTTCCGGCTTGTTTTCTTGATAATTATAAACAAGATTAGAAGCGTTTACTTTTGCATCTTCACTTTGTCCAAAAGAAATAACTTGCGCGTCAGTATTCTGACTCATTTTAATTGTGTTTTCATCATCCTGATTCAAAATGGCCCAACCATTACTATCAACTGATTCTATTAAAACCCTTTTCTCCTTGGCAATATTTTCAACAGTTTTAAAAAATTCAATATGACTAAGTGAAACATTTGTAACCACGCCGACTGTCGGCTTTATAAAAGACATAAAATATTTCATATCCCCCACGCGATCGACGCCAAGTTCCAATATTAATATTTCAGGATATTTGGGAAAAATAATTACCAAAATCCACTTAAAAAAAATCCAGAGCCACTTGAAAATATTCCTGCCGCCACTATCCGCTCCGATAATGGTCAGTGGTATGCCTATTTCATTGTTATAATTTTTTTGATTCTCACGAACATAAAATTTGGAAGAAAGCACAGCAAAAACAGCAGCCTTGGTGGATGACTTTCCAACCGAACCTGTGATTGCGACAATTTTGGGCTTATGCCTTTTTAAGACAACCACCGCCATTGCGCGCAAAATCTTTTCCAAATAAATTATTTTCTTTGATTTCATACTTTTATTATAGCATTTTTAGTCTGTGGATGTAATTACTTTATCTGAATCTTTTTTATTATCCGATTTTTTCTTTTTATCGCTAGGTTCAGGAGTTGGCGGCGCAGCAGCTTCCACCGGCTTAATTTCAGTTTGATATGTTTTATACATCGAACTGGTTGTCGGATCTTCTGTCGGCTTTACTTTATAATATTCCAACAAAAATTTCATAATCTTTCCAAAGGCAGGAGCCGCTGATGTTTCCGCCCATTGCACGCCTTTTGGATTTACGATTTTTACCAACACAACAAATCTAGCATCATTTGTTGGAGCATAGCCAGCAAACGAACCAATATTCATTCCTTCTTCATAACCTTTTGAACCAGATTTGGCAACCTGAGCTGTTCCAGTTTTTCCTCCAACCAAATATCCTGGGACATCAGCCTGTTTGCCGTGACCGTTTACTACAACTGATCTAAGCATTTTTGAAACTTGCTCAGCAGAATTTTCAGTAACAACTTGGCGCACTTCTTTTGGCTCGATTTTTTCGCTACGCCCATCAGAATAACGAATCTCATCAATAATTTGAGGTTTCATCAATGTGCCCTTGTTAGCAAGAGCGCCAAATGCCGCAGCAAGTTGAATTGGTGTTACTGAAATACCTTGCCCAAAAGAAGCTGTGAAAAAATTGATTGTCGTTTTTGGATTAAGCAAATTTCTAGTATTCCCTGGAACCTCCCCCGGCAATTCAATGCCGGTTTTTTGTCCAAAACCAAATCTTTCGACATAATCAGCAAAATTCTTGTTACCAACAAGTTTCTCGATATAAATAACGCCAGTATTCAATGACTTCTCCAAAACCTCTGTCATTGTTTGAACACCATTGGCTTTCATATCAGAATTATGAATTTCATATCCAGCCTCAACCACGACCCCCGTGTCAACATATGTGGTGTCTGCATTTATCTTTCCATCATCTATGCCTATCGCTTCAGTGAAGGCCTTGAAAACTGATCCTGATTCATATGGTTCGCTTACTGCAGGATTAACAAAGCGAGAAATGTCTTCCGTGGAAGAAAAATCATTTGGATTAAAACTTGGTTGATTTGCCAGTGCTAAAATTTTTCCGGTTTTTGGATCCATCACAACTGCGGTTGCCTTGTCCGCACTAAACTTTTCCATCGTTTCCTTTAGAATTTTTTCCACCTCAAACTGCACCGTGTGATTTATTGTCAAAATAAGATCGCCACCATTTTGAGCTTCTTGCACTTCTCTATCTGAAACAGGTATCCACCTTCCGCGCGCATCTCCTTCTTGACTGCGAGAGCCAGAGATTCCTTCCAACCGTTCTTGAAATGCTGCTTCAAGACCATACATTCCTTTTTGGAGTTCGCCATTTGAACCAACAAAACCAACCGTTTGTGCGGCAAGCTCGCCTGCTGGATAATAACGAAAATTTTCTCCAATCAAATATATTCCGGCAATTTTTGCATCCCTGATTTTTTGAACCTCATCTTCCGAAAGCTTGTGTTTGAGAATTTCAAACATATCCTCAGGACTATCCAATTTGTCCTTAAGCATATTTTTATCCAAACTCAAGATTGATGATAAGTTTTCAGTTGCACTTTCCAATTCTTTCATTTCACGTGGAACAGCATATGCCATTTGCAATTCCCTGTTCACAGCCACGGGATATGGCTCGTTTTCATCTTGCAGAAAAATCTCTCCGCGCATTGCTTGAAGTTTCGTCTTGCTATTGTGTTGATTTTCAGCTATTGCGACATATACACTGTGCCTTGCAACCTGCAGTATATACAACTTTCCAAGAATAGCTGCCGCAAAAAATAAAATAAAAAAAACCAAACCATTAATCCTCCAGTTTTTTTCTGAAGTTTTGTGATTTGGATTTCTGTGTTGTATTACTTTTGCCTTATTCATATCAGCCTATTTCTATCGTATCATTTAACTACTCAATTTTTCGATCTTTCGTCACATCAACATAGGCAACAGACGGACTTTCTTCAAGATATCGCACACTGACAGCTGGAGACATATTCAATTGTGTTGAAGCCTCTTCAATGCGATACAAAGATTTCAATTCTGCTTCTTTAATTTTGAGCGATTCATTATTTTTTTTCTGACTTGAAAGTTCTTTTTCAGCGTTACGAATAGAAATACCCTTAACAGCTGTTTGATTTACTGAATAAATATAGAATAATCCAGAAAATGCCGTGCAAACAAGCACAACAAGCACCGGACTGATAAAGCCAGCGGTGTTGGATTTTGAAGCCACTTTAAGCAGCTCTATTTTTCTTTTTGTTTTTGGTTGCCAAATACAGGAATTTTTCCTGATAACAACAGTTCTTTTCATCATTTCTCATGGTTCCCCCCAGAGAAATAAAAAATTAATTACTCACAACCTACAACGTACAACCTACAACATTTTTAAATTAGAAATCAATATCAATTTCTCGTTGTCAGTTGTTAGTTGTCAGTTGTCATGTTCATACCCTCTCCGCAACTCGCAACTTCGCACTTCGAGCGCGAGGATTGGACAAAACTTCATTCTCGCTAGGCACAATTGGCTTTCGCGTGATCAATTCAACAATTGGCTTTTGCTGGCAACGACACACTGGAAATTCCGGTGGGCAAATGCATCCCCTTGCATTTTCCCGCAGTGTCCATTTTACCAATGCATCTTCACCTGAATGAAAAGTGATGATCGCCAACCTACCATTTGTTTTCAAAATTTCAACTGCCTGAGAAAGAAACGAACTCAGTGCTTCCAGCTCCTTGTTCACTTCTATCCTTAGCGCTTGAAATGTTTTTGTTGCTGGGTGTATTTTTTTTCTTTTATACATTCCCGGAACAGATCTTTCAATTATTTCCACCAATTCAGCTGTATAAGAAAATGGTTTTATACTGCGCTCAGCAATAATATTCCTCACTATTGAGCTTGCATATTTTTCATCCCCAAATTCTTTGAGCACTCTAATCAAATCCTGCTCATCATATGTGTTAACAATTTCTGCAGCGGTTATTCCCTTTGTCATATCCATTCGCATATCCAAAGGAGAGTCGCCTTGAAAACTGATCCCTCTTTTTTCATCAACAAGTTGATCAGATGAAATTCCCAAATCCGCCAAGATTGCATCGACTGAAAAAATATCGATTGAAGTTAGTCTATCTTTTAGGGCTGAATAATTGTCATGAAACAATTTAATGTTTTCATCATGAACCTCAGCACTCCCAACTTCAATTCTTTTTTTAAAGCGATCAATGGCGTCAATGTCGCGATCAAATGCAATGAGCTTTCCTGTTTTTCCAATTTTTTTAAGAACTTCCAAACTATGTCCACCACCACCCAATGTTGCATCAACAACAATCATGCCAGGTTTTAACTGCAAAGCCTCAATCGTTTCCATCAATAGTACGGTCTTGTGTACGCTTTGCATTAAATTTTTAATTTCAAATTTTTAATTTTATAAATAAATCAAAATTTTTAATGTTTAAACATTTTAGAATTAAGAAATTATTTAAAAATTATAAAATTAAAAATTACAAAATTATTTCTTAATATATTCCCAGTTTTCCCAATTGTTCAGCAATTTCATCGGTGTTTTCTTCAGCCTTTGTTTTATATATATTCCATTTCTTTTCATCCCAAATTTCCAAACGATTGAAAAGTCCAGCCACAGTCACATTCTTGTCCAAACCAGCATATTCTTTCAGATATTCCGGCAAAAGCACTCTTCCCTGACTATCCATATCGCCCTCAACTGCACCTGCAAGCATCAAGCGGACAAAACTTCGCGTTGTCGATTCCCCCATCGGCAATGTTCCAAGTTTTTCCGCCAACTCTTTCCAAATCTTGGCAGGATACACAAACAAACATTTATCCAGTCCGCGAGTTACCACAACTTTCGTTCCAAGCTCCTTACGAAACTTTGAAGGAAGCGCTAGTCGCTTTTTAGGATCAATATTATGTTGGTATTCTCCAATAAACATATTTTTAATTTTTGAAAAGCAATGAGAATATTTTTTATTTTTTCACTTAAAACAAGTCTCTTTGGTGTTATGTCAAAAGTTGCAATTGTTTTTCTGTGACAAAAATAAAAATATATTCGAATTGCCCTAACAGATACTTCAAATTCCACACATCTCCCCACTTAGCCACACTTTAATGTAATATTACTCCACAGCGCTCCAAGAGTCAACACATTTTTAAACAACAAAAAAGAGGCTGTCTTTAGCCTCTTTTTTAAGTTATGCACAGGGTAAAGTTATACTAAATATACTTTTCATAAAAGACCACTATACATTCCACTGATCGTACTTATCATAAACGGCAAAGCAATCGCCAATATTATTAGCGGCACCACCACTGTTACAATCGTTACAATAAGTGTCCAAAGAAAATATTTTCTGAGTTTTTCTACAGACACATACATCGCGTCTATTTTTATTTGTTGCTCTTCAAGTTTTTTTAGTACTTCGTCCATATGCTTAGTTTCAATGTCATTCCGGGCTTGACCCGGAATCCAGGATTAGCACACGAGATATTAATTAACAACAAATTATATTAATTAAATTTTGTGATAATATCCTGGATTCCCGCCTACGCGGGAATGACAAGTTTGTAAATAATTAAAATGTTTATAGTAAAAATTATAATTTCTCACGCTGCATTTTTGCAATTGCCATACGTATTTTTTCATAACTTATTTCGGGTGGCAAAATATTTTTAAGCGGGCTTAATTTTTCAAAATTTCCAACTTCATTAATGGCTTGTAATATTTTATCCTCTTCATTTTTATTTAAAAAATCATCAATCACAAATTCTCCACCATTAATATACCATTCGGTTAGATGATTGAAGATAGTACTAATCCCAAGAGAACGGATTTTGGCGATTTTCTCTGGAGAATATTTTTGCTTATACAAATTTGCAGTTTCTAAAATTGTCCCGCCAAGAAAGCCTGGGGATTTTTTTATTCTTATTTTTTTCTTGATGCCATCAACAGCAACCTCAGATTTTTCCCATTTGTAATTTAAGCATACGTCACAACCTTTGCAATTGCCGGAATGATTTTTAACTGCAGGATCGCCAAAATATTCAAGCAGCAAAAGCCTGCGACATGAATCCAAATTAACGTATTGCTTCATCTTATCTAGGCGCGCATATTTAATATCAGTAACAACCTTTGCATCAGCCCAATTTTTTCCTTGTGCAGACATTTCACTTCTACCTGTCATAATGAAAAAATGATGAAGACTTGCATCACTCTTAGAATGTAACAAAATACAAAAAGCATTTTCTCCATCGCGCCCAGCCCTTCCAGCTTCTTGATAATATCCTTCCGGACTCGATGGCATCCCGACGTGAATCACGTAGCGTATGTCAGCTTTGTCCACGCCCATCCCAAAAGCAATCGTCGCCACAATAACCTTAAACTTATTTTCCATAAAGTCATTTTGGATTTTACTTCTCTTGTCCCCTGTCATTCCAGCGTGATATGCTGCCGCCTTGATTCCGTTTTCCTTGAAAAATCTGACGACTTCTTCGGTTTCCTTACGCGTAATAGCATATATAATGCCAGAACCCTCAATTGATTTTACAATTCGCAGAGCTTCTTCTATTCTTTCTTTTTTCTTAAGATTTGCGCGCACAAAAAATTTCAAATTTGGTCTGTCAAATCCACGCACAAAAACAGCTGGCTCGCTTAAAGCCAAACGCTCTATGATGTCATCTTTTACTTCTGGAGTTGCTGTCGCAGTAAAAGCCGCCACAATTGGACGATTTGGAAGCATTGCGATATATTCTTTCACTGCCAAATAATCTGGACGAAAATCATGACCCCACTGCGAAACACAGTGCGCCTCATCCACTGCCAACAAATATACATCAAGCTTTGAAAAAAGTGATTGGAACTCACGATTGCCAAAACGTTCAGGTGCGATATATACTATTTTGGTTTTACCATTTTTAATATCATCAAAACGCTCAGCAATTTCATATTGATCAAGCGAGCTGTTTATATATGTCGCTGCAATTCCTCGAGCGTTAAGAGCATCAACTTGATCTTGCATCAAAGCAATGAGCGGCGAAATCACGATTGAAATTTTCTCACTCAAAATAGCCGGGAGTTGAAAACAAAGGGACTTTCCTCCCCCTGTCGGCATCAGCGCCACGACATCTTTCCCATCAATAATAGCCTCGACAACCTCTTTTTGCCCAGGACGAAATTGTGAGAACGAAAAATATTTTTCTAATTCCTTCTCAAGCATTGAACAATTATAACATTCTTTTTAAAATAACAAAAAATCCTGCCTTGGCAGGATTTTTTTAGAAATTTAAAAACTATTTGACGCTAATAATTTTATAAGTAATAACACCTTTTGGAGTTGTCACATCAACAGTGTCTCCGGCATTGTGTCCCATAAATGCTTTTCCAAGTGGAGATTCGTTTGAGATTTTGAAATTTGCAGGATCAGCTTCGTTGGAACCAACAATCGTAAATTCCATTTCACTTCCATTAAATTTAACCTTGACGGTGCTACTCATTTGCGCTCCCTTTTGAGAATCATCTCTTTCAACAACTTGAGAATTTTTGATAACCATTTCAAGTTCTCCAATGCGTGATTCATTTTCATTTTGTTGTGATTTTGCTTCGGCATATTCAGCATTTTCGCTCAAATCACCCTGCTCCTTGGCTTCCTTAATAGCTTGGGCAATTTCTTGTCGCAATTTACCTTTTCGCTCATCAAGCTCCTCATTCAATTTTTTTAATCCTTCTTTAGTAATAAATCGTACCATAACAATTCTTGTGTTTTAGTGATTAAAAAATACCGCTCAAGCGGCGTAGTTTTACATCTATATTAACAGTAAACCACGTATATGATATCTGAAAAAATGATGCCTGTCAAGGTTTGAGAATTTTCAAAAAAAACACTGTTAATCACGCTTTGCAATGCGAGAATATTTTCTTTTTGCTTTTGGATACTCGCCCCGTCAAATTGTTCACAGCAGTGAACACCAGCCTTGCTGGATTTGACGGGGTAAACATTCATCCAAAAGCGTGCCAAAAAGAATATATTCTCGCATTGCAAAAACATATCAGCAGGCTAAAATATGCCTCCAAAACCATAACGCATCAAATCATTAACAACCAAATATGCCATCAACATCATCAACAAGAAAAAACCAGTAGTATGCAGCGCGTTTTCAGTTTTTTGACTAACGGGAGAGCCCTTTATTTTTTCAATCAAAATAAACAAGATGCGACCACCATCAAGCGCTGGAATTGGCAAAATATTCACAATTCCAAGGTTTATACTCAAAAGTGCTGCCAACTGCACAAGCGAAGCAAACCCAAGGGCTGTGGCTTGCTTTGTGAAATGTGCAATCGCCAGTGGTCCTCCAATGTTTGAAGTGTCTCCCGCAAAAAGACTTCCGATTACAACCCCCATCATCAACATCACATTCCACATAACAGATGGTCCCTGTTTAATCGATTCCCATAGTGAATATTTCACAAAAATTGTTTGCGCAAGACCAACACCCAAAAGTCCTTCTCCGACAGGTGATTCAATTCTTGGAGTGCCAGTTAAATTCAAAGTCTTGCTTCCACGCAAAACTTCAAAAGTAATTTGCTTGCCTTTATTGTCAATCACAAAATTCTGCAGCTGAGCAATATTGGAAAATGCTTGAGCGCATCTGGAATCATCGCCAACACATTTAACCACCGTATCCCCTTCACGAATCCCCATTTCATAGGCAGGACTTTTTGGCGCGACAGTAACAATTTGAATTTTAGCGTCTTTTATTGTTGTGTCATTTTGATCAACTTCTTGATTTATACCCAAAAATAAAAGGAATGAAAACAAAACCCAAGCCAAGATAAAATTCATAATCACACCAGCAGCCAAAACTTTAATCCTAATCCATGCTGATTTGCTTGCGAAACTATCCTTGTCAACTTTTCCCGTGCCATCTTCGCCTTTAATGCGAACAAAACCTCCCAACGGAAACCAGTTCAAAGAATAAATGGTATTTTTTGATTCAATATGTTTATTGCCAGCAACAATTTCCCACTTTTTATTTTTCTCATTAAAATAGCAACCGACAGCGCGGGGTGGAAAACCAAAACCAAATTCTTCACATTTAATACCATTTCTGCGTGCCACCACAAAATGACCCAGTTCATGAACGAAAACCAAAAGACCAAGAATTATCAAAAACACTATTAAAGTCAACATGATTTAAATAAAATAAAAAACTGTAGCCATTGATTACGACTTATAATTTTTAATTTTTAATTTTTAATTTTTAATCAATTTTTTAATTTTTAATAATTGAATTTTTAAACATTTTTTGTTTTTCAATTCAAATTTCAAATTTTAAATTTCAAATTCGCGCAGCGGCTTTTATACTGTCATTATCTCCACTTCTTTTTTGGCGCGGAGTTCTTCAATTTTTTTGTTATATTCATCAACAATTACTTGCAATTTTTCTTTGCCAGCAAACTCATCGTCCTCAGAAATTTCACCTGCTTTTTCAGCATCTTTAATTTCCTTCAAAATTTCTTCGCGAATTGAGCGAATAGCAATGCGCGCTTCCTCGCCTTTTTGATTAAGCATTTTCACCATCTCTTTTCTTCTTTCCTCTGTAAGCATTGGTATATTAATTCGCACCAATACTCCATCATTAGTCGGATTCATATTCAAATCAGAATTACGAATAGCTGTTTCAATGGCTGCTAGTGCTCCCCTATCCCACGGCTGAATAGCAATTGTTCTCGGTTCAGGCGTATTAATACTAGCAATTTGCTTAAGCGGAGTTTTAACGCCATAATAATCTACTAATAAATCCTCTACCAAAGAAGGGTTGGCTCGACCGGTTCTTATTTTTCCAGCTTCACCTTTAAAATGTTCTATTGATTTTTCCAGATCTTCTTTATGTAAATTTATAATTTCGTTGTACATATTTTTTAGTTATTAGGTTTTAGTTATTAGGTTTTAGGTTATGGATATTATTAAAAACTTCTCATGCCTGCATAAATTTTAGCAGGATCCATTTGATCATATTTTAAGATGCTAATATCCTTAGAAGTGTCTAATTGAAATGTTGCCCATTTAACTCCACCGTCTGTTGATTTATAAATAGCTTTAGCGGAAGAATACATAATTTCCCTTGAATTTTTTGGATTTATTGCAATTGATCTAATAGCAAAAGCCTTAGAACTCTCAATTAAATTCAAAGAATTCCAAGATCCATCAGTATTTCTACGAAAAATTCCAGTTCCCGTTCCAGCATAAGCAACACCACCCAGATATGGATCAGCCACAAGACTATATACACTTGTGGTGTTACCTTTTGTGTCAATTTGATCGGTAATATTTTCAATACTAGCACCAGCATTTTTTGTTTCCAATATTCCCCCTTGAAAAAGTGCAAATAAAACGTGTTGATCATTTACCTTATCAAAAACAATACTTGTTATAGGTGCGTTAATATCTTGATTAATTTTTAAATTAACCCAGGTTTGTCCACCATCAGTTGTTTTTATAATAATCCCCGCATTTGTTCCAGCATAAAGAACGTTTGAATTAACGCTGCTAATTGCAAGTGAAGAAATAATAGTTCCATCTGCCGGCTCAGTATAAATTTCCTTCCATTCTTGACCCTCAGCCAGTCGTTTGAAAATTTTTGCTCGTCCTTCAAAAACACCACTGCCATACATAATGTCACCATTTTTAGGATCAAAAACTAAACCATAGGCTTTGTCTGGATATTTAACTGCAGCCCATGTCTCTCCCGCATCTTTTGTTACGAATAAACCATTAGAATCCGTACTAATATAAATAATATTTTGATCAGTTGGGTGAATCGCCATAGATAAAACATCAATACCTGAAATAAGTTGTTTATCATCGATTTTCATTTTCGGATTCCAACTTGTACCACCATCCTCAGTTTTTATAAAAGTTGCATTAGCCATCGTAGCCTTAGGTGCGACGGTATCAGAAAGACCACAACCAGACAGAAAAAAAACTGCCACAAAAATTGGAACTACCGCTAATATTTTTCTTATCATATTATTTTGATGTTTATAATTTCTATTCAATATCTAAATTATAGCAAAGAAAATAGAAAAAATCCATAGAATGGCCCGTTCGAATCCTTCTGTGCACAAAAACAAAAAAATCCCAAAAGGGATTTTCGTTTTTGTGGGCACAGAGGGATTCGAACCCCCGACCATCGGCTTAAAAGGCCGCTGCTCTACCAACTGAGCTATGTGCCCGCACATTTTTGAAATATTAAGTCAACGCTGTTAATTATATCTGATATAAAAATTAAGGTCAACCCCTACTCTATTTTTCTCTTTTTCTCACAAACACCAGAAAGGCTAAGGGTGCAATCATCCAGACCAAGCGCCACAAGGGATCAATGAAATAACTCAAGGAATTCTTAGAAATATATAGCGTAACTTCCTTGGCTGGCAAAAAGGAAATGACGATGCTGAGCAAAAGCACTACTTCAAAAAAACTCATCACAAAAACTTGCCAAAGCGCAAGACCACTGCCTGACTGATGAATATCAAACAAATATTTGTTCAGCAAAGTAAGCAAAACAACGGAAATAAGGAAAACTAAAATGGAAGAATTTTTAGAAAAAGCCATCACGTCTTTTGGAATAACTTGCAAAATTGCCAAAGAAATATACATATTAATCAAAAAATTGTGCAAACGGAACCGTCCAACCAAAAGCCAGAAAAGTGTGCTCAGAACCAAGAGAACCAATATTAAAGTTACCAACTCAGCAGCACTGCTCGCCAGCCCAAAATTTGAAAAAAGTTTGTCCAATTGCATAAGATTATGTCTTTAATTTAAATTGTTTTCCATAGGTTTAGTTTATCCTTATTTCAGAGTCCGAGCAAGTATGGGCAAATGCTAAATGACTTTATTGCTAAATGGCTTTCAATAGCCACATCTTTGCGCTTGTTAACAATTCAACAATGTAACAATTTAGCAATTCACCAAGGTGGACAAAATTATAAATAAAAGATATAATACTTACCAGTATGGACAAATCAGAAATGCCTAAAACAATCTTTTTCTGGACACTTGTGGTCCTTTTTTGGCTTACTGCAGCCTCTATTATAGGTTATGCCTTTGGCTACCGCTTCAATTTTGATAGTGGAATTTTTGTGTATGCCGGCTCTATTACAATGAAAACAACCCCTCAACAAGTCGATGTATATGTAGATGGAATATTAATGCCTTCAAAATCATTCAATCGCATCAACAATTCTTATCACATAGGAGGCGTGAACCCCGGAAATTACCTGCTTGAAATAAAATCTCCTGGTTATAAAAGTTGGTCAAAAAAAGTATCAGTGCACAGTGGAATTTCCACGGAATTTTGGAACATTGTTCTTGCTCAAGATTCTTATGCTCGTGAAGACTATGAATCCGCTGGTATTCAAAAATTTTTCATCTCCCCTCGCAAAAACTTGGCAGCATTTTCCCAACAAGTTGAAAACATCTTTTTTGTTAAAATTTTTGACCCTGAAACACTTGCAATGACTCAGGTTTTTGCCGCAGATGATTACATTTTTACAACCAATGAAAAAGAAAACATTGAATGGTCTCCTGAAGCACACAGACTTATCATTCCCGCTATCAATAAAGAAAATGAAAAAAATTATTTCATCGCCTCAGTCGATAATTCGCAAGATACTGTCAATCTCAGAGATTTGACCGGAGACAACAATCTTTCTCATTCGCGTTGGGATCCAAAAAACAAAGATGTGCTTTTCTATATGTCAGAAAACAATCTGTATCGGCTGGATCTTAATGATTTGCCCAGCAAAAAACTTGTAGCTCAAAATATTGCCAGCTATGACCTGACACCAAAAAATCTTTTCTATTTCCAATTGCCTGAAGGAATCATATATGAAACAAGTTTTGATGCCAGCGACATTCCAACTCAAATTACCACTTCTGGTCCTGCAAATATGAGCGATTCATCATATCAAATCATCATATACGACGAAGACCGCATTGTGCTGCTCAACCAAAGTAACGATTTATACATATACAACAAAGGCGAAGAAGGCGATGTTTATTTCAAACAACTCTCCGATAATGCCACGGGCAGCCAATTTTCCGACGATGGAAAAAAATTACTCTTTTGGAACAACAATGAAATTTCTGCCTACTTTGTCAGAAAATGGGAAGTGCAACCGATTCGAAATGAAGATGAAACAATGTCCATTACCAAGTTTTCAGACACAATTGGAAATGTTCAATGGACCAGAGATTATGAACATATACTCTTCACAAACAACAACAAAATCAAATTAATCGAAATTGACAACCGCGATCATCGCAATATGATGGACGTGCTTTCACTCAATGACAACACTTCCCTTTTGGTTAACAATTTCACAGACGGCAAACTATATTACACCGAAAAAAATGACCTTGGACAAAATTCCCTTCACGCCATCTACTTCCCCGAACGCACAACTTTTCTGCAAAACTTCTTCCCAACAACCGAAACAACAACAGCGCAAAATTAGGTGCTAGTCCGCCAGCCGGCGGATTAGGTTGTAGGTTATAGCTTCTTAGGAAAATACACAAAAAGAAAAACGCATCCACATTGTCATTCCCGTGAAAACGGGAATCCAGGTTACGTGTTTATTGCTAGAATTATGATACTTAGTACGGCTGGATTCCCAGTCCCTCCAAAGGCGGGCACAGCAAGCTGAGAATGGCACAAAAGAAAAACGCATTATGAGATGCGTTTTTTGGTATAAAAAAAGGCTTATGAAGTCTGAGTTTCCAGACATTCACAAGCCAAATCTGCGTATAAGTTCGTCAACTTTATATTCTCAAATATAAGATACTTCCTTGCCACTCATGATTCCAAATGCACAATGATAGATGCAGGAAGCTTCACGCTCTCTACTATTAAATGTGCACATTGACAATGTTATCGCGTCTCCACCCTGCATTGAAAAATAAAAACTTATCCTTGCGGCATCATGCAAAAGTTTAACAATCTTGTGATCAAACAAGAGTTGATCACCTCCTGATACAGCATCCCATTGAAGTTCCCACGCGCGCTCAGTAGCAGCAATCATTCCTTTAGATGTTCTTATTTCAGAATTTTTATCAATGAACTCGCGCAACTTGTTTCCGTGAACAATACTAACTCTTTTTAAATTCATGATTTTCTCCTTTGAGAGGGTTCATTACGACCCTTGTTTTAATATTCTGGCACTATTTCAGCCAGATATTAAATTATACTCCTTTTCCAGCAAAAAGTCAATAGTAAATTTTCCACATACAAAAAACGCCTTGCTTTAGGCATTATTTGCACATCAAAATCTTATGAATTTTGTATCTGTATTTTTTTGGCATATGAAGTACGTAGGCAAAAACAAGTTCCGCCAGCTGGCGGAGAGCGTTAAGAAATCGACATATCAATGTCGTCCCGGGCTTGACCCGGGATCCAGGATTTATCTCTACCAGCAAAAGGTTTCCTGTTTCTTTTTTTATTTCAGGTAATATCCTGGATTCCTGCCTACGCAGGAATGACAAGAAGTTTTTGCCACAGTATCTTCATCCGGTGCGAGCTTTTCTTTCCTCCAGGTTTCTTTTTGCGGGAAAAAGAAATGTGGAAATTGGTCTTGTGTGAAATCCTGGATTCCTAATCAAGTCCGGAATGACAAAAAACGCATTGTGAAATGCGTTTTTTGGTATTAAAAAAGGCTTGCGAAAAGTCTAGGTTTCTAGACAATTCACAAGCCGATGGCGTATTACTCATAATAAACATACCACGAAGTTGTTTTCGCCATGAATTTACCCAAATAGTAATCAACATTGCGATAAGGGGTCTTATTATTGAAAATAATAGTACGCTCTTCCAATACTTCTTGTGGATCCTGATACATGAAATAAAGGGTTAAATTCCAGCTTTCAGGATCATAATAAAGGCGAATAAACAAAGCACCCTCTGGAACCTGTATTTTCTCGCGTCCAAATTGATGGATCCTAAATGTAACTCGAAATTCTTTTAACATTAGCCATCCCTCCTTTAGATAATATGAACTTGAGTTAATGGTATAGCAACAATAAAAAAAGTCAATAGAGCAACAAAAAACACCCCCAGCAAAGGAGGTGTTTCGTAAATATTTTTGTTATCGTTTTGCCCACTGTGGAGCTTTTCGGGCTTTCTTGAGTCCGGCTTTCTTTCGTTCAACTTCACGAGCATCGCGAGTCATAAGTCCCAAATCTTTCAAGGTCTTTTTAAGTTCAGCATTAAAAACAACCAATGCGCGAGCGATTCCCAAGCGAACTGCTTCGACTTGACCAGTCACACCACCGCCTCGCACCAATACTGTCATTGAAAATTTGTTATGCATTCCAACAGCCTTAAGTGGTGAAAGCAAATTGTTTTGAAGTGAAATTGTTGGAAAATAATCTTTCAATTTTTTGTCATTGATAATGATGTCATTTTCAGTAGCCTTGTCATTTTCATATAATCGTACCTGAGCAACAGAAGTTTTTCTTCGTCCAACAGCATAAAAATAAACACCGGCAATCTTTTTTGCAACCTTTTCCTTAACAACTGGTTCAGCAGCAACCTTTTCCTTTTCAATCTTTGGAGCTATTTCTTTTTTAACAACTTTTTTTGCAACCTTAACAACCTTTTCAGCTTTTGGTTTTACAACCTTGACTGCCTTAGGTTTTACAACTTTTTCAGTTTTCTCTACTTTTTTTACTGCCATATATTATGATACTAATGATGCGAATCCCTATGCTAATACGCGAATATGCGAATCATTTTGAGTCATGCATTCGCGTCATTGGCATATTTGCATCATACGCATAAATTCGCGTATTCGTATTATTTTTAAATTAGTGCGTTATATTAATAGTCGTTTTACATCCATGATCTTCTCCAGCAACAGCAGTCAATCGAAGCATCATTTTGTCTCTAAGCTTGTTTTTTGGAAGCATTCCATATACAGCGTTTTGGATAACCTTACCAGCATCCTTAACCAACAAGTCTTTGAGCGCAATTGATGAAATTCCACCAGGATATCCGCTGTATTTGTGATATATCTTTCCTTCCATTTTGTTACCAGTAACACGAATCTTGTCCGCATTGATGACGATAACGAAATCCCCTCCATCAATATGAGGAACGTAGTCAACTTTATTTCGGCCACTTAATATCTTTGCAATTTCAGTTGCCAGTCTACCTAGCACTTTTCCCTGAGCATCAAAGAGGTGATATTGTCTGTTCATAAATTTATAATACTAATAATGCGAATTTTATGCTAATACACGAATATGCGAATACGAATTCCATTTGCATATTTGCATCATTCGCATTGATTCGCGTATTCGTATCGTTTTAAACGAATTCTATTACTGCCATTTGTGCTCCATCGCTTTTTCGTTGTGCGATTTTCAAAATTCGAGTATAACCGCTTTGACGCTGAGAAAACTTCTGGGCAAACTCACCAGAAAGTTTTTTAACAGCAACCAAAGGAAGGTTTTTTCTCAAATCTCTAAGCACAGCAACCTTTTTCGTCTCATCATTGGAAATCTTTTTCACTTTTGTGATAAGTTTATCCATCATTGGCTTGATTTCTTTTGCTTTTGCTTCTGTGGTTGTTATCTTTTCTTTCATAATAAAACTACCCAAGAGCGTTTTAAGAAGCGCTACTCGTTGTTTTTTCACTCTACTAAATTTTCTAGTTCTTCCGAGATGATTCATATCTATTAGTTAAAAGTTCATAAAGTTTTAAGGTTCATAAAGTTGCTTTGCATGTCGCTAAAGCGACTCTATTTGACTTTATAACTTTCGACTTTATAACCTTACACTTTACTGTTTTAATGTTATTCCAAATTCTCCTATAGCTTTTTTAATTTCCTTTACTCCCTTGTCGCCCATACCTTCCAATGCGAGCAATCCTTCTTCGTTTAATTTTGCAATATCCTTGATTTTAGCAATTTTACTTGCTTCAAGCACATTAAGCGTTCTTGTTGAAAGATTTTTCAATTCAGTGACTTTGATCTTCAAAGGATCAACAGCTTCTTCTACAGCAGCTTTTTCTTCAACAATCACAGCCTCTTTTACTTCAACTTCCTTAGCTTCTTCAATCACTTCAATACCACCAAGCACTGAAAATTGTTCTACCAAGATAACAACAGCTTTTTTGAATGCTTCTTCAGGAGTAATGCTTCCATCAGTAACAACTTCGAGCGTAATTTTGTTATAATCAGTTCTTTTTCCAACGCGCATATTTTCAACTTCATAATTCACTCGACGAATCGGTGTGTAAACTGCGTCAATCGCAATAACACCAATTTCCTTTTCTGGTCTATTTTGTTGATCAATCGGCACATATCCCAAACCACGGGAAATTTCCAATTCCATCTCAAATTCAACTTTCTTATCAGTAACAGTAGCAATGATCTGATCAGTATTAACAACTTCCACACTTGAAGGACATTTAATTTCTTTTGCAGTAACCTTTCCTTCTCCTTTGAATTTAAGACTAACTTTTACAGGTTCTTCGCTGTGCATTTTAAAACGAATCTTCTTAAGATTCAAAATGATCTGCACTGCATCTTCCATAACTCCATCGAGAGTTGAAAATTCATGAGAAACACCTTTGATTTTTACTGATGTAACTGCTGCACCTTCTAGAGATGCTAAAAGAACACGCCTAAGCGCATTACCAAGGGTCATACCATAACCCGGATAACATCCCATAATTTCGAATTTCCCACTATTCTGATCAATTGGGGTGTATTTTGGCTTTTGAGGAAGCGACACTATTTGCATATCCTCTTTCTAACACATTAATCATCCCGCTGGGCGGAACAAGAAAAGCGTTTTTCAATTAAAAAAGTTAAATAAAGCTCTAAACAAAAACAATATTAACGTGAATATGATTCAACAACCATTTGCGGATCAACATGCACTCCCACATCTTCGCGGGTTGGCAATGAAATAACTGTGCCTTCCAACTTTGATTGATTAAACTGAATCCAGCGCGGAAAATCTTTCTTATTAGCGAGAGTCTGAATCTGATTTACAAAATATGCGTTTCCTTTCTTTGATTCTTTAACTGAAATAACGTCGCCAACCTTAACCCAACAAGAAGGAATTGTAAGTTTTTTGCCGTTAACCAGAAATGCTCCGTGAGTTACCAGTTGTCTGGCTTGAATTGGAGAAGATGCTAGTCCCATTTTGCGAACAACATTATCCAATCGCATTTCAAGTCGTGTCATCAGCAAGTCTCCAGTAACACCTGGCTTATTGCTAATTTCATCATAGTGCTTACGAAACTGTCTTTCCAAGACTCCATACATTCTCTTAATACGTTGTTTCATCGCGAGTTGCTTTCCAAATTCGCTCAATCCTCGAGAAATGTTTTTACCATGAACACCCGGTGCATATGGACGACGCGAAATAGCGCATTTTGCACTATTACATCGGTCACCTTTCAAGAAAAGCTTTTCTTGAGCTCTGCGACATCTCTTACATTTTGATCCTAATAAATCTCGTGCCATAAAATCAGGTTTTAGCTTTTTAGCTTTTTAGCTTTTTAGGAAAAAATAATTTCCTGAGAAGCTGAGAAGCTAATGCCTAATAAGCTGTTAAAATTATACTCGTCTTGGTTTTTTCGCTCTGCATCCATTATGAGGAATTGGGGTCACATCTTTAATTGCAGTAAGTTCAAAACCTTTATTTGCTAATGATCGAATTGATGATTCACGACCGCTACCAACACCTCTAACGAAAACATCCAATTCATGCATACCATATTTCTTAACTTTTTCTGAAACATCATGCACAACTTGCGTTGCTGCATATGGAGTTGCTTTTTTTGCGCCCTTAAATCCCAATAATCCAGAACTTGACCATCCAAGCATTGCGCCATTGGCGTCAGAAATCATCACCATTGTGTTGTTATAGGTACATTTAATATGAGCTTGACCTTTTAAGATTTGTCTTTTTAGTTTCTTTTTCTTCTTCTTTGTTTCAGCTTCTGTAGCTTGCTCAGCCTCAGCAGCACCAACAACCTCAGTTTCCAAAGAAACTTCAGCCATCACTTCTTCAGTTGTTTTAATTTCATCTGCCATATTAATCAGGTTTTAGCTTCTTAGCTTCTCAGCTTTTAAGCTTTTTATAAAATGTTTATAATTTATTTCCTCTTCAGGCTAAGAAGCTAACAAGCTAATGCCTAAAAAGCTATTTACTATGTCTTTGATTCTGATCTTCGTCCACTTCCCATAGTTCTTCGAACATTTCCTCGAACTGTTCTACTATTGGTCTTTGTTCGCTGACCGTTCACTGGAAGTCCTTTTTGATGTCGACTTCCGCGATAACTTCCGATTTCTTTAAGTCGCTTAATATTCATTTTCACTTCGTGCTTCAATTCTCCTTCAACTTTATATTTTTTTTCAATTTCGTCGCGAAGTCTGTTCGCATCTTCAGCTGAAAGATCTTTCGTGCGAGTGGTCATATCAATTTCAAGAAGCTTCAAAAGCTTACGGCTAGTTGAAGGTCCAATTCCAAAGACATATGTCAAAGCAATTTCTATTCTTTTTTCATCAGGAAGATTTATTCCGGCAATTCTTATCATATTTTTATAATACTAATTATGCGAATTTATGCTAATACACGAATATGCTAATCATTCGCGTCATTTGCATATTTGCAACATTCGCATTAATTCGCGTATTCGTATCATTTTTATCCTTGTCGTTGTTTATGTTTTGGCGTAGAACAAACCACATAGACTCGCCCTCTACGTCTAACGATTTTACATTTAGCACACATTTTTTTAACTGATGCTCGTACTTTCATAAAATTTATCCACTACCCAACTACTTATAACTTTTTCTCCAATCACCAATGTGGCAATTGTCATTAGTTGTGAGTCTTTAGTTATTAGTTATTACATTCTTTGAGTTACTCGTCCCTTTGTTAGATCATATGGACTCATTTCCATAAGTACACGATCACCGGGGAGTAACCTGATATAGTTCACTCTCATTCTTCCTGAAATATGTGCAAGCACTTCATGGCCATTGTCCAAACGCACTCGAAACGTCGTGCTTGGCAACGTTTCAATAATGGTTCCCTCAAGTTTTATCAATTCTTTTTCCTGTTTTGGGGCCATATTTTACTTTCAATTACAACATAAAAATAGAGGGGATTTACTTCCAACACACTATCCTCATTCTTGAAATTCAAATAGTAAGTTCCTCTAATCAGTGTTTGCTATTAAGTTTTTCTAAAACGTATAGCAATCTTAACAAAGTATTGTTTTCTTGTCAACCCCGAGTCTACTCCAATGCAACATGAGCTTGAAATGAATACCCATTCTAACGCAAGATGAGCTTGAAGGGGCTAAATCTGCTAAGATATGG
>LBRD01000006.1 GCA_000991245.1 Parcubacteria group bacterium GW2011_GWC1_36_108 | reverse complement strand
GGTCCCAAGGGTTTGGCTGTTCGCCAATTAAAGCGGTACGCGAGCTGGGTTCAAACCGTCGTGAGACAGGTTGGTCTCTATCTGCTGTAGGCGTGAATGTTTGAGGGAGCTCTTTCCTAGTACGAGAGGACCGGAAAGAACAAACCTCTGGTGTATCGGCTGTTCCGCCAGGAGCACTGCCGAGTAGCTATGTTTGGAATAGATAACCGCTGAAAGCATCTAAGCGGGAAGCTAGTCCCAAGATTAGACATTATGTGTAATTTATTACACTGAAATCTCCTAGAAGAATACTAGGTTGATAGGCTTTAGATGTAAGTCTCGCAAGGGATTGAGTCAAGAAGTACTAATAGATTTATTAATCTTTCTAAATTTTTATGGTTAGCAGTTAAGAGTTACTTAATTGTTGATTAGCAAATTTTGAACTCTATATATTGAACGAAAAGACCAATGGCAATTTTTTGAGACCAGAATTCTGGTGACTCTTGCGACTGGGTTACACCTCTTCCCATCCCGAACAGAGCAGTTAAGACAGTCCGCGCCGATGGTACCTCCATGAGGGAGAGTAGGTCGTCGCCAGAATCCTGTTCTCAAAAAATATTTACGATACAAACCTGCAAAAGGTTTGTTTTTTGTTATCTGAAATTTGACAATATTACCATTAATGCTAGTATATATGTAACATAGATAGGGTTACCGATCTGTGCGCTAGCATCGCTAGTGTAATTAAGGTACGCCTGTGAATTTCTTAAGTTTCCGGAAACTTTTGAAACTCACAGGTTTTTTTTATTTTTAAAAATATTTTAGGTGAGGTTTTTACTGGCGTGCTTGACCTGTCGTTCACGAACGACTGGTTCAACCCGTCAGTCGTGACTGACGGGTTGTTTTTTTGTGTCAAAAAAGTTAAGATAGAGTTGTTGATTAAAATTTTTTTAAATTTTTAAATTTATAGATTAACCCTGTTAAATCCGCCAAAGGCGGTGCAGGGCAATTTAACAGGGTAAATGCAAAATCCAACAATAGTTAAAAGAGTAGTTATTATATCTTTGTTCATCCTTCTTTTCAGTCTAACGGGATATATTATATATTTTATCACTGCTCCTGAACCTACTTGCTTTGATAAAAAACAAAATCAAGCAGAAAAAGGAATCGATTGTGGTGGAACTTGTCAGCCTTGCAAAGAGGACATTCAAACTCAGGATATTGTTATTAAAGAAGTGGCTGTAGCGCTGGGTGGAAACAATACTTATGATGTTGTCGCTAAAATAGCAAACCCAAACAACACTCTTGGCGCCAGTGTTTTGCAATACACTTTTATATTGAAAGATGCCGCTGAAAATGTCATTGCAACCAAGGAAGGAACAACTTTTATTCTTCCAGCTGATTCAAAATATGTGCCTGAACTAGGACTTCAAGCTGAAAATGGAGCAGTGCCGACGAAAGTGGAGCTTGTTGTTGGAGAAATAAAATGGGAAAAATTGAATGACACAGGAAAGCCGCAAATAGGAGTATATAATAAAAATTTCAGTGAAAGTGCGACTGGAAATGGTGGCGAAGCAAGAGGTGTTATTAGAAATGAAAATAGTTACAACTTAAATAAAATATTTGTCACAATAATACTTCGCAGTGAAAATGGCGATATTATCGGAATAAATAAGACAGAAAAAAACACTGTTCGCGCCAAAGAAGAAAGAGATTTTGTGCTCACTTGGCCATATGCTTTGACTGCTTCAGTTCAAAATATAGAAGTCGACACTGAGTCGAATGTTTTTGATCCCCAAAATTTTTCCTTCCCAGTACGGTAATAACAAACAACAAACAACTAACAACAAACAACAAACAACATACAACATACAACAAGCAATTGATAACTAACAACAAACAATATACAACAAAAGCTAAGTTAAACACAAAAAGATTCGTATTATAGTTGTTGCTGGTTGTAAGTTGTAAGTTGTAAGTTTTCACTATGATTAGTAAAATCTTAAAAATCGACTGGGTTTTATTGCTGAGCACAATGCTGCTGCTGGGCGTTGGCTTGGCTGTGCTTTATAGTATTTCGATGGCAAAACCAGATGATGAAAGTCTGAGCATTTTTTGGCGTCAAATGATTTTTGCAGGAATAGGGATGGTAGGAATGATTTTTTTTGCTGCCACCAATTATCAAAATTTCAAATTGCAAAGCACCCCTATATATTTTTTAACCCTGCTGGTTTTGATTGGGGTGCTTATTTTTGGAAAAAATGTTCGCGGAACTGCGGGTTGGATTGGCATCGGTACTTTTCATATTCAACCAGTGGAAATCGCAAAGCTATCGCTCATCATTTTTTTAGCCAGTTTTATTTCGCAAAAAAAGATGGAACTGGGCGAGACAGGAAGGTTGATTGCGTCATTGATTCTCTCTGGGATTATGATTTTTTTCGTCATCAAACAACCCGACTTTGGAAGCGCGATGGTGTTGGTGGGAATTTGGATTGGGATGACACTTGTTTCGGGCATTAGCACTAAAAAGATTGTTGCTATTATAGTTTCAATCATATTGATTTCAATCACAGGCTGGTTTTTTATGCAGCCATATCAAAAAGATCGCATCTTGAGCTTGGTTAATCCCAGTGCGGTTGATCTTCGTGGTGCTGGATATAACGTGAATCAATCGATGATTGCAGTTGGATCTGGAGGTTTGACAGGCAAGGGAATTGGACACGGCAGTCAATCTCAACTCAACTTTTTGCCGGAAAAGCACACTGATTTTATTTTCGCCTCCATTGCTGAAGAACTCGGACTACTTGGAGCACTTTTTGTGGTCGGACTTTTTGGCGTTATGTTTTATCGAATGCGCCTGATTGCTATGAGCGCCCCTGACAATTTTGGTTTTCTTATTACGGTTGGGATTATGCTGATGTTTTTCGTCCAAGTCTTTGAAAACATTGGAATGAACATCGGTATTATGCCAGTTACCGGAATTCCGCTCCCACTTTTAAGTTACGGCGGAAGCTCCCTCATTGTCGTTATGGCCAGCATTGGAATCTTGAGTAGTATCAATTCCCGAAGGGAAACGACGATTTCACAAGAATACTAGGCTCAGGAATTAGGAGGTAGGAATTAGGTTGTAGGGTACGGAAGCAGGAAGTAGGATTTACGTTTTAGGTGAAATGCAAAAATTTGAGCAAGAAAAAAACCGCCCCTTGCAAGTCATTGACTTGTAGGTAGCGGCTGAAAGTTAATTCATATCTTGGCATTCATATCTTGGCGTTGTATTTGGTCTTCTTCCTGATCATTAGTTGTTTTAATAACCAAAAAGTCTCCATTCTCGAGACTCACCTCACCATTATCAGTGCTGATTCCAGTCTCTATTTCGCCGGAAATCGTTTTGCCGTTTTCGTCAACTCCAATGAAAACGTATTTACCCCTATCGAGGCAGAGCAGTACTTTCTCATCCATTGCTTTGACAAGAAGCGTGCCATCCTTAGGCATTTTGATGGAGTTAGGATTGCATTCGAAAGCAAAAACTGGAAAACAGATTACGAATGAAATGATAAGTGTGATTGTGGAAAGAACTGTTTTCATGGGTAGTCTCCTTGGACTCTGGGATTTTGTTGCGCTGATTCGATGAATCATCAACCATATATAATACACCCAAATTGCCATTTTGTCAATACTATGCCTAAACATGGCTGCGCATAGCCATTTCCGGGGGTATGAATTTTTCTTAAAACCTAGCACTTAGCACCTGAAACCTACCTCCTATAACCTATAACCTAATTCCTAACTCCTAATTCCTAGCCAAGAATTGACATCCTAGCAAAATACTGCTATTCTATCTGAAGTTAATAAAGCCTAAATAAACGGACAAATAACGTGAAATGGAGAGAGTAGGAAGCTTAGCAGCGCCATTTACTGCAAAGTACCCCGATGATCCTGTTACATTTAAATGTTCAAATGAACAAAATGACAAATGCAATCACACTTAAGGCAACAATCCGAACAGAAATCGGAAAAAAAGCTGATAAATTGAGAAAACAGGATTTGATTCCTGCAGTAATGTATGGAAACAAAATTGCTGCTGAGAATATTTCAGTAAATTACAACGAATTTAAAAAAGTATATTCTAAGGCTGGGGAAAGCGCCTTGGTGCAACTTGAAGTTGAAGGAAAAAAACTTAATGTTTTGATTCATGACATTCAATTAGCTCCAATGAGCGGAAAAGTTACTCATATTGATTTTTTTCAAGTAAATATGAAAGAAGAAGTGGAAACTGAAATTCCGTTGGAATTTGTCGGTGAAGCCCCTGCTGTTAAAGCACTTGGTGGTGTTTTGATTAAGAATATGGATGAAATTTCAGTAAAATGTCTCCCATCTGATCTTCCAGAAAAATATGAAATCGACATCTCAGTACTTGCAACTTTCGATGATGTTATTTCAGTTAAAGATTTGAAAATTTCTGACAAAGTTGAAATTCTTTTGGATGGTGAAACAGTAATCGCCTTGGTTTCTGCACCTCGCACAGAAGAATCACTTTCAGAACTTGATACCAAAGTTGAAGAAGATGTTTCTAAAGTTGCCGGAGTAGTGAAAGAAGAAGCTGCACCAGTAGAAAAGAAATAGTCTATTGACTAAATATGGTTTTTCAAAAAAAACAGCATTCGTGCTGTTTTTTTTGTGCTTGGAATGTTTTTATGATAAAATAATAACATTGATAATGCTTAAAAATCGAAAGAAAAATATGATAAAAAATAAATTCTTAGTGTTCTTTTTCGTGCCGATTGTTTTTTTTGCGCTTGCTGTTAATGCTCAGGTTGCAGATGAAGAATATGATGAGGCAAATCCTCAATTGGAAACGCAAATAGTAACACCCGAAGGCGTTTTGGAGGACGTTTCCTTGGATGAAGAGTCTGATGTTCAAAATGAAAACATTGAGCCAAATGTTGTGGAGGGTGTCGACGGCGAAAATATTATTCAAAAAGAAACAGAAACTCAAAAGATGAACATAAAATCTCAATATGACAAAGATGTTTTTGCTGCAGTAAATCTTTCATTGAAAAATATTTCCGAGCAATCCAGAAAAGAATTGAAAGAAGAGGTTCGTTTTTTGGATGAGTTGGAAATAGTTTTGAAAAATTCAGACAGTGTGCAGGAAAATATAGACACCGCATTTATTAGTATTGAAAAAAGAGGGAAGATAGTAACTTTCTTTTTTGGTCCTAAATATAGAGAACTTAAAAAAATAAAACTGAAAAATGTAGATATTGAAAATATTTCCAAGCAAGCTGAATATTTGTCAAAAATGATGAAGAGCGATCAGCTTTCAGATATGCTCAAAGTTTTCAGTTTTCAGCTCTCAGCCAAGAATGTTGAAAACCAAGAAAAAGTGAAACAATTTGAAAGCAAAAAATCATTGTTTGGGTGGTTGCTTAAGGCGTTTGTTTAGTTTTTAACAGTTTTGTGATATAATAAAGACAAATAAATACAAGTTTAATGAAAATACCAAATGCATAAAATATCAAAAATCATCACATTTGTTGCAATTTTTGTTTGCGGAATCTTTTTGTTTTCTGAGCAAGCCCTTGCCGGCAGCCTTAATTGCGGCACAGCAAATGGTTCATATTTTGCTGCTGCGCCGACGGAAAATCTTTGCTCTGTTGGTGTGGCATCTTCGGTAACTACTCCTGCTCCTTGGACCTGGACTTGTACGGATGCATCTTGCACAGATGAATGTGTTTCTGATTGTATCGCTTATCAAGAAGATGCTACTTTACCCTTGATAACTTCAACAAATTTTACTACATACGATGCTACTTATTACAATAACCCAGCAATAATTGCAGCTCCTGTTCCACCAGCTGTAACTGTCGATGTTTTTCTCAACGCCACTACTGATGAGTTAACTACCTGTATGGGGCTTGTGACTGTCGGAGAAAATACGCCTGCAGAATATAGTTTTAATATAAGCGATCCATCTACCCCTACCTTGATGCATGTTATGGATTTTCTTGATTGGGGAAATATGCTTAATGATGCGGTTACGATTATTGAAATTACTTGCACAGACGTGGCTGGTAATGTAAGCGCTTCAACCACTGTAACATTTTCAGTTCTTGCGACTGAGACTGTTGCGACTCCCGTGGCTGATCCTGTTGGTGGAACATTTCCAAATGCTCAGATTGTGTATCTTTCCTCGGCAACCTCAGGCGCAACAATATATTATACAATTGATGGTTCAGCTCCAACAACTGGATCATTTGTTTATGATGCTGGCGGTGTTGATGTATACGATACAACAACAATTAAAGCTATTGCCGTTAAAGCTGGTATGATAGACAGCGCTGTTATGACTGAGACTTATACGATTGGCGAGGTTGTTACCCCAGTTGATGGAGTCTGCGGCTCCGCAAATGGTGTTCCTGTTGCAACTGCTCCAACTATCAATCTTTGCAGTGCTGGAACTGCGACAACTCCCGCGGGAACTGGTCCTTGGACTTGGAGTTGCACCGGCATAGACGGAGGAGCTGATGACTCTTGTAGCGCTCCTTTGTTGGCACTTGACCAAGTTATTGCTCCAACATCTTCTCCCGCCGCAGGAACATATACCTCGGTTCAATCAGTAACCCTTTCTTCCTCAACTTCAGGTGCAACAATATATTACACAATTGACGGTTCAACCCCAACCACTTCATCAACAGTGTATTCAAGCGCCATCAGTATTGGTTCAACTACAACACTCAAAGCAATTGCAGTAAAATCTGGGATGACTAACAGTACCGTGATGAGTTCAGCTTACACAATATCATTGCCAACAGCTACGGTTGGTAATGTTAGCGCTGGAATAGATAAAACAGTTTCTTCAACAACGACACTTTCCGGTTCAGCAACTGGAACTGGAATTACTTATGCTTGGACAAAACAATCCGGTCCAGGATCTTTAGTTTTCGGATCTGCCAGCAGCGCAACAACAACAGTAAGTGCCAATACTGATGGAATATACATTGTAAGACTTACAGCAACAGATAGTTCAGGTGCCAGTGCATATGACGATATGTATTTAACTTGGGACACTAGTTTTCCTTATGCTGAATTTGTTTCATTTGAAACAACTGATACCACACCTGCAATTAATGGAACATACACCGGTTCTCCAGTAGGAATAACTTTATACATCGGAAGTTATTCTTTTCCTGCAGCAATAAATGAAAATGGAACTTGGAGAGTTGTTGACAACACAATAACCCCAGCGCTTTCAAAAAACACATATAGTGTTAGAATCAGAGCTTTTGACTTAGCTGGAAATACTTCAGATACTTATGTAAATTTAAAGATAACAGATTCAGATTCTAGCAGTTCAAGCAGCTCTGATGACAATGATTCTGATGAAGAAAAAAAGAATTCAAAACAAATAAAGAATTCCAAAAAGACAGTCAAAAGTGGAGACTACATCGTTCAAAGTGGAAAAAATTTCCCAAAGAAAAGCAAGGTTCTTGTATACTTCCAACGCAATAACGAATCATATTATCCTCCAAAAGTCGTATACACCGATTCAAAAGGTAAGTTTTCTATAAAATACAAAGTAAACAAACCAGTAGGTGTGTATAACTGGTTTGTTCAAGACTACAAATCCGGCAAAAAAGTCTGGTCAAAATACAGAGTGAGATAAAATTTCATTTACTTTTTATAAAAATTAAAAAGCAGGCGACAAGTCTGTTTTTTGTCCTTGCTTATTGCTGTTTTAGTGTTAAAATGAATATATGCAAAAAAATACAAAAAAAATAGTTTTAATCGTGGCTTGGGCAGTAATTGTTCCTGTTTTTGTGTGGCAACAAGTTGTTTTTTTTGGTGGCTCTGTTAATGCGGATACTACTTCTGAACAAGAGGCTGCTGACAAAGTTGCTGCGGATGAAGCTGCAAGACAGAAGGCTATTGATGATGCTAATGATGAAAAGGAAGATATTGAAAGTGCAATAAAAAAAGCAGAAAAAGCAAAGGCGGCATTGCAAAAAGATCTTGGTCAAATTCAGGGTGCTGTTGCTTCAACTCAGAAAGTTATAAACAACACAAAGGCTGTTATAAATGAAACAACTACCAATATTTCACGCAAAGAGGCTGAGGTTAATAATTTGAATGACAAAATCCAACTGCAAAAAACAATGCTGAAAGGTCTTCTTCAACAGATGTACTATAATCAAGGTCAACCTGTTTTGAATGTTGTTTTGACTAGTAAAAATTTTGCGGATGTTTTTTCTGACACGGATCATTTGCTTACAATTGAAGACAAGCTAAGAGATCTTTCAGGTCAAATTTCTCAAACGAAAGAGCAAGTTGAGCAAGAAAAAATTAAACTGGCTGAAGCCAAGGAAAAGCATGAAGAGATTTTGGACGAAAAAGTTGATCAAAAGCAAGAACTTGTCGCTGACCAGATTGATGTGCAGGGAGATATTGAAGACAAAAACGCTACCATTGCAAAACTTCAAAAACAACTTGTTGAATTGCAAGGAGATTTGAATGCACTTTCCGGAAAATCGTATAGTGCCAAAAACATTAGAGATGCTGTTGAATTTGCCAGTGGAAAAACTGGTGTTCCGGAAGGAGTTTTGTATGGATTCTTGAAAATGGAAACAAATCTTGGTGCCAACACGGGGAAATGTACCTATGATCAGGTAGAAAGGGTTTCATTGGCTAATTATAAAAAATATGGATCAAAGTACAAGGCATCGATAGCTCTTTTATATAAACGTCATGATATCTTTGATGAATTGGTAAAAAACCTTGGATATAGCAAGGATAAAAAGGTTTCTTGTTCTCCTTCTGGCTATATTGGTCAGGGTGGCGCAATGGGTATTCCTCAATTTATGTCAGATGTCTGGCAAGGATATTCTGCGAGAATATCATCTGCAACTGGACACAGAAATCCTGATCCATGGGACCTTACTGATGGTGTGATGGCGATGGCAATAAAGTTAAAAAGTGCAGGAGCAACTTCGAGCAGTCCAGCTGCAATTAAAAAAGCTTCCATAAATTACCTGGGAACATATCACGCTCCTTATTATAATGGAATTGTGTATTGGTCAAAGAATTACAAATTGCTATTTGAATAAAAAATTGTCATTCCCGCGGAGGCGGGAATCCAGGTTTAAATTTGTAAATAAGTGAAAGCATGAAATTTGGAGTTGCAGTTAAGGGTATCATACGAAAGGATGGAAAAATTCTAGTGGTTAAGCGCGCTGTGAGGGATGGTTTTAGGGGTGGGACATGGGAAACTGTTGGCGGAGGTATGGATGAAAACGAATCGCCGCAGGAAGCACTTAAAAGAGAAATTATGGAAGAAGCAGAAATTATGGTTGATATTAAAGAACCTTTTAATGTTTTTTATTTCAAGAATGGTAATGGGGAAATAAAAATCGGAATAACATTTTTGTGTGATTGGATAAGTGGAGAAGTGGTGCTAAGTGAAGAACATAGTGAGCACAAATGGATTGAGCCCGGCGAATTTATGAATTTCGAATCAGTCCCATCACTGCACGAAGAAATTAAAAAATATTCAGAAAAATATGTCTAAGTTTTACATAACAACACCTATATATTATACAAACGCCAAACCTCACATTGGACACGCATACACAACAATTGCATGCGATGTTTTGGCGCGTTTTAATCGTCAACAGCTTGGAGATGATAAGGTTTTCTTTTTGACTGGGACTGATGAGCACGGAGCAAAAATTCAAAAGAAAGCTGAGGAAGAAGGTGTTGAGCCACAAAAATTTGTGGATGGATTTGCTGAGATTTTTCAGGATCTGTGGAAGCAATTAAATATTAGTAATAATGGTTTTATTCGTACCACTTCTCCAACTCATAAATTAGCGGTGCAAAAAGTTTTACAAACCTTGCACGACAATGGCTCAATTTACAAAGGTTCATACAAGGGTCTTTATTGTGTTGGTTGCGAACAATTTAAAAGTGAAAATGAATTGGTAGATGGAAAATGTCCAGATCACAATATTGCTCCAGAGGAAATGGAAGAAGAATGTTATTTGATGAAAATGGGAAAATGGCAGGAAACTTTGATCGAAAAAATAAAATCAGATGAATTTAAGATTCAACCGGAGAGATATAAGAAGGAGATACTTTCTTTTTTGGAAACTCAAAAATTGGAAGACGTTTCTATTTCTCGCAAGAATTTGAAATGGGGAATTGAAATTCCCTTTGACACGCAGCACACGACATATGTTTGGCTTGATGCCTTGCTGAATTATCTTACTGGAATTGGATGGGATGGCAAAAGTAAAAATATTCCCTCAATGTGGCCGGCTGAAATTCAAATGCTGGGCAAGGATATTTTGCGCGTCCATGCAACAATTTGGGCTGCAATTTTGCTTAATCTTGAAATTGAATTGCCAAAAAGCCTTTTTATTCATGGTCATATTCTTTCTGGTGGAAAAAAGATGAGCAAAACACTTGGCAATGTTATCGGTATTGATGAAATGATTGAAAAATTTGGAGTTGATGGCACGCGCTATCTTCTGATGAGCGGCGGAACATTTGGAGATGATTTGGATTTAACAATGGAAAGAATGACTGAAAAATATAATGCTGATTTGGCTAACGGATTGGGAAACTTAACTTCGCGAGTTATTAAGCTTGCTCAGAATTTCCAAGTTCCTCCGCCAGCTATTGGATTTAGTGATAAAATTTCTGAATTTTTAAACGAATTTAAATTTGATGCTGCGCTTGAATATATAAACAATTTAGTGAAAGATTCTAATAAGTATATTGAAGATAATAAGCCTTGGGAATTAGCTAAAAGTGATGAGCAAAAATTTGCTGAAGTTATGAAAAAATTGCTTTCAGATTTAAATAAAATTGCTGAGTTGCTAACTCCTTTTATGCCAGAGACTTCTTCCAAAATAAAAACCGCTCTTGAAACCAAGGTTGCGCAGCCACTCTTTCAGCGCATCAAGTAAACACCGTTGAGGAATAAATTTGTTGTCAATTTGTATCTAATTGCAGTACTATTTTTAGGAATAATTTTAAATGAAATTGTAATATGCAGGTATGATGTAGCGGCTTTTCTATGTTGTATGCTATATGTTATATGTTTCATGAATCTTATGAAAATTGCAATCAGCGGCAATGTCTATATGTTGCCAGACATCATGGAAGTTCAAGAAGAATTGGAGAACAAGGGTTATGAAGTTGTCCCAACTTTTGAGTTTTTGGATCAATTGTCAGAAAAGGATGAAGCAAAGAAAGAGGAAAATAGAGCATCTTTCTTTGAAAAGCTTAAAACTTCTGATGCTTTGCTGGTTCTTAATAAATCATTGAAAGATGGTAAGGAAGACTATATAAGTGGAAGCTCTTTTCTTGAAATGGGCTTTGCTCACGCTCTCGGCAAAAAAATATATTTACTCCAAGGTATTCCAGAAGTGACTTATAAGGATGAAATTATGGCTATGAGTCCAATCGTGCTTAACGGCAATTTGAACGATATAAAATGATCTGTTTGTTTTTTTAATTGTAACAATAAAATTATGGTGTATTCTCATGAGATGCTAGGCTTGGCAGGTGAAAAAGGGGAAGAGGGATTGAATATTAAAAAAGTAGAAAGAATTTCTTGCGGTCTGTGTCGCGGAAATCATCCAACAAAGGAGTGTGTGGGAATAGAAAAAATCCTTGAAGGGGATAATTTTTTGCGTATAAAAAACAACGTGACTCTTTTGGGAATTGAAAGTTTAGGAGAGGAGGGTGTGCAAAAACTATTAGAAAAATTGTCAGGTGAAGAAGAAAAACAAGCAGAAATTATTGATTCATTAGTGAAACATTATCATCTTGGTAAAGAAATTCCAAAAAAAGATTCAGGTGAAAAGAATGAAAAGGTTTATGAGGGTTCCGTTATGGTTGCTAAAAACAGAGCTGATGAAATAGAACGTATAAAAATAGACAAAAATCCCATAAAATACGATGAGCTGATGGAAAAATATGTTTTAAGGTATCATATGGCTCAAGAGGATGGCACATTTAGTCCCGTGGTTAAAATAGGCAGCATTAATGCATTATCTGAAATCCAGGAGGATACGGCTGCAAAATTGGAAGAAATAAGAAACAAGCTTAAAGAAATATAGTTTTTATGAATCTTTTCGATACCCATGCTCATACAAATTTCAATGCATATAAAGACGACGGGGAAGATGTACTCCGTCGTTGTCTTAAAGATGGTATGAATGTGGTTAATGTTGGTTCGCAATATTCAACCAGCAAACGCGCAGTTGAATACGCGCACAAATTTGAATCTGGTATATATGCTGCGGTCGGCATCCATCCTGTGCATTTAAAAAAGGGGAGTTTTACTCATCACGATCCCGAGGAACTTACCGAAGAGGAAATTCCAACAACAGGCGAACAACTTGATTATCAAAAATATTTAGAATTAGCCAAGGATGAAAAAGTTGTAGCGATTGGTGAAATTGGTTTAGATTATCATCATTTTACTGAAGATGATGATGTGGAATTTTTGAAAAATCTGCAAAAAGAAACTTTGATTGAATTTATAAAATTAGCTAACGAAGTGCAAAAACCAGTAATGCTGCATTGTTGGGATGGTTATGATGACCTTTTGGATATTTTGCAAACCCATCCAGTGGAGAAAAGGGGAATAGTGCACAGCTTTATTGGGTCATATAAAACTGCCAACAAATTTATTGAACTTGGGTATAAAATTGGACTAAATGGAATTATTACCTATGGCGAAAGTTATGACCGCTTAATCAAAGAAATTGATTTAAAAAATATTGTCATTGAAACTGATTGCCCTTATTTGACTCCGCGACCCTTAGAAAAAGGAATCCGCAACGAACCACTTTTTGTCAAAGAGGTGGCCCAAAAAATCGCCGACGTGAAAGGTGTGATGCTTGAAGATGTTGCGCAAGCAACATCACAAAATGCAAAAAAAGTTCTCTATCTGTCATTCTGAGCATAGCGAAGAATCCCTTACTTAAAAGCACAAAATAATATTATTCACATTAATATGGAAAAAGTATTCTGTGTATATATTGTCACAAATAAAAACAATACAGTTTTTTATACTGGTATGACGAGTAATCTTGTAGGTAGAATTTTTCAGCACAAAAATAAGGAAGTTGAAGGATTTACAAAAAAATACAATGTGGATAAATTGGTTTTCTATGAAAATTTTTCCACAGCTATGGATACGATCGTAGCTGAAAAAAGGATAAAGGGTTGGACGCGACAAAAGAAAATTGATCTTATTAAAAGGAATAATGTTGAATTTAAAGATCTGCTCGAGGGATATTTGTAGTAGAAAGTTTTGTGATATAGCGCCAGGGATCCTTCACTTCGTTCAGGATGACACAAAAAAGAAAAAAAACGCTGCGCGATGTTTCTGCGCAGCGGTTTTTGTTGAGTTGCTTTATTTTTAGAAAATTTAGCCGATTTTTGTTGGCAGAGTCTTTTTCTTGTAGAAAATAAAAATGAAATGTTGAGAAATTCCAGGATAAGAGCCAGTGCCAATAAGAACAGAAGTACATTTTGTGCTAGTTATTATTTCATCTGGGTTTTCTTTTTGCCAATCGTGGTAGTGGTCGTTTAAGAGTTTTGGGCTTATAGCGTCTATGATTGCAACCGAATTCATTTTGTGCCTCCTTTTGAAATTAAAGAATAAAGAGCTATCGATACGGAACATTTTAATTTTTTATTTCACATTGTTTCCATCAGATCCTCCTTCCCTTTAATTTATTTTGTAGCCAAATTGTGAATAAAAAAACTATAAATGTGCATTGTACGAGCATAAAAGCAGCAAACAACGTCATTGTTATTCCGGTAATTCTTGTGTTGGCATATCTTATCGTTGCAGCAATTATAAGTGAAATGAAAATCCATGATGAGACAATAAAGGTCAGTATCCGGAAGCCCTTTTTGGCGTATGTTCTCATTTGGCCTGCTCCTTTTGTTAAAGAATATCTGACGTTGTCAGTACATTATTGTGGCATAATATGTTTATTATGTCAATGTTTGGTCGATTTTGCTTGACGTAAAGCAAATTTAGCGAGATAATGGATAGCGTGGTGTTTAAAAAGCTAACATAAATGGAAGAGCAGAAAAATCCAAAAATTCCATGGTGGCAACCTGGGCTTGTGCTTTTCACAAGGCTAAGCGCTTGGATTGCTATTCCGGTAGTAATTGCCGTTATCATTGGAAAATATCTTGATCGAGTTTTTCATTCGCAGCCATGGCTAATGTTGGCAAGTGTTTCAATTTCATTTATAATCTCGATAGTAATGCTGGTTAGGATTGGTTTAAAAGAAATGAGCAAGAAATAAAATAATCAGAACCACTGATTATCACATGAACGCACATGATTTCACTGATAAAAAAATCATGTGCAATCAGGATAATCAAGTGCTAATCAGTGGTTCAGAAATTGATGTCGGAGTTATCAACACAAAATAATACACAACCTTCTCAGGAGATTCAAACAGAATCAACCTTGTTCGCTGAGCCGATTTTGCATGTGGGAAATTTTACAATCACAAATTCGCTTGTTATGAGTTGGATCACAGTTGCCATTTTGGTGACTTTTTTTGTGCTTGTTGGTAAAAAGGCTAGCAAAAAAACAAAGAAAATGTCTGGTGTGCAAAATATTTTTGAAATTCTTTTAGAACAAGCCTTGAATTTGGCTGATAGTGTCACTGGTTCTCGCAAAAAAACAGGAAAATTTTTGCCAGTAGTATTGTCACTATTCTTGTTTATTTTGGTAAACAATTGGTTAGGACTTCTTCCGGGAGTTGGTACGATTGGATTTGTGGAGACAGGCGCACACGGAAAAGTTTTCATTCCATTTTTACGCGGCGCTACAGCTGACCTTAACACAACCTTAGCAATTTCACTTTTTGCAGTGATTCTTTCGCACATTCTGGGTGTTGTTTGGGTTGGAGCTTGGAATCATTTCAATAAATTTTTTAACATCAAAGCATTTTTGCAAATTTTCAAAAAGGGACGCAAAGAACCGATTTTGATAATGGTAAATCCAATCAAAGCTTTCGTAGGTTTGATTGAGGTGGTAGGGGAAATCGCCAAGATTGCATCGCTTAGTCTTCGACTTTTTGGAAATATTTTTGCAGGAGAAGTTTTGCTAGCTTCAATGATGGCCATTTCTGCATTCCTGCTGCCAATCCCGTTTATGTTTTTGGAATTGATAGTTGGAATAGTGCAGGCTCTAGTGTTTGCAATTTTGACTTTGGCGTTTATGAGTATAGCAACGACAGCAGAAGAGCATTAGGAGCAGGAATTAGGTTGTAGGAAATGCAGAATGCAAAATACAAATTCAAAAATGCAATTCAGAATTTAAGAAATTAAATTTTGATAGTGTGTTTGAAGAAAGTAATTAATAATTTTGCTGACAATATTCATTCTCCCTTAAATGAGAGAAAGCATGGATACTGTGAGCACAAAAACAACATGGAATTAACAATGCTTGCAAAAGCCTTGGCAATCGGCCTTGGTGCAATCGGACCTGGTATTGGAATTGGTATGATCGGAGCAAAAGCAATGGAATCAATTGGACGCAATCCTGAATCTGCAGGAAAATTGTTCGTGCCGATGCTTTTGATGGCTGCCTTTGCCGAAGCTATCTCAATTTATGCTTTGGTAATCGCATTCTCAATTAAATAGTTATTAGTGTTTTCATTCGGCTTCTTAGAAATAGGAAGTCGAGATGAGAATATTATAAAATAGCAATTTCAAATTTTTAATTTTTAAATTTTATAAATAAATCTTAAATTATAATTTTTAAAAATTAGAAATTAGGACATTATTTAAAAATTACAAAATTACAAAATTACAAAATTTTATGCAAGAACTAATCTCAACATTTCACATCGACATTAAATTAATCATTGCGCAGTTGGTAAACTTTGCCATCGTTTTATTTGTGCTTAAGCGTTATGCTTATGGTCCAATGATGAAATTGATGAATGAGCGCAGTGAAAAAATTGAAAAAGGAATTGCAGACGCAGAAGAATCGCAGAAAAGGCTCGCTGAAATTACGCAGAAGGAAAAGGAAGTTTTGGTTGAGGCTCGAAAAACTGCGCAAGAAATTGTGGCTAAAGCCGAGGCTGTGGCTGTAAAAAACAAGGAAGAAATTGTGGTTGAGGCAAAAGCGCAAGCTGAAAAAATTCTTGCTGACAGTGCAAAAAAGATTGAATTAGAAAAAAATCAAATGATGCAAGAAGTGAAAGGGCAAA
This sequence comes from Parcubacteria group bacterium GW2011_GWC1_36_108, assembly GCA_000991245.1. Lineage (GTDB taxonomy): Bacteria > Patescibacteriota > Minisyncoccia > Moranbacterales > GWC2-37-73 > UBA12068. The sequence continues at coordinate 155,825 of LBRD01000006.1, read as the reverse complement.
TCGCTGAATTGGTGGTGGCAGCAACCAGAAAACTTATTGATGAAAAAATGACAAGTGAGAAAGACACTGATTTAATTGCAAAAGCAATCAGATAATTAAAAATAACAAATTACAAATATCAAATGAATTTCAAATGCCAAATGTTTGAAATTTGTAATTAAGAAATTTAATAATTGATTTGGAATTTTTAATTTGAAATTTGATATTCACAAAAATGAAAGTATCCATTAAGCAATATTCCCAAACACTTTTTGAAATGACCGACGGAAAATCCGAGCAGGAGCTTTTAGTTATTGTGAAAAAATTTGCGCAGCAATTGAAGGCTGACGGACAATTGAAAAATGCTGGAAAAATAATGGAAAAATTTGGCGAATTATATAATGCTGCAAATGGAATAATTGTGGCCGAAGTTGTGACAAAGGAAAAAATTGAACACGAAATGAAAGAGAAAATTGAAAAATTTGTGAAAGAAAAATATTCAGCTAAAGTTGTGGAGATCAAGAATGTTATTGATGAAAAGATTCAAGGAGGAATTATAATCAAGATTAATGATGATATTATAGATGGTAGTGTGAAAAAACAATTAACTAATTTGAAAAATAAATTAATAAGTTAAAAGTTCGTAAAGTTCATAAAGTTCGTAAAGTGTGGATGTATTTTACTTTATAAACTTTAAAAACCTTATAAACTTTATAACTATATATTATGAACAAAGATTTCATTATCGAACAATTAAAAAAGCAAATCGAAGGATTCAAAACTGAAACTTCGACTGAAAAAGTTGGGAAAGTTATTGAAATGGGTGACGGTGTTGCTCGTGTTTCTGGACTTTCAGAGCTTATGGCATCAGAAATGGTTGAATTCCCAAATGGGGAAATCGGCGTGGCGCTTAATCTTGAAGAAGATCGCGTGGGTGTAATTGTGCTCGGAAATTATACTGGAATCAAAGAAGGTGATGAGGTTAAAGCCACGGGCAAAGTTCTTTCAATTCCAGTGTCTGATGCAATGATCGGACGTGTTATTAATCCGCTTGGAATTCCAGTAGATGGAAAAGGCGATATTGCAGCTGATAAATTTTATCCTGTAGAAAAAATTGCACCTGGCGTTATTACTCGTAAATCAGTTCATCAGCCGGTACAGACTGGAATTAAAGCTATCGATGCGATGATTCCAATTGGACGCGGACAACGCGAACTTATTATTGGTGATCGTCAAACTGGAAAGACTGCGATTGCAATTGATACCATTATCAATCAAAAAGGTCAGAACATGAAATGTATTTATGTGGCGATTGGTCAGAAAGAATCAAAGATTGCACGTATTTTGGGAGAACTTGAAAAACGTGGAGCAATGGAATATACAACTATTGTGGTAGCAGGAGCATCTGAATCTTCAGCGCTTTCATACATTTCTCCATATTCTGGTTGCGCGCTTGGAGAATATTTTATGGACAAAGGAGAGGATGTTTTGATCGTGTTCGATGATCTTTCTCGTCACGCTTGGGCATATCGTCAGATTTCTTTGATTTTGAAACGTCCACCGGGACGCGAAGCATATCCAGGAGATGTTTTTTATTTGCATTCACGACTCTTGGAAAGAAGTGCGAAACTTAATGAAGACTTCGGTGGTGGTTCAATGACCGCACTTCCGATTATTGAAACGCAAGCAGGAGATGTTAGTGCATACATTCCAACTAATGTTATTTCTATCACTGACGGTCAAATTTTCTTGGAATCAGATTTATTCTATAAAGGAATTCGTCCAGCCGTAAATGTGGGACTTTCAGTTTCTCGTGTGGGTGGTAGCGCTCAAATCAAAGCTATGAAAAAAGTGGCTGGAAAGATTCGTCTTGAACTTGCTCAGTTTCGTGAACTTGAAGCGTTTGCACAATTCGGCTCTGATCTTGATGAAAAAACTCGCGCTCAGATTGAACGTGGAAGACGATCAGTTGAAATTCTTAAGCAAGGACAATACGAACCAATGGTTGTTGAGCATCAAGTTGCAATCTTGTATGCACTGACGAATGGATTTTTGGATGATGTGGCGGTGGAAGAAATCAAAACTTGGGAAAAAGATTTTCATAAATATTTGGATTCTAATGCTAAAGAATTGATCGCACTAATTTCAGAAAAGAAAGAACTTTCAGAAGACGTTGTGGCGGGATTGGAAAAGGCGATTAAGGAGTTTAAGGAAATATATCAGACCACATAAAAGCAGAATTTCAAATTATAAATTAAAAATTTCAAATAAATGCTTAAATTCTTAAATGACAAAATTAAAACATTTGGCATTTGGAATTCATTTGATATTTGTTATTTTTAATTTGATATTTAATATAAACATATGGCTTCATCACTCGACATAAAAAGACGAATACGCTCTATTAACTCCACTCGCAAGATAACAAAAGCGATGGAGATGGTTAGTGCTGCAAAAATGAGGCGCGCAGTGGCTAGTGTGCTGGGGATTAGACCATACGCTCATGCTGCTTGGAGTGTGCTGACAAACTTGGCGCGAGCTTTTGAATCTTCACAAGGATATGGTTTCTTGGAAGTGCGCGAAGTGAAAAGTGTTTTGATTATTGCTGTGACTTCTAACCGCGGACTTTGCGGATCATTTAACACGCAAGTTGCCAAAAAAATTAAAGAAGAAATTTTGCATCCTGAAAAATTGAAAATAAACCGTATTGGAAAAAAGAAAATAGAATCAAAAATCAAAGACGAAGATTTGAAGATTGATTTTATTACGATTGGAAAAAAAGGTGAGAGTATGGTGAAAAAAATGCAAAAAGATATCATCGCTGCTTTTGAAGATGGTGGAAAATTTGCGACTGTCGCTGACATCAAACCACTTTCAAAAATTGTGATGGAAGATTATTTGGCAAAAAAATATGACAAAGTTGTTGTTGTGTATACTGATTATGTCAGTGCTGTAAATCAGCAAACCAGAATTCGTCAGGTTTTGCCGATTTCAAAAATTGATATTGAAAAACAAATTGCTGAAATGGATATTATTGCTAAAGAATATGGATTGGAAGAGCCTATGGTTGAATATAAGATTGAGCCTAGTCCCGAAGAGGTTTTGGAATTTATCATTCCGCGTTTGATTGAGATGCAGCTTTTCCACGCAGTTTTGGAATCGCAAGCCTCCGAGCAATCTGCGCGAATGCTCGCCATGAGAAACGCCACCGACGCAGCCGGAGAGATGAGTGAGGATTTGACTCTGGCATATAACCAAATCAGACAAGGAAAGATTACGCAGGAAATCGCTGAGATTTCAGCAGGGAGAGCAGCCCTTGAGTAGCTTATTAGGCTTTAGCTTTTTAGCTTCTTAGGAAAATGCAAATTTAAAATATATTGTCATCCTGAACTCCCGCCTCGCTTCGACGAGCGATCGTCTCGCGAGTCGAGGCGGGTGTTTCAGGATCTCGTCGGGCTTGAACATTCATGCTCTTCTAGATTCCGAAACAAGTTCGGAATGACAAAAAAAGTAGTTTTGAAAATTTGGAAAAAATAAAAAAACCGCTCACATTCCGAATGAATCTCGGAACGGAGCGGTAAAGGGGTGTTATGGGCGCGTGTAGATAGAAACCCATAGATTACCAGTTGACTCATCTGGCATGATTTCTATTTCTGTCCCATCCGCAGTAATTAATTTAATGCTTTTTGGGAGCTCATCAAACTTGGATATGAGTTTGAAGTGATCCATGAAGCGTTGCATGTTAATTGGTCCACCTGGACCACCATTGTGACCGACATGGTAGGTATTTACTTGAATAAGTTTTGAGCTCATTTCACTACTCCCCTTGCAAAAGAATTTTGTTGCGATTTATTTAAATAACTACAACCGTATAGTATACACCCAAATCACCAAAAAGTCAAGACCCGTCGCTCGCGAGCGACAGGTCAAACAATAATTCGAGATTCTGATTCTGTTTAGGGCTTAAAAAGGCCACAAATAGAACATGGTTCTCGAAACAATTTCGAAGTCTGAATTTTGAATTTCGAATCAAATCTGAATGATATAATGTTTGAAACATTAAAAATTCAAGCATTAGAAATTGATTCGAAATTCAAAATTGGAAATTCGAAATTATAAACATAATTTAAATAACATTAATTATCCTAATAAATAAAATAGTATGACTAAAAACATTGGTAAAATTATCCAAATCATCGGTCCTGTAGTCGACGTGCAGTTTGATGACAAATTGCCGGAGATTTATAACGCGCTGAACATTAAAACTGGAGAAAATGAACAGATTGTGCTGGAAGCTCATCAGCATATGGGGAGTGGAAAAGTTCGTGCAGTGGCGATGGGTCAGACTGATGGACTTCGTCGTGGAATGGAAGTTGTTGATACTGGAGCTGCTATTCAAGTTCCGGTTGGACAAGAAACATTGGGACGAATGTTTAATCTTTTGGGAGAAGCAATTGATGGAAAACCAAACTTGGAAAGTCCAAAAAAACTTCCAATTCATCGCGACGCTCCAAAATTTGCCGAGCAAGCAACCGAGGCTGAAATTTTTGAAACAGGAATTAAGGTTATTGATCTTATCTGTCCTTTCGTAAAAGGTGGAAAGGTTGGACTTTTCGGTGGTGCTGGAGTGGGAAAAACTGTTGTTATTCAGGAACTTATTCGAAACATTGCGCAGGAGCATGGTGGATTTTCTGTTTTTGCCGGAGTGGGAGAACGAACTCGCGAAGGAAATGACCTTTTCCATGAAATGAAAGAATCGGGCGTGCTGGACAAAACAACTTTAGTGTTCGGACAAATGAATGAACCGCCAGGAGCTCGTCAGCGTGTGGCTCTTTCAGCTTTGACGATGGCTGAATATTTCCGCGATCAAGAAAATAAAGATGTGCTTTTATTTGTGGATAATATTTTCCGTTTCACACAAGCCGGATCTGAAGTGTCAGCGCTTTTGGGACGAATTCCATCAGCGGTGGGATATCAACCAACCTTGGCTGAAGAAATGGGTAAATTGCAGGAACGAATTACTTCAACCAAAAATGGTTCAATAACATCTGTGCAGGCTGTATATGTGCCGGCGGACGATTTGACTGATCCAGCGCCTGCCACAACTTTCGGACATTTGGATTCAACAGTGGTGCTTTCTCGTGGACTTTCAGAATTGGGAATTTATCCTGCTGTAGATCCTCTTGATTCAAGCTCAACAATTTTAGACCCAAATATTGTTGGTCAGGAACATTATGATGTTGCTCGTGGAGTTCAACGTGTGCTGCAACGATACAAAGATTTGCAAGATATTATTGCAATTTTGGGAATGGAAGAACTTTCCGACGAAGATAAGGTTTTGGTAACGCGAGCTCGAAAAATTCAGAAATATCTTTCACAACCATTTTTCGTGGCTGAACAATTTACCGGTGCTCCCGGAAAATATGTGAAACTTTCTGACACAGTACGCGGATTCAAAATGCTGCTTGATGGAGAAATGGACGAATATTCTGAACAGGATTTTTATATGAAAGGAAGCATCGACGAAATCAAAAAATAGTAATTTTTTGATTTCATAATTTCCAATATCTAATATCTAATTTCTAATAAAATCTTAATGTCCAATGCATAAATTTTAAATTAAAAGTATTTGAAATTTTGTTGGAAATTAGGAATTGGAAATTAGGAATTAATTTATTATATTTATGTCCAAAAAAATAAATTTCAAAATTGTTACTCCTGAACGAACGCTTTTCGAGCAGGAGGTTGATCAGATCACGCTTCCAGTTACTGATGGGGAAGTGACAATCATGCCGGATCATCGTTCGTATATTGCATCGCTAAAAGCTGGCGAGGTTATGTTTAAAGTGGGCGGGAAAGAAACCTTGTTGGTTGTTTCAAGCGGCTTTGTTGAATTTAATAATAATACGCTAGTTGTGCTGGCTGACACGGCTGAAGCAGCCGACGAAATTGATTTGAAGCGGGCTGAAGAAGCTAGGAAGAGAGCGGAAGAAATTAAAAAAGAAAAAGTAACAATGAATGAGATGGAATATGCAAGGGTAGCGGCAGCAATCGAGAAAGAATCTGCCCGCGTTCGAGTCGCCAGAAAACACCATAGCAGACATAATATTAAGATAGATTAATCACAAGTGAGTGCGATGTTTGCATATGTATTTGCATATATATTATTTGCAAATTTCTAATGTCTAATATCTAATTTCTAATAAAAAATAAATTTCTAATGTTAAAATTTTGAAATTTGATATTGGGAATTTTATTAGAAATTGGGAATTAGTAATTAGGCATTTATGCACCACAGGTCTTGCCAAAAATTAAAATAGCGAGCAGAATAGATGTTATTGCTGATAAAATGGCAAATATGAATATTTAGGACTTACGCATTTTCTCAACTATTTCTTTTTTGGCACGCTTTTGGATGAATGTTTACCCCGTCAAATCCAGCAAAGCTGGTGTTCACTACTGTGAACAATTTGACGGGGCGAGTATCCAAAAGCTCAAAGAGTCGCTGTCGCCAACAATTGGCCAAAAAAGAAATGTTTCGAAACGCGTAACTTCTGATAATAACGTTTTTTATGAAATTTTTTCAATTACTCAAAATCTTACTATTTGGGCCAAAAGTCACAGAAAATGAACAAACAATCAGGGATTTTCCTGTTGATGCTCAATTTGAAAAAGTCGGTGAGGAACTAAAAGCTACTATAAAAAGATTATACGGGGGTCGTTCTTTGCGCATCCGCGCGGTTGATGCTGGTTCTACTAACGCTGAAGAGATTGAGTTTACAGCCCTGAATAATGCTTATTATGACATTGATCGTTTTGGACTCACTTTTGTGGCATCTCCAAGGCACGCCGATATGCTTTTTGTTTCAGGTCCGGTTACGCGCAATCTTGAAAATGCACTTAAAACAACTTATGAAGCCGCACCGAGTCCTTGCATTGTAGTAGCACTTGGCGACGGAGCAATAGATGGTGGTATTTGGAAGGATTCATATGCTGTGGTTGGGGGAGTTGAAAAAGTCATTCCTGTGCATATCCGTATTCCAGGAAATCCTCCACGCCCTATTGAAATTTTGCGGGGAGTTCTTCAATCTCTTAATCAGAAAAATTTTTAATATAATTGTATGATAACGATAGATTTAATAGCTTTCGGTTTTTTTGTTTATTTTTTTGGCCTATTTTTTGCCGCTCTGTTTGCGCTTATTGGCGGTCAATGGAAAAAATCCGTTCAACTTTTTGTCTTAGTAAATACTCTGGGTTTTATCGCTGGAATTTTATATTTGTTTAATTTTGCCCCAAAGGAAATTATTTTGGGACAATGGAATTGGCTTTTTAATTTTGCGCCGACAGTAAATCTCTTAAGCGCTATTTTCTTTATTGTTATTAGTTTTGTGTCAGCCTTGGTGGGAATATATAGCATGAGATATTTGGAGCTTTATGAAAAAACTTATAATCCTGCGCTCACACAATTTTTAACAGTAGTTTTTGTTTTTGGAATGCAAGGAGTACTGTTTGCCAATAACGCTTTTGCGTTTTTGTTTTTTTGGGAGGTTATGAGTATCACATCTTTTTTTCTTGTTATGGCTGACAAAACTTCTCAGTCTGTTCGCGCAGCTTTCTTGTATTTTATTATGACGCATCTTGGAGCCTCAGCAATTTTGGGAGGCTTTTTGATTTTGAGTGGCGGAAATTTATTTTTTGATTTTTCTGATATTGCTTTTTTATCATCAACCCTTTCACCAGCATTAGCCGCACTTGCTTTCATGCTATTTTTGTTTGGTTTTGGTTCAAAGGCTGGGCTTGTTCCATTTCATGTTTGGCTGCCAGAAGCGCATCCGCAAGCTCCAAGCAATATTTCAGCTTTGATGTCCGGTCTTATGCTTAAAGTCGCAATTTATGGTTTTATTAAAATTGTTTTTGCTATGACGAATTTGCCTGCTTGGGCAGGACTTGTTGTTATCGCGCTTGGTCTTCTTTCTGCAATCGTTGGTGTGTTATATGCGGTTATTGAAAGGGATATGAAACGTGCGTTTGCTTATAGTAGTATTGAAAATATGGGAATTATTTTTACGATGCTTGGAATTTCAATTTATCTTTTATCCCAAAGCTCTGCTGACAGTATTGTGATAATTTCCAATATTATAGTGGTGTTTGCTGTTTTTCATGCAATAAATCATGCACTTTTTAAAACAGCACTTTTTTTGAGTAGTGGAATTGCAATCAGTCGTTTTCATTCTAAAAGTCTTGAGGCGATGGGAGGTTTGGCTAAAATTATGCCGTTCTTTTCATTTGCATTTTTAATTGCAATTTTATCTGCAGTTCCACTTCCTCCATTCGGAACATTTTACGGAGAGTGGGGATTGATTCAAAATGCAATCAGCTTATTACGTAGCCCGCTACTTGATTCTGTTGCAATATTGGTAATATTGGGCAGTATCGCGCTTATGGGACTTGTCAGTGGTTTGGCAATATTTGCTATGATTAAAATTTTTGGTATCTCAATGCTTGGACTTCCTCGTACAGATCATATTGAAGAAAGAGCTGAAAAAACTGATTATATGCTTAGTATTCCTGTGATGATACTTGGATCAGGAGTGTTGGTTTTGGGTATTTTTGCTAAACCTATTATTGGATGGTTAAACGGTAATGGTGGTATTTTGGCAACAATGCCTTCTGATCAATCAATCAGTGCAATAACAAGTCATCTTTCTTCATCAATGATATTTTCACTGTTTGTAATTTTCTTGGCACTGACGTACGCAGTGTATAATTTTTTTGGCAGCAAGGTTTCGGAGAGGAAATACAAAACGTGGGATTGTGGGCAATCGATTGATGCAACAATGCAATATTCCGCCACGGCTTTTTCTGGCCCAATTAGGTTTTTCTTTCTGCATTTATTGGGAAGAGATAAGGTTTTAAAATCGGTAGCAGTTGTTGAGACTAATCCTTGGATTCGCAACTATACTTTTTCTATGTCATTAAAATCTGTTTGGAAAGATAAATTATATCAACCGATCGCAGGTATTTTGAATTTTTTGGCTGAGCGTGCTCGCGTGATTCAGGGTGGGCGTATTCAATATTATTTGCTTTTTGTTTTGGGAACATTAATTGTCACATTAATTATAGTTTTATGAATCCAATATTAGCAACATTATTACAGGGAATTTTTGTTATTCTGATTGCGCCGTTTGCTTCCGGCTTGGTCCGCTTTTGTAAAGCGCGTCTTCAAGGACGCAAGGGCGCATCTCCTTTTTTGCCGTATTATACATTCGCGACTCTTTTTAGAAAGCAAATGGTTATCTCCACTGCAACATCTTGGGTTTTTCGCGTGGTGCCTTTTGTGGTTTTTTCAACTTCAATAGCATTGGCCTTTATTTTACCTCTGCTATTTATTGGTGGAAAATTGGCAAGCATGAGCGATTTTCTGGTAGTTGGTGGGATTTTAATGATAGGTTCAATCTTTTTGGTTTTGGGTGGTCTTGATCCGGGGAGTGCTTTTGGAGGAATGGGCTCAAGTCGTGAAATGACAATAGCCGCCCTTGTTGAGCCGACAATAATAATGGTTTTTGCCGCTATGAGTCTTGTGGGTGGTACTTTTGCAATAGATGGAATGGTGGGACAACAACTTGTTTTTTCTCATCCATATTTGTTGCTTTCTGTTTTTGCTTTTTTATTGGTAACTTTGGCTGAAAATGCCCGTTACCCTGTGGATAACCCAGCGACACATCTTGAACTTACAATGGTACATGAAGCAATGATTCTTGAATATTCTGGCGCATATTTGGCCATGCTTGAATATGCCAGTGCAATTAAACTGACCGTTTTTGCTATTTTGCTTTCAAATTTTATTTTCCCGCAGACTGTTGCGGTTGCTACCAATCTTGGGATGATTGCTTCTTTGGGCGCTGGGATTGTTGCTGTTTTATTTGGAATTATTAAAGTTGTTGTTGCGATGGGATTCTTGGCTTTGCTTGAAACAGTTGTTGTTAAAATGAGATTCTATAGAATGCAGGAGTTTATGTCGATTGCTTTTTTCACAGCAATGTTTGGAATGTTGATTGCGATGTTTTCTTCTGTTATCAATGTTGATATTGAATATCACACAATATTTTCTATATTGGCAGTATTTTTTGTGATACTTTTATTTGGTCGTGCTCGCTCACAAGTTATGCTTCGATACTACGCCTTTTCTTCTTTGAGTATTGCTGGTATTGCCCTTGGACTTTCTTTTATTTTAGGCGGGGAGGAAAAAAAGCATCTGTGGCTTTTTGCAGCTGTGACTATTTTGATTAAAACTTTCTTGGTTCCTGCTGTTATTCGCTATGCACAAAGAAAACATAAAGAGCTCATAAGTTCGCCATCATTTCTCCGTCCCGCTTCTAGTTATTTTGTGGCAGTTGTTATTTTGGGTGCAACATTTTTTGTGATGAAGCAAACTCCAATTGTTGGCGTGGTGGAATTCGACACTCTTTTGTTTGCTTCCTTTGCTCTTATTGGCTTAGGATTAGCAACGATGATAGTGCATCGTAATATTTTTTCTCAAATTTTAGGACTTCTTATTATTGAAAATGGTGTGACAGTTTTTACTTTGGTAACTGTAAAATCATTGCCGCTACTAATTGAACTTGGTGTGTTTGTTATCATTGTTGCAAGTGCATTTATTCTATCAATTTTAGGTTCACGCATCAGAGAATTTCATGGTTCTTCTGACACTGAAGACCTGCGTAATTTAACCGAATAAGATCATTAAAGGCTAAAGTCTAAGTACTAAATACTAAATCAAATCTAAAGTGAAAAGTATAAAAGGACTTGCATTTTAATTTAAACTTTAGAATTTAGAATTGAATTAGACTTTAAAATTTAGCCTTTAGAATTTTTTAATACAACTTTATGACACCAATTATTACAATCATCATTATTCTTGTTGCAACAGCTTGCGTGATTTTTCTTAAAAAAGAAAAACATATTCGTCAAAGTAGTCTTTTGCTTGCAATTGCTGCGGGAGCTTCAGTTTTCGCGATGTCCTTGCCGGTTCTTCTTCAGTCATCACCTGCTTGGTCTGATAGCGTATGGCTTGTGGATAATTTTTCAGCTTTGATGGCAACGCTGGTTGCTTTTGTATATGTGTCCGCAGCTGTTGTGAGTTTTCGTTATATTGGGCATGAATATGAAGAAAAGATTCTAACACTTAGTGATCTTAAGCTTTATTTCGGATTGTTTCATATCTTTGCTCTTTGTATGATGATTACAGTTATGGCTAATAATGCGCTGTTGCTTTGGATGACGCTTGAAGGCACGACGCTATCCTCAACATTTTTGGTTGGACTTTATCGCAAAAAAACATCAGCCGAAGCCGCTTGGAAATATATTATTATTTGTTCAACAGGGATAAGTTTGGGGTTGCTTGGAATTTTGCTTCTTGGTTATGGGTCATCTTTGGCTGGCATAAGTGGCAGCGATCTTTTTACTTTAACAAATCTTGCTCAAAATGCGCATTTGCTTTCTTCGGATATTGCCAGATGGGCTTTTGTTTTTATTTTTATTGGTTTTGGAGCAAAGCTCGGTTTGGTGCCGATGCATATTTGGTTGGCTGATGCACACAGTAATGCGCCTTCGCCAATTTCCGGTCTATTTTCTGGAATCTTGCTTAATATTGCACTGTATGGAATTATTCGTTTTAGATTTATTACTGATTTAGCACTAGGAAGCAGCGAATGGACAGGGCATCTATTTTTGTTTTTTGGTTTTATTTCAATCATAGTTCCTGCTTTTATGATGTTAGTGCAAAGTAATTACAAAAGAATGTTGGCGTATTCAAGCGTTGAACATATGGGTATCATTACTTTTGCCCTGGCATTATCTCCAATTGGAGCATTAGCAGCTGTGATTCATATGATTGGACATACACTTACCAAGTCAATGCTTTTCTTCGGAGCGGGCGAAATATTGATAAATTACAAAACAACCCAGACGGAAAAAATAAAAGGCTTGATGAAAAAAGCCCCTTTCACAGCAATATTGTTTTTGTTTGGTATTTTGTCGATCATTGCGCTTCCTCCGTCAATTTTGTTTGTAAGTGAATATACAATGTTTACTAGTGCTTTTGCACTGCATCCATTTTTGTCATTGCTTATTTTTGCAGCCTTAAGTGTGATTGCATACGCAATGCTTCGCTCAACAATCGGAATGTTTTTTTCTGAAGGGGAAGACATCACGTCTTTAGGGAATAGAGAAAAATGGAATCTTACGCACTGGGTAATGATTGTGCAATTGATTTTGGTTGTTGGACTAACCTTCTTTTTCTCATCAGCCGACGGACTTAAATTTATTGATTTGATCGCTAAAGATATAATATACATTGCACAGTAGTGCAAAATTACTAATTTCTAATATCAAATTTCCAACAAAATTTCAAATGCTTGAATTCAAAATTTGGGAATTGGGCATTAAAATTTTTATTAGGAATTGGAAATTGGGAATTAGAAATTTATTTTTATAAAATTATTATGAACATTCAAGAAATTTTAAAAAAAATATCAGAAGTTAAAATTGTGGAGATTAAAAACAATACTGTTTTTGCAACAGTTTCGCGAGAAGATTTGGCGCGTGTTTCAACATCGCTTGTTGATGAACACAAATTATTTTTGTCTTCTTTGTATGGCACGGATAACCGCAAAGAAAATCAGACTTTTGGTGTGAATGTGATTTTCGGAGATGATGCGAATCATCAATGGTTAAGGTTGTCAGCAAGTTTGCCGGAAAATGATCCAAGCTATCCCTCAATCACGAGAACAATTATGGCTGCGCATTGGTATGAGCGATATATGCAAGATATGTTTGGTGTCATTGCTGTTGGTCATCCAGATCCAAGAAGATTAGTAAATCATGAAAATATTCCAGAAGGGACGCATCCACTTCGAAAAGATTTTGCTGTTAATACTAAACTTGAAAAGGCTAATGTTCCATATCCAATGCATCATATTGAGGGTGAAGGAATTTTTGAGATTCCAGTGGGGCCCATTCACGCAGGAATTATCGAACCGGGGCATTTTCGCTTTAATGTTGCGGGAGAAAGGATTTTAACTTTGGAAGGAAAATTGTTTTTCACACACAAGGGAGTTGAAAAATTGATGGAAGGAAAAAATCCCAAAGATGCTTTGCCATACGTCGAAGGAATTTCTGGCGATATGGCAGCTTCTCATTGTCTTGCATATGTTCAAGCAATCGAAACTATTTCAAATTGCAATGTAACTGATCGCGCAAAAATGTTGCGCACACTTGTTTTGGAACTCGAAAGATTGACGATGCATATTCACGACCTGGCCAATATTGGCGGAATGGGAACAGGGTATAGCTTTATTGCGGCCAATGGTTTTCGGATTAAGGAAAGAATGATGCGCCTTTCTGATGATATTTTTGGTAATCGTTTTTGGCGAGAATTCATCACTATCGGCGGTGTTACAAAGGATTTAAATGATTTGCAACTGAAAAAAATTCTGGAAATCTCCAAAGATGCATATTTTGAAATGAATAAAATTGTTATGTTGGCGCTTGCCAGCGATGGTTTTCTTGATCGTATGCAAACAACCGGTGTGCTTGGACAGGAAGCGGCAAGAGCCTTTGGCGCGCTTGGAATTGCTGCTCGCGGGTCAGGACTTGATCGCGACGTGCGGCGTGATCATCCCTATGCTGCTTATCAAAAATATCCAACAACTGTTTCTTTGAAAAAAAAGGGAGATGTGCACTCACGTTATTTGGTGCGTATTGAAGAAATGAAAGTGTCAATTGATTTTATTGAAAAAATTATCGCTGAAATGGAAACGGGGGATGTTTCTGTTCCTGTTGAAATTAAGGATGGATATGCAATTAGCGCCGTGGAATCTTGGCGTGGAGAAATTTTGTGCGCACTTGAAATTAAAAATGGTGTTATTGAGCGATGTTTTCCACGTGATCCATCATTTTGCAATTGGGCACTTTTCGGTATTATGGGGCCAGGCAACATCGTGCCAGATTTTCCTCTTATCAATAAATCACTGAACCTATCATATTCCGGAACTGACTTATAAAAATAGGTATTGACATAGATGGAATTCCAGAGTAAAGTTTGTAGTTGTGTGTAAAAATATAGGCAATGATGTTTTTTAAAAATATAGAATTTAATCACAAAACTAGGAGGGGTAAATGAATCGAAAAAAAGGTGTTGTTTTTTACGACGACGAATTTTTTGGAAATCCAGAGTATGATGATGAAAAATGTTATGTTAGTCGTACAGCACGCATAACAGGAAAAGTCATTCTTGAGCACGATGTGATTGTTTGTCCGCATGTATCTATCAGAGCTGATGAAGGATCCCCTTTTAAAATCTGCAAGGGAACAAGTATTCAAGATTCTGTAATTTTACATGGACTTCATGGGAGGTTTGTCGAAGATGAAAAGGGTATTGGATATTCTATTCTTATAGGTTCACACTGTACTGTTGCGCATAGAGCAACTGTGCATGGACCAACTAAAATTGGCAAAAAAACATTTGTGGGATTTCATGCGATAGTGCATAGTTCAGAGGTTGGAAGAAATTGCTATATTGGTAGTGGCGCGATCATTGAAAATGTTATTATTGCAGATGAAAGGTTTGTGCGAAGTGGAATGGTTGTTGATTGTCAAAGCATTGCGGATAGCTTACCTATGGTTAATGAGAAACAGAAAGAATTTAATAAAGCCGTTGTTGATCATAATAAAGAATTGGTAAAAATTTACCATGAAAGGAGAAGTAAGAGAAAACATCTGGAAGATACATAATATAAAGATGAGATATAATAAAAGGCGAAATCGATAGCTTATCGATGACGCCTTTTTTCTTTTCCAAAAAAAGTGTGGTATAATTTCGTTATTGATAATTAAAAAAATCCCAGTTAAATAATTTGCTACGCAAAATTTAACGGGACAAGTAAAAATGGAAACAAAAGAAACATTTATCAAGTGTTGTAAGCTTGATGGAAAACACAAAAAAGTATTTGTAATTTTAATCAGTGTTATTTTCTTGGCAATTGCAGTTCTTTCAATTGCAGCTGCTGGTTGGAAAATGCATGAAAGAAGAGGTGATGTAAATTTGGGAATTAAATATGATGGCAGTGGAATGATGAATAGAGGCGGAGTAGTTTATCCTTCACCAAGAATTGAAAATCAATTTATAATCCCCGAGGATGCTGCAAAAAGTGGCGAACTTGCGATTATGGTAAGTGATTTGGAGGCTGCAAAAAAGGTTGTTTCCGCAGTGGCAACAAAAAATGGAGGAGTCGTTTATTCAACAGCAATTTCATATTCTGGAAGCAAATTGAAAAATGGCTCAATTGTGGTTCAAATTCCGGTGGAGAAATTTGATGCAACATTTGCAAATCTTAAAACTGTTGGAAGCAAAATCATCAAAGAATCAACTCAACAAATTGCACCAAGAAATGCATATATTATGCCAATGGCTGCTCAGGAAAAAGTCGTTGCTGATCAAGATTCCGTGTCTTCCGATTCAGCAACATCATCAATTGAGCCTATGATTTATCCTGCACCGCAGCAAGTTTCGCAAAACAAAGGATATATCAGAGTTATCTTTGCTGATTATGGAAAAAGTAATATTGCTGGCAACATTGCGAATGATAATAATTTCTTGCAAGGCAGTCGCGGTTTGTGGGTTGCGCTTGGAGCAAAAATATTATTGCTGCTAGTTTTGTTTGTGCTTTTGATTGTTATGCTTAAAAGAATTTTCCGCAATTTGCGCGCTGCTCGGGTTGCCAAAAAAGCTAAGACTACTACTCATCACGTGCACATTGTTCGTCAAATGCCAAAAACACGTCAGCGTGTGGTGCGTATCGCCAAGAAAAAATAGTTTCACTTTTATAACATGCACCCTCCGGGTATATATTGTCCGGACAAAATTAAAAATTTTGAAGGACAATTAAAAAAGCCCGTGCATTAGCGCGGGCTTTTATAATTTCTATTTTTTTTGATTTAATTCGTTCTTAGCGATTCTGGTAATGTCATTGCAGCACCTTTTTCAACATCGATACTGCATTGAAGTGCTGTGTACATATTGAAACCAGCTTTCATTGATCTTTTATGATGAAACCTTCTTCCGGTCTCAACTTCAAGGCACTTAATACGAAAATTTTTCAACTCTCCTTCCGGCATAGCATTTATTTTTTCAGCTCTTTCCCTGTATTGCTCATCAACTTCAAAATTGGTAATCAATTTTTTTGGCAAGTCGGAAGAATTTGGATGACGAACTGGTTGTAAACACATAGTGTACCTCCTTGTTTTTTTGTTGTTAAAGATGATTTAATATATTTCCTGTGCCCCGTGATGAGCGCAGCAAATTTTACGGGGTGCCCAAAGAGAGATTCGAACTCTCATGGCTTGCGCCACACGATTTTGAGTCGTGCGTGTATACCAGTTCCACCATTTGGGCTTTTTGCCTAAAACAAGGCCTAATTTCATCAAAAGTACTCTCTAATGATAAATGATTGAAATTGAATTGTCAATGTGATACAATAACTGAAGACAGGCAAATCTTTCATATAACATACAACATATAACATATAACAAAAAGGCGGTTGACTCTGAGTGAGGGAATGCTACATGTTATATGATATATGCTACATGACCGATGGCTAAAATTATTTCACTGATAAATCAAAAAGGCGGAGTGGGCAAAACCACTACCGCTATTAATATTGCAACTTACTTGGCTTCAATGGGTAAGTTGGTGCTCTTGGTTGATCTTGATCCACAAGGAAATGCATCTTCTGGTCTTGGAGTTGATATTCGTAATTTGGAGAAAGGCTTGTATAGCACGCTAGTTGGAGGCGAACACCCGCGAAATGTTATTATTAGAGCTGAAGAGGCGGGGCATGATCTTTTGCCAAGTTCACAAGATTTGGCAGGAGCGGGGGTTGAAATGGTGCACTTTGATAATCGCGAATTTAAATTGTATGATGTTTTGCGACAGATTCGCACAGATTATGACTATATCATTATTGATAGTCCGCCAAGTTTGGGATTATTGACGATAAATGGACTTGTGGCGAGTGATGAAGTGCTTATCCCAGTGCAGACCGAATATTACGCCTTGGAGGGCTTGAGTCAGCTCCTGCAGACAATTGAGCTTGTACAAAAACATTTGCAACCTAATTTAAAAATCATGGGTGCGGTGCTAACAATGTATGACCGCAGAAACAGATTGGCTCGTCAGGTTGTTAAAGAAATGCGCAATCATTTCCCAGGGCATGTTTTTGAAAGTGTGATTCCGCGCTCCGTGAGATTGGCTGAAGCACCTAGCTATGGAAAATCAATCCTTAGTTTCGATGGGCTTTCTAAAGGAGCAAGATCATATAAAAACCTCGTTAAAGAAATGGTCGCAAGGGATGATGAGGAAAAACGCAATAAAATATGAAATATTTTATAAATTTTAAATTATAAATTTGAAATTTTAAATCAATTTTAAATATTGAAATGTTTTAATGATTATTTGAAGATTTGTTCATTTATCATTCATTTTAAATTTAAAACTTAAAATTTAAAATTAATTTTGTTATGTCTCAACAATTCGGTCTTGGTAGAGGATTATCATCTTTGATTCCAAGCAAACAACCAGCCCAAGCATCTTCGCAAACATTTCAAAATGCTGAAGAATTTTCCAAAAGAACAGTTAGCGCGGGCGACGAATCAATTCGTGGCGATAATTTTGTGATGGAAGTAGATGTGAGTCTTATTGTGGCAAATCCTCATCAACCAAGAAATCTTTTTGATGACGAAAAACTTGAAAATCTTGCACAATCGATAAAGATGCACGGAATCATTCAGCCTCTTATTGTCAGCAAAAAAGGTAATCTGTATGAACTTATTGCTGGAGAGCGTCGCTTTCAAGCTTCAAAAATTGTTGGACTCAAAAAAGTTCCTGTGATTATTAGAGAAGCTAGCGAGCTGCAAAAACTTGAACTTGCAATCATTGAAAACATTCAAAGACATGATTTAAACGCAATTGAAGAGGGGAGAGCATATCAAAAACTTGCGGATGAGTATCAAATGAACCAAGAAGAAGTGGCAGCAAAAATGGGCAAAAGCAGAAGTTTGGTGGCCAACAAAATTCGTCTGTTAAATCTTCCTATCGAAGTTCAAAAAGGTTTGATTGATGGAAAAATAACTGAAGGTCATGCTAAAACGATTTTGTCTCTTGATAATCCTGAAAAACAGCGCGCACTGTATGAATTGATTTTAAAAAGCAATTTAACTGTTAGGCAAGCAGAAGAAAAAACAAAAGAAGTTTCAGTAAAATCGTATAACCGTAGTAAGAGCATTGATCCTGAAGTTAAAAAATTGGAAGAAGAATTAGTTGGAATGCTTGGCACCAAGGTTCGGGTTAATAAATCCGGAGACGGCGGAAAGATTGTGATTGAATATTATTCTCGAGAGGATTTGGATTCGCTTTTAGAAAAGATGTCACATTCCCAGTAGTAACTTATGATTCTTATAAAAAAATAAACCCTCCTGGGTTTATTTTTTTATTGAATAAATTTTTGTATTTCATTAACTATTGGCGGCGGTTATTTTTTTCAACTCTCTTCTGATATGTGATTTGGCGGCGGAAGTTTTGACGAATTTGAGCCAATCTTGATTTGGATTTTTGCGATCTTTGGATGTTAAAATCTCAACAACCTCTCCATTTCTAATGTAATGATCCAGCGGAACCATTTTGCCGTCAATTTTTGCGCCAACTGCATGGTTTCCAATTTCGCCGTGAATTGCATAGGCAAAATCAACCGGAGTTGCTTCTTCTGGAAGTTCGATAATATCTCCTTGTGGAGTAAAAGCAAAAATATGATTTTTGAAAAAATCTATTTGCAGGCTTTGCATAAATTCTTCATCATCTCGACCAATTTCATTTTGCCATTCGCGAAGTTGTTTGACCCATTCAATTTCTTTTTCTGGCACACCTTTTTTTGTTTTGAAAAGGAAGTCTTTCCAGTTCTTCTTTTTCTTTTCGCTATAAATCCAATGGGCTGCGATTCCAAATTCTGCTTCAGAATGCATTTTTTGAGTTCGAATCTGAACTTCAATGATTTTTCCATCTGGACCGAAAACCGTTGTGTGGATTGATTGGTAGCCATTTGGTTTCGGAAGAGAAATGTAATCTTTGATTCTTCCAATCATCGGGCGATATTTTTTGTGAACAATACCAAGTGTTTCATAACAATCAGCAACTTCCTGAACAATAATTCGAACTGCGGCAAGATCATAAATTCTTGTTATGTCCATATCGTGCTTTTGCAGTTTCAGAAAAAGACTGTAAATGCTTTTCGCTCTACCATTTGTTTCAATGATGGTTATTCCTTCTTTTTTCATTTCAAACTCAATTTCTTTGATAGCCTGAATGACATTCTTTTCCTTTTCTTTGTAATGTTTCTCTTCCAAATCCTTGACTAGAAAATAGTTTTTTTCATCAAGAAATCTGAAGGACAAGTCTTGCAACTGCGATTTCATTTCTCCCATTCCAAGCCTGTTTGCAATTGGAGCAAAAACCTCCATCGTTTCGCGTGCGATTCGAAGTTGTTTTTCCGGCGGATTAAATTCTAATGTCTGCATATTATGCAGGCGATCTGCCAACTTGATAATTACCACGCGAATGTCGCTTGCCATCGCCAAAATCATCTTCCTTAGATTTTCCAAGAAATATTCCTCGTGAGAACCTCTCAGTTTTATTTTTCCAAGCTTGGTGACGCCATCAACCATTGCAGCAATTTCACTGCCAAAGTTTTTTTCAACTTCTTCAAGCGTTATAGTTGTATCCTCCGGAACATCATGCAAAAGACCTGCGGCAATTGTTTTGCCGCCCATTCCTATTTCTGCTAAAATTTTTGCCACCGCAATTGGGTGTTGAGAATATTCCTCGCCAGAATTTCTCTTTTGTCCGGCGTGAGCTTTAACAGCAAAATCATAGGCTTTGGCTATAACCTTTTTTCGCGCATCCGAAGGCGGATTTCGCAGCGCACCAATAATATCTTCAAGAGTTAAGTTTTCCATAACGTGTAATACACTCCAAGAATTTTAATATTTTTAGTATATCAATTATGTGCTATAAAAGCAAAAAAAACAGAGAAGACTCTGTTTTTTTTTGATATCGTATAGGTTCTTAAGAAACAAGCTTTGAATTTTTTGTTTGTCTGTTTTCTTTTTGGCCAATTGTTGGCGACAGCGACTCTTTGAGCTTTTGGATATTGAGCATTCATCCAAAAGCGTGCCAAAAAGGAAATAGGCAAACAAAAAATTAAGCGTTGCATTCAGCATTTAAAACCATACATTGCGCGTAGTCCATTTTTGAGATAGACGATTCTCTATTCTTTTGCGTCAAATGTTTTTCCACACTCCTTGTTTGAGCATTTGGTTTTTCCTTTGGCAGCAAAAGCAAGTGGTTGTCCACAAGATGGACACATTTCTCCCGTAGGCTTGTTCCACATCACGAAGTCACAAGCTGGATATTTGTTGCAACCATAAAACATCTTGCCTTTTTTGGATTTGCGTTCAATAATATCTCCCTTTTGACACTTGGGACATTTAACTCCGGTTTTTTTCTCAATATTCATAATGTTTTTGCATTCTGGATATTTTGAGCAACCCAAAAATGGACCGAATCTTCCGCGTTTGACAACCATTGGTGCTCCACATTTGTCACAAATAACCCCGGAATTTTCTTCATCCTCCTTTTTTTCACTGTCGGTTTTTTCAGTATATTTACAAGTTGGATAATTGCTGCAAGCGATAAATTTTCCAAAGCGTCCAAATTTCATAACTAATTCTGCTCCGCAAGTAGGGCAGGGTCGATCAAGTTTTTCCACCAAATCTTCTTTTTTGACACTGTCAGTTTTTTCTTCAAGCAATTTGTGAAATGGTCCATAAAAATCTCGAATTACCGGAACCCAAGGCTTGTTTCCTTCGGCAATTTCATCAAAACTTTTTTCAATAGTTGCAGTAAAATCGATGCCGACAATTTCTGGAAAATGCTCAACCAAAAGGTCATTAACTGGAAAACCAATTTCCAGAGGAAACAATCTCTTATCTTCATTTTTATCAACATATTTGCGGTCAATAATAGTTGAAATGGTTGGTGCATAAGTTGAAGGTCGGCCAATTCCGTGTTCTTCCAAAACCTTAACCAATGTTGCTTCATTATATCGTGGTGGGGCAGAGGTAAATTTTTGCAATGGCAAAACCTCCAAAGCAGAAAGCGGATCTCCCTTTTTTAGTTCTGGCAAAAATGATTCAGCTTGCGCCGCTCTGTTTTCGTATACTTTCAAAAAACCATCAAAAACAACGGTTGAGCCAGATGCTCGCAGCAAGAATTTATTTTTCTTTCCGGCAGCTTCGATGTCAGCTTTAACAGAATTTAATTTTGCGTTTTGCATTTGGCAAGCAATCATTCGGTTCCAAATGAGGCGGTATAATTTGTATTGATTGGTTTCCAAAAGCGGCATCAGCTCATCAGGAGTTTTTTCCGGATCAGTTGGACGGATAGCTTCGTGAGCTTCTTGCGCGCTTTTTGATTTTGTTTTGAAATAGCGAGGACTTTCCAATGAATAATTTTTACCAAATTCTTTTTCAATTATTTTTTTTGCGCTCATTAAAGATTCCAATGACAGATTCATACTGTCAGTTCGCATATATGTGATGTAACCTTCTTCATAAAGTTTTTGCGCCGTCATCATTGTTTGCTTGGCTGAAAAACCAAAACTGCTGATGGCAGCTTGTTGCAAAGTCGAAGTAGTAAAAGGGGCGGAAGGACTTCGCATCGTTTCTTTTTTCTCAACTGACAAAACTTGATATTTCGCATCTTTGAGTTCACTGGTAATCTGCTCGGCTGTTTTCTTGTTGGCAATGACACTTTTTTTGGTTTTATAATCTCCGGTAAAAAGTTTTAACGTGATGGTTTGTTCAATTTTTTCTCCATTTTGCTCCAGTAAATTGGCTTCAAATTCATCGTTAGTTTTTTCTTTTTTCACCCTGTTAAATTGCTTCGCACCGGCGACCCCGCCGGATTTAACAGGGTGAAGTTTGGCAGAAATTGTCCAAAATTCTTCAGCAACAAAAGCTTGAATTTCTCGTTCGCGCTCAACAATAAAGCGCAGCGCTACTGATTGCACGCGTCCAGCGGAAAGTCCGCGACGAATTTTTTTCCACAAAAATGGAGAAAGTTCATATCCAACCAATCGATCAAGCACGCGCCGTGCCTGCTGAGCGTCAACCAAATTTATATCTATCTCTCTCGGAGTTTCTAATGCTTTCAAAATTGCATTTTTTGTAATTTCATGAAAAACAATACGAGAATATGGTTTTTTGTTTTTCTTATCTAATCCTAACGCTTCAACCAAGTGCCAAGCAATCGCTTCTCCTTCGCGGTCTTCATCGGAAGCTAGAATAACTTCATCAGCTTTCTTGGAGAGTTTCAAAAGTTCAGCCACCTTGATGCGCGCTTTGTCTGGAATTTCATAGCTTGGTGTGAAATCTTTTTCAATATCCACCCCCATCCCACTTTTTGGCAAATCACGCACATGACCAAAAGAAGATTTCACTGTGAAACCTTTACCCAAAAATTTTGTTATAGTCTTTGCTTTAGTAGGAGACTCAACGATTATTAGCTTCATTTTAATAAGTTTTTAAAGTTTATAAGGTTTTTAAAGTTTATAAAGTAGAATGCATTTTTACTTTATAAACTTGATGAACTTTACGAACTTTATGATTATAATGATGAAATATTTTCGATTCTTGCTTTATAACTTTATAAACTTTATGAACTTTATAACTTTATAACTTTATATAATTCTGTCCTCCGACGTTCTTGATTGCGCCTTTTATTTCCATCATTGCGAGTATTGAGGAAATGGTCGATGTCTCAAGTTTAGTCAGTTTTGATATTCTGTCAATGTGGAGGCTTTCGTGGGAAAGAACTGTGTGCACTATTTTTTCATCATCTGTCAGGTCAAAAACTTTTGCTTCAAGAGGTATTTTTTTGCCGCTTTCGATTCGCAGTTCGGTTAAAATGTCGCCCACACAAGTTGCAAGTTTAGCTCCAGCTTTAATGAGTAGATGTGTTCCTGTTGACTGGGGCGAAAAGATTGATCCCGGCACGGCAAAAACATCGCGATTATAATCCAAGGCCAAGTTGGCAGTAATAAGACTACCGCTTTTTTCTGCGGCTTCAACAACCAATGTGCCAAGACTCATTCCAGCCATAATGCGATTACGCATAGGGAATGTTCCAACAGTAGCAGATGTTTTAACTGGAAATTCGCTAATCAAAAGTCCGCCACCTTTAATAATGTCTTCGGAAAGTTGAAAGTTGGTGCGCGGCGAGATGCTTTCGGCGTCCAAGCTGTTTCCGAGCACGGCAATCGTTCTTCCTTTGACCTCAAGCGCTCCAGAGTGGGCCATAGCATCGATTCCAAAGGCAAGACCACTAACAACACAAATGCCACTGTCGGCCAAGTCTCTGGCAAATCCACGGGCAACATCGTTGCCATATTCTGTCAATTTTCGCGACCCAACAATAGCAACCAACGGAAAGTCAAGGCAGGTCAAATCTCCCTTCATATATATAAGATAAGGATTGTCTGGAATTTGCTTGAGCAGGGCGGGGTAGTGAGGGTCATCAAGTCCAATGGCGAGAATGTTTTCCTTTTCCAATTTTTCCCATTCTTTTTCAATATCAATAAGAGGTCTTTGCTCGACAATTTTTTGTGCAATTTTTTCTCCGATACCAGATTTCAAAAGTTCCTCGCGAGACGCTTGCCAAACTTGCTCTGCGTTTTCAAAAAAACTCATCAACAATTTCATTTTTTGATTCCCAAGTCCGTAAATTGTATTCAAAGCGTTTAAGTGTTTCATTTATCAAGAATATCCTATCTTGAAATATTTGACAATTATCAAAAATTCTTGTGTGATTTTTTGGCTCTATATAAGCAAGAAACAGCACTCCATTGACTTTTTGCTAAAAAAGGAGTATAATGGATGTATAAGGTGGTTGACTCAAATTTGCTCTTTTGCAATAAAGACAGTTCTTTTAGGGAGTTGTCTCTTGTTGTTTTAGGAGGGGGTAACTGTTCTTTTAACTAAATCAGTTTGATTGAAATAATATCAAACTGGAAAGGGAAGGTGAGGGCTATGCTTGCTATTATAATTGCAATCTGTTTCTTGCTACTTTTCCTTTTTCTGCATTGGCTTTGTAATCTTCTTGAGTCAACCAAGTGCAGGAAATTTTCCAGAAGGCTTTTCGAATCCTTGGAAATTGCTATTGCTGTAATGATAACAATGATAACAAGGGGTCGGTAATGGTAAGCTGGAAAACAACAAAAAGCGTCAAACTTTTGAAATTATTCGAAACTCGAATATACAAAAGATTGACGCTTTTAAATTTGTATCGCTTATAGAATTTTTGTAATTTCTGTTGAAAGTTTTTGGATGGTTGCAAATTCTTCTTTGGAAAATTTTTGCAAAACAAAATCACTACCAGACATTTGCCGCTCAAGTTTCTTTTCAGCGCCTTCAATTCCAATGCGAACGCGTTTGATTTTTTGTGTGCCAAGTGTTTCAAAAATTGAAGTCACACCATTGTGCCCAGCGGCTGAAGAATCTATGGAAATTTTAAATTCTCCAAGCTTAATATCAAGATCATCGTGAAGTACAATTAAATCTTCAATAGGAATTTTATAAAAAGTCATAATGCTAGCGACACTTTTTCCAGAAAGATTCATAAATGTTTGCGGCTTGATCAAGATTATTTTTTCTCCATCAACATTTCCCTCTGAAATTTCAGCTTCAAATTTTTTGTTCAATTGAAATTCTGGAAAAGAAAGTTCTTTTTGAATTTCGTCCAAAACTATAAACCCAGCGTTGTGTCTAGTTTCCTCATATTGATCGCCCGGATTGCCTAAGCCTACTAATAGTTTCATGAAGCATGTAGCATATAGCATATATCATGTAACAAGGATGCGAGTCTGCATTTTTGTTATATGTTATATGTTATATGATTTTTAAACTTTATTTTTTTATAAATGTTAAATATTTAATTGAATTGACTGTCCTGCGCTTTCTCTAAATCCTGCATAGTGTCTTCTTCATATTTATAAATATCAATCAAATCGTTTCCAAGTGTTATTGTGATGTCATTTTCCAGATCAGTCTTTTGCCAGCCCGCATCGCTACGCGAAGCGTTGCTGGCGGGTGAATCAATCGTTGCAGGAAGTTTTTTGATCAGTTCATCAAGAGTGAATATTTTTTCGACATCAGAATTACTGGCGACAGTGGTTTTGTTTTTGATTTCATTAGAATCGTTGGAAATAATTTTTACATTTTTGAATTTCAACTTTTCTGTGAGCAACTTTTTAATTTTGTCATCAAGTTCGGCATCTGAGGATTGATTGATGATAGCAATGCTTGCATCTTCCTGTAAAATTTCTGCTTGACGTTTTTTCAATTCCGTCTGGTCAAAAATATTTTGAGCAAGATCTTGGATTTCACTGTAATTGCCAATACGCGGAATCAAAATAAAGGCGCGGTCGTTTCCCAGCATTATGTGTGAAACCTTAAGCAAACTGTCAGGCTTCCACGCATCAACAACCACATTGGTAATGTTTTGTGTATCGACATCTTTGCTTAATTTTATAAACTGTTCAATATCATCAAATGACATATCCGTTTTAATATTGTTTCCAAGTGTGTTGAGCACATTATTTAATGCGACAACATTAAATATTGTTTGCATTGAAAATAGCCTGCTTTTGACTGCTTGAATAACTTGTTGTTGACGCTTGGCCCTGCCAAAATCACCTTCTGGATCGTCGTGCCGTTCGCGAACATATTTGAGTGCAACATCGCCACCAAGCAAATGAGCGCCCTTTTTCAATGCAAAAAGTTCATAGCTATAATTTGGTCCAGGATATGTCGGGTCATATATGTCGCGCTCAACCATCACATTGATACCATTGATGTTATCAATAATTTTTGCAAAAGCATCAAAGTCAACTGCGATGTAATAATCCATCTCTACTGCCGTAACTTTTTCTACAGCTTGTTTGATTAAATCTGCTCCTTTTTGCTGGGCAAGTCCGATTTTGTATAAGCTGTTAATTTTGGTAAACGATTGTGAATCAGGCTCGCCTGCCGTAGAGGCAGGAATTGGAACATAAAAATCTCTTGGCAAAGAAAGAAGTGCAACCTTTTTATTCTTGGTATCAATACTCATAATCATCACTGTGTCGGTCAGATTTCCTCCGGGTTTGTTTTCTCCCGCTGCGCCAAGTAGCAAAATATTGATGCGTCCCTCGTCTTCTCCTTTTAAAATGTGTTTATCAGATGATGGGATAATTGGAGAAAAAAGTGATTTCATATCCTGCGACAATGATGTCTGCGTGGAAGAATCATTCATTTTTTTGGTAGTAAGGTATGTCTTACTAAGAAAAAATATTGTAAAAGAAAGCAAAAGCAGTATCGCGATTATCAAGGAAGTCCATAATATTTTTTGCAACAGTCGCCCCTTTTGAAATTTTTTTTCATCCTTTTCTTCTTGCATAGTTTGCATAGTTTCTTCGCGGGGGATATAAAGTTCCTCTCTTTTTGGAAAATATTGAGATTGTGGTTCTTGTCGCTGAAAAACAGCGTTCGATTCCGAATGGGAGTCAACTTCTGTTGTGTTTGGTGCTAAAATTTGTTTTTTTCTGATACCATCCATCGTTAGTATGGTACGCAATTTAGGCTAAAATGTCAAAAAACAGCGTATTAGAGGCTTCTATTTAGTGGGCTTGCCCCGTTAGAAGCTTTCCACAAATTCTATAGTATTGAACTTATTGTTTAATTTGATTGTGCTAAAATGTCAAAAAATAGCTCTTTAGAGGCTTCTAACGGGGCTTGCGCCTGAGGCTGATGCGTGGTATCATTGTTTTCGAAACATTTCTTTTTTGGCCAATTGTTGGCGACAGCGACTCTTTGAGCTTTTGGATACTCGCCCCGTCAAATTGTTCACAGCAGTGAACACCAGCTTTGCTGGATTTGACGGGGTAAACATTCATCCAAAAGCGTGCCAAATAAGAAATAGTTGAGAAAAAGCGTAAATCCTATGAATATGGAAAAAATAAACAATAATATTGAAACAGAAGAAGAAGTGTATTATGGTGTCGGAAGTTTTCTTTGGGAAGTGGTAAAAGTCTTTTTCTGGGCACTTATCATTATTGTTCCAATCAGAGTTTTCCTTTTTCAGCCCTTTTTTGTGCAAGGTGCAAGTATGGAGCCAAATTTTAAAGACGGCGATTATTTGATAGTTAATGAGTTGGGCTATAAAGAAACAAACGCTAATGTTGATGGGATGCATCTTTTTACAATAGGATCTTTCAAAGAATTGAATCGCGGAGATGTTGTGGTTTTTCGTTATCCTCGTGATCCTAAGCAATTTTTCATTAAGCGTGTAATCGGACTTCCAGGGGAGCAAGTGAAAGTTGAAGCAGGCAAGGTTACTATTTATAATGATGAAAATCCTGAAGGGTTGGTGCTTGATGAGCGCGCTTATTTGTCCGCAGGATCAATAACTAACGGAGCTGTAACAACAACAATCAAAGATAATGAATATTTTGTATTGGGCGATAATCGTCAGTTTTCTCATGATTCTCGCGCTTGGGGTGCTCTTCCTGAAAATGATGTTATCGGAAAAGTTCTGATCAGAGCCTGGCCATTCACAAAAGCAGAAATACTATAGTTTTAAGTTTTAAATATTAATTGCATAATCTGTTTCTAGTTTGTATTTTATATATCGTTTTTCTAAATGGTTTAGAAAGTCAAAGGTTCGTAAAGTTTTTAAGGTTTATAAAGTATTTGAATGCGTTTGCTTTATAAAATTTGAACTTTATAAACTTTATGAACTTTTGTAATTGTATGGCAAAAGTAAAAGATAAAATAATAAAGAAAAGCGTTGCAAAAAAAATGGATAAAAAAACAACCGCAAAAAAAGCAGTGAAAGCTCCGACAGCAAAGAAGGTTTTGAAAGAAAAAATGCAGGTTCAGGAGGAAATTTTAATGCAACCACCAAGGGGTATGCGAGATCTTCTACCAGGAGATCAGCCCTATTGGAATCAACTGAGACGCGTGCTCGCGCGTGTGGCTATTGACTATGGATTTCAGCGTATTGACACGCCGGCTGTGGAATATGCCAATTTATTTGTTCGTTCAATTGGAAAGGGAACTGACATCGTGGACAAGGAAATGTATATGTTTACTACCAAAGGTGGAGACAAAGTTGCGCTTAGACCAGAATTAACTGCAGGCCTTGGACGAGCGTATATTCAACACGGAATGAACGTGCTTTCAAAACCAGTGAAACTTTTTTCAACTGGTCCAGTGTATCGCTATGATCGTCCGCAAGAAGGGCGCTATCGAGAACATTTCCAAGCAAATTTCGATGCTTTTGGAGAACAAGATCCTATTCTTGACGCGCAGCTTATTCAATTGGCTCATCGCGTGGTTACAAGTTTGGGAATTAAAAATATTCAATTTCAAGTTAACTCGATCGGTTGTCCAAAATGTCGCAAAGAATATCAAGAACTTTTGGTGGCATATTTTGAATCAAAAAAACAGAAGCTTTGTCTTAATTGCAAAAAAAGATTGGAAATAAACCCGCTTAGAATTTTGGATTGCAAGGAAGACAAATGTATTCAAGTTGCAACAACAGCGCCTCAATCAATAGACAGACTTTGCACCGAATGTCGCGTTCATTTCAAGAGCTTGTTGGAATATTTGGATGAGCTTGATTTGCCGTATGTGATTAATCCTCGTTTGGTTAGGGGTCTTAGCTATTATACTAAAACAGTTTTTGAAATTTGGTCTGGCGACGAAGAGGGCAAAAAACACTCACTTGGTGGTGGAGGACGATATGATCATTTGATTGAAGAATTGGGTGGAGAACACACACCAGCTATTGGATTTGGAATAGGTATGGACAGAATCGTGCAGGAAATGAAGCGCGTGCATGCAAAAATGTATATCGAACCGAAGCCTCGAGTATTTTTGGCACAACTTGGAGATTTGGCAAAGAAAAAAAGTTTGAATGTTTTTGCGGAACTTCAAAAAAATGGAATTTTGACTGCGGAAAGTTTTGGACGCGGATCATTAAAATCACAACTTCGCGTGGCTGACAGGCTTGGTGTTGAAATCACTTTGATCATTGGTCAAAAAGAAGCTCTCGATGAAACAGTGATTGTGAAAGATATGGTCAGTGGCACGCAAGAAACTGTCAATCACGAACGCCTTATCATTGCGGTAAGAAAAATATTAAAAAACAATGTGGTTGTTTCCCACGAAGGAGAATAATCATATAACACAAAACATATAACATATAACAAGGGATGCGGGCTCGTATTTTTGTTACATGCTATATGATATATGCTACATGAATTCAGATTGTATTTTTTGTAAAATTGTTGAAAAAAAGGTTGATGCGAAAATTGTTTTTGAAAACAAAGAGATTATTGCTTTCAAGGATATTCATCCACTTGCACCTGTGCATATTTTGATTATTCCCAAAAAACATATTGCATCGATAAACGAAGTTAATGATCCCGCGGATGTTGAATTGTTGGGAAAAATGATTGTTACTGCCAGAGACATCGCCAAGGAATTAAACATTGCCGAAGATGGGTATAAATTGCTTTTTCGCACTGGCAAACACGGTGGTCAAGAAATGGATCACATCCACTTGCACTTGATTGGCGGAGCCCCGCTCCACGAAGAAATTAGACCGCTAGAGGTTGACTGGAAGTAGAAAATGGTTCGTAAGGTTTTTAAAGTTCGTAAGGTTGTAAGGTTTTGTATTTACTTTATAAACTTGTAACTTTATGAACTTTATAACTTCGGCGAAAGCCGTGTGGTTGACTTGTTTGAGTTTTTCAGTACAATATGATAGGTTATAGATAAGTAATCATAAACTATAGAGAGGAGGTTTTTCTATGATTGGAGTACAAAAAAAGGATAAAGAAACGACAGAAAGCTTAATGCGAAGATTTTCTCGTAAAATTCAGCAAAGTGGCGTGCTTGTTCGTGCTCGTCGAACCAGATTTAAGAATGATGAGAAGAGCAAAACAGAAAAACGCGACGAAGCATTATATAAAGTTAAAATTCGTAAAGAAATTGATAAGCTTAAAAAACTTGGAAAATTTGACGATGAAGCTTTGAAAAACATCAAACGCAAAATGTAGCAAGATATAATACGAATGATGCAAATTGTATGCTAATACGCGAATATGCGAATTACGCAAATGATCCTTCATCATTCGTAGAATTGTTTTACTAAACTTTCGCGTCATTTGCGTATTTGTATCATTCGCATAAATTCGCGTATTCGTATTATGTCACTTAAAGAAAAAATTATCTCAGATCTTAAAGACGCGATGAAAAGCGGGGACAGTGTTCGTCGTGACACTTTGCGCCTTTTGGACAGTGCTGTTAAAAATTTGGAAATTGAAAAGAAAAAACGAGAAACTGGTCTTGATGATGCAGAAGTTTTGGAAGTTATTTCGCGCGCCGTCAAACAAAGACAAGACAGCATTCGTCAATTCGAAGATGGCGGCAGGCCTGATCTTGCTGAAAAAGAAAAAATTGAACTCGAAATTATTATGCCATACCTTCCCGCGCAATTATCCGAAGAAGCCATTACTGCTATAGTTAGCGAGGTGATTGCTCAAACGAAAGCAGCAGGTGTTGGCGATTTGGGCAAGGTTATGGGTCAAGCTATGAGCAAAATGAAAGGAGAAGCTGATGGAAATGTTGTGCGCGAAATTGCAAAACAATTACTTGAAAAAAGTGTTTGATGATTGTCGCTCGGATACGTTTTTATTTTTGTCACAGAAAAACAATTGCAACTTTTGACATAACACCAAGGAGACTTGTTTTAAGTGAAAAAATAAAAAGTATCCTCGCTCCAATTTTCTTACCATCGCTTTAAATGAAATTTATTCTTGAAGTAAATAATAAGACAACTTATAAATTTTCTAAGAAAAAATTTATGGGTATTTTTCAGCGTTCAATTGCGCTGGCTGATTTGAGCTGTCTTGAAAATAAAATTTTGGAACTTAGTGTTGCTTTGGTTAGCGAAGATGAAATTCAAAAATTGAACAGCCAATATCGCAAAAAGCAATTACCAACAGACGTGCTTTCTTTTTGCGAATATGAATCAACTGAAAAACTTTGTGAGAAAAAAAATGAAAACGAAGTATTTGTTGGCGAATTGATTTTGTGTCCGAAATATATTGAGCGTAATGCCAATGAAGATGGACAGTCATTGGAATATGCCCTCACATATATCACGGCGCACGGAATTTTTCATTTGCTGGGTTTTGAGCATGGAAAAAAAATGTTCGCACTCCAAAAACAAGTCGCCGATGAATTAGTAACCAGCAAAAATAAAAAATAATTATTATAAATTAATTAAGCTAATTAGCTAAGAAGCTAATGCCTAAGAAGCTATCTATATGAATGAAGAATTAAGACGATTTAAGAGAAGTTTGAGACATGCTTTGGATGGGATTAAATACGCCACGGTTCATGAAAAAAATTTTCGTATTGAACTTTTGTTTGCATTTTTGGTTCTCGGTCTTATCTTTGTTTTTAAAGTTAAAAATTGGGAAGCCGTTATTTTGCTTCTAATGATAATGTGGGTTTTGATTTCCGAACTTACAAACACTGTGCTTGAAAGAGTGGTGGACATTCTGAAACCAAGAATACATCCGTATGCAAGATTGATTAAAGATCTTATGGCAGCGGTGGTTTTGATTTCGGCGGTGGCATCAGTTATTGTTGGAATAATCATTTTTTACCCATATTTCAGAGAATTAGCCGCAACAATTTCAAACTACTAGGACACAGAAATAATTGTTTTGCAAGAATTTGGCAATTCATATATAATGAATTGAAACAGAAGTTACGCATTTCGAAACATTTCTTTTTTGGCCAATTGTTGGCGACAGCAACTCTTTGAGCTTTTGGATATTGAGTATTCATCCAAAAGCGTGCCAAATAAGAAATAGTTGAGAAAATGCGTAAGTCCTATGAAGGTTAAGTGTTGAAAAATTAGAAATTTTTAATATTATGGCTAGGGATAATAATTCGGTAGTTGTTGGGATAGATATCGGCTCAACAAATGTGCGTACTGTGATTGCACAACAAATTAGAAACGAGGAAAATCCTCGTGTTATTGGGGTTGGCATAACTCCCTCTTTCGGAATTAGGCGTGGAGTTATAATTGACATCGAAGATGTTATAAAAGCAGTCAATGAATCAGTTGAAAAAGCAGAACATATGGCTGGAGTTCAAGTTAAAAAAGCAATTTTTAATATTGGAGGATCGGATATTGGTTTTCAAAATTCCAAAGGGGTTATAGCAATCGGAAAAGCAGACGGGGAAGTTATGGAAGATGATATTAACAGGGTTATTTCCGAGGCACAAATAATTTCATTGCCAATGAACAGGGAAATTGTTCACGTGCTTGCAAAAAAATATAGACTTGATGATCAAGACAATATCAAGGATCCGCTTGGGATGAAAGGTGTTCGTTTGGAGGTTGATGCCTTGGTTATTGAAAGCAATTCTTCTCATATTAAAAATATAAGCAAATGTGCATATCAAGCAAACATTGAAATTGATGATCTTGTGCTTGAACCATTGGCTGCAGCAAAAGCAGTTTTAAGCAAAAAGCAAAAAGAACTTGGAGTTGTGCTCATCAACATCGGAGGCGGAACAACTTCATTGGCTGTATATGAAGAAGGCGACCTTGTGCACACCGCCATAATCCCAGTTGGGGCAGGACATATCACAAACGACATTGCTATTGGGCTGCGAACTTCTATTGATGTGGCAGAAAAAATTAAACTTGAATATGGAAGCGCACTTTCTCGCGACACAAATAAAAAAGAAGGCATTGACCTTGCGCAAATAGACTCAGGAGAAGAAGGTGTTGTTTCTCGTTTTCATATTGCAGAAATTATTGAAGCAAGATTCGAAGAAATATTTTTACTCGTGCAAAAGGAATTGAAATTAATTGGAAAAGCGGGATTGCTTCCTTCGGGCGCTGTGTTGGTTGGTGGTGGCGCAAAAATGACACACACTGCTGATCTTGCAAAAGAAATTTTGGGCTTGCCAGTACAAATTGGTTTTCCTTTGGGCTTGGGCGGTGTTCTTGATAAGGTTGATGATCCTTCTTTCGCCACAGCAGCAGGACTTGTCTTGTGGTCTCAGCAAAGAAACGCAACTTATTCTAATGAGAATTTTTTGAATTCAAAGGCTGTGGATATCTTTAAACGCGGAACAGGGGACGGTGTTGAAAAAGCCAGACAGTGGATTAAGAAATTTTTGCCTTAGTTGACCCCGTTAGAAATTTTTACAGATAGGTTTTTATAGGTTATAGTTTTTGTATATGAGTGTAGTTTTTAGGTTAAAAATAAGAATTTAAAATTTCTAACGGGGTTGACATAGCTATCGAAGCTGTGATAAATTAAAGAACTAAGAAAAAACTGGTATTGAAACAGGCTTAGTGAACTGACAAAACAACAATAAAAATAAAAATAAAAAAGGAAGCAAATTCAGAAAATTCTAATTTATATTTATTGTTTGGCGGCATATGCTGCTAACTATTGTAAAAATATGGCAGAAATCAAACCCGATATTGAAACATTTGCTCGAATTAAGGTTGTTGGTGTTGGAGGCTCTGGAAACAATGCAATCAGCAGAATGATCGATTCCAAAATCAAAGGGGTCGAATTTGTGGCAATCAATACTGATGCGCAAGCCTTGCATCATTCAAAAGCTTCAGAAAAGGTGCATATTGGGAAAAATCTTACCAAAGGTCTTGGTGCGGGAATGAATCCTGAAATTGGAAGGCAAGCAGCTGAAGAAAATCGTGATGAAATTCAAGATGTGCTTAAAGGTGCTGATATGGTTTTTGTTTGTGCTGGTATGGGTGGAGGAACGGGAACTGGCGCTGCTCCAGTGGTGGCTGAAACGGCCAAAGAATTGGGCGCACTGACAGTTGCTGTTGTGACCAAACCGTTTTCATTTGAAGGTGCTCAACGAAGAAATCTTGGAGAAGAAGGTTTGCAAAATCTGCGAGATCGAGTTGACACGCTTATTACCATTCCTAATGACAAATTGCTTTCAATTATTGATAGAAAAACAACCCTTATTAACGCCTTTAGAATCGTGGATGATGTTCTAAGACAAGGTGTACAAGGAATTTCCGACCTCATTACTAAACCCGGTATCGTTAATGTGGACTTCGCTGACGTGCGCGCAATTATGCAGGACTCTGGATCGGCTCTGATGGGTATCGGCATCGCTAGCGGCGAAAATAGAGCTGCAGAGGCCGCTCGCGCTGCAATCAACAGCCCATTGCTCGAACTTTCGATAGATGGTGCTAAAGGTGTGCTTTTCAATATCTCAGGTTCAAGTGATCTTGGAATGCTTGAAATTAATGAAGCTGCCAATATTATCACAGAAAGTGTCGACCCCAATGCTAAAGTTATCTTCGGAGCGGTGGTGGATGATCAAGTCAAAAA
The DNA here is from genome assembly GCA_000991245.1 of Parcubacteria group bacterium GW2011_GWC1_36_108. Classification (GTDB taxonomy): domain Bacteria; phylum Patescibacteriota; class Minisyncoccia; order Moranbacterales; family GWC2-37-73; genus UBA12068. The sequence continues at coordinate 121,227 of LBRD01000006.1, read as the reverse complement.
AGGCGAAATTCACGTCACAGTGGTGGCCACAGGTTTTGATGCTGATCGCGTTGTTGAAAACCCACTTCTTAATCGAGTGAGAGCAGGCGTAGCCTCGCATGAAACAATTGCTGAAAAAGAAGAAAAGATGGAAAATGAAGAACTTAAAGATGCAATAACATTTCCTGTCAAAAAAATTCTTGAACCTAGAATGATTATTGAAGATAAAATTCAACCTCGAACTATCAATCCTGTTTCGGAAACAAAAGCTGAGGAGGAAGATGACGAACTTGAAATCCCGGCTTTTATTAGAAGAAAAATGGAGAAGTAAAAAAGTTTACCCCGTGAAATTGCTTCGCACCCCAACAGTAGTTGGGATTTCACTGGGTAAATAAAGTTATAAGGTTATAAAGTTCATAAGGTAAAAATCGATGCTTTAAAAATCCCAGCCGCTAAGGCTGGGATTTTTTGTATGCTGTATGTTATATAAGCACTGTGCAGTTGTATTATTCAATTAGCTGCTATATAATATACATATGAAAATAGATAATAATCAAAAATTAGAAATTGCAAGAATTGCCAAAAAATCAGGCCTAAAACTGGTTATGGTTTTTGGTTCTTTTGCTAGTGGAAAAAACAGGGATGATAGCGATATGGATGTTGCTGTTGCAAGTATGAAAGAAATTTCCTTTCACGAACAAATTCGATTGACAAATAAATTTTCCCTGATTCTTAAAAAAAATATCGACTTATCAATATTGAACAATGCCAATCCGCTGCTTCTTTTTCAGGTAAGTAAAAACTCAATTTTATTATATGGAAATGAGGTGGATTTTGCAAAATTTAAACTGTATGCCTTTAAGTCGTATAACGATTATGCTCCATATTTTAAGATGGAAAGCGATTTAAATAAGAAAATAATCAATGCATATGTCAATTGATAAAGAACTTATTAATAGAAAAATAACACTTATAACTTCAGATCTGAAAAGTTTGAAGGTTTTGAGCAAGCTATCGCTGAAGACGTATTTGAGCAAATCAGAACACGAAGCTTTAGCGGAAAGATATTTAGAAAGAATAATAGGCAGAATGATTGATATTAATTATCATGTCTTGTCGGAAAAAGAAAATGAAATCCCAACCGATTTCTATAATTCGTTTATAAAAATGGGGCGAAAGAAATATTTGACAGTCAAGTTCGCTGAAACAATGGCAAATTCTGCAGGCCTCAGAAACAGATTGGCGCACGAGTATGACGAAATTGACCCTAAAAAGGTTTTTCAGTCGATAGAATCTTGCTTGAAAGACGTTCCAAAATATTTGAAAAGCATAGTAAGGTCTTTGGATTTGTAAAAGAAACCAAAAGAGGACGAACTTGAAACCCCAGCCATCGTGGCTGGGATTTTTGTGATGTTAGTGCTGCTGGTAACTTTACAAACTTTTTGTCTGATGTTATAATATCAATGTGAGTTGTGTAAATATTAAAGGATATAAAAAATGAAAACATTTTTTGATAAAAATACGAGATATTTTACGATAATGATTGTGCTAATTTTAATATTTTTATTTTCCACATCTTCGGTTATGGCGGATGAGGAAAAATTGTTTCCTGGATCTGTGAGTGGAACTGGGATGCATTTTGAAATCGTTGATAGTGAATATTTAAACATAACATTGGATAGTAGCGAAAATATTAAAGTCAGGATGGAATCTGCACCGGAAATGGTTGTTTTGGAAACGGAAAATTTGAATGCGGCAATTTCCTCCAGTTTGATTATTTCCGGATTTTTGCCAAACACGACTTATTATAAATATCAAGATAACTATGACACTTACCAATCTTTTGTATCAGATGAAAAAGGTTCATTTTCTTTCATTCAAGATATCAGCCAGCGTCATTTAATATTCATACAGCCTCGCAAAAGCACAAAATTTATTACCGATGTTAATGGAGGAGATTGTTCAAGTATTGGTGTTTGGAATGATACACTAAAAACATGCACTTTGAATCAAGATGTTAATGATTCTGTTCAGATAAAAAGTGATAACGTAACGCTGGATGGTAACGGTCATATTATTACTGGAAAAAATACCGGCACTGGCGTTTTTATTGTTAATGGTAAAAAAGGTATTACAATTAAAAATGTAACAATAACGGGATTTTTCTATGGGATTTATCTTTCATATTATTCTGGTCTTAATAATATAAGTTTTGCCACACTAACGGGTAATCGATATGGGGCTTATTTGGATCATTCAGGTGCGAATGTTATTTCAAACAATGTTATAACTAAAAATTCCAATGCTGGTTTGTATCTTTTTTATTCCACGAAAAATATTTTTACTGATAATATTGTAGGTCCAGAAAATAAAAATGGTATTAGCGAAAGTTCTCAAAATTATGGTTATACTTATGATACAAGTAATGTTTATGAGAATAATGAAGTGTTTGAAAATTTAGAAGGCGGAATCTACATTTATGGTGGAAACAGAGATATTCTAAAAAACAATAAGATAAAAAATAATCCATATTATGGTATCGAAATGATTGAAAGCAGCAGTAGCATGCTTTTTGGTAATGTTATGTCTGGAAATGGGGAACATAATTTTTATATATCAGGTAATAAAGTAGAAGATAATGATATTGATACAAGCAATACAGTTGAAGATAAGGCGGTTTATTTTATAAAAAATGTAATAAATGAAATATATGACAACCTAGATGACGTAGGTATTTTTTATTGCACAAATTGTCAAAATGTAACTCTTAAGAATCTATCTTTATCTGAAAACAAAGCACTGATATATTTTAAAAATACCGCTAATTCTCTTATTGAAAATATAGCTTCAACTAGCGAAGACATAAAAATTATTTTTGAAGGATCTAGTAATAATACAATTAAAAATAGCATTTTTGAACGTGCATATTTGAGCTATAGCGATAGCAATCAATTTTATGGGAATAATATTATGGGAACGGGTGCGGCAGTGTTTCAAATTAATTCTTCAATAAATAATTCTTTTAATCTTGATCTTCCAATAGGTGGAAATTTTTGGAAAAAAAATGAAGCTAACTGTAGAGATTTGAATAATGATAATATTTGCGATAGCTCATATGTTTTTGGCGGGGGATCCGATTATTATCCTCGGGTTAATAAATTTGAATTTGAAGCAGAGCCTATCTGTCAGGAAAATTGCTATTCTAATGTGATGTTTTTGCCGGGGCATCAGGCGAGTCGTTTATACAGGAAAGATTCGGATGGCGATGAGGATCAATTATGGGAGCCAACTAATCATAATGAAGATGTTGAGCAGTTATATATGAATCAAAATGACGGATCTAGCAATGACCCAGGCATTTATACGCGTGATATTTTGGATGAAGCATATGGAATAAATAATGTTTATAAAGGTTTTATGGCATCAATGGATAATATTGTTGCAGATGGTGTCATTAATAAATGGCAAGCTTTTGCGTATGATTGGCGAAAGCCCTTAGAGGACGTGGTTGATAATGGAACTAAACTTGAAGATGGAAGCGTGGAGAACGTGCTTGATCAAATTAGAAATTCAGCAAAGGAATCAAAAACAGGAAAAGTGACACTTATCGGACATAGTAATGGCGGCTTGCTTGCAAAAGTTATTGTTGATAGTTTGAAAAAAAGCGGAGAGGAAAAGCTCGTGGATCGTATTATTATGGTTGCCACGCCGCAGTTAGGCACACCCAAGGCTGCAGCAGGGCTTCTCCACGGAGATGGGTCTAATTTTCTTTATGGACTGATTCTCGACAAGAAGACTGCTCGTGGGTTTGGAGAGAATATGATTAGTGCGTACAATCTTCTTCCGTCAAAAAAATATTTTGATGTTGTTCAGAGTCCTGTTATTGAATTTGATACAGATGTGAAAAGTATTTATGACTTCCCATCAATCTTCGGAAATGATATCGATAATTTTGATGAGTTTAAAAAATTTCTACTTGGAGACGATGGCAATCGCACCGAGCCTGACGTTGATGATACAGATTCGCCAAATGTACTTAAAGATAATTTTTTCTCTCAAGCGGAGAAAACCCATGAATCGTTGGATTCGTGGCAAGCTCCTACAGGTATGGAGGTTATGCAGATCGCAGGTTGGGGATTGGACACGATTAGTGGCATAAAATATGATGATTGCGACTTTATTTTTTGTCCTGATGAATTGAGTAATCTCGATCGCTCATTGCTTTTCACACAAGATGGAGACGAAACAGTGGTCGTTCCAAGCGCAGTGGAAATGGATGGTAATGCGGAAAAATATTATGTTAATCTTAATCGCTATAATCGTCTTTCAAATTTAAAAATAAATAGGGAACATGCGGATATCTTAGAAATCAAACCATTGCAAGATTTCATTAAAAATATTATCCAGGATAAAAAAGAGTTAGTAAACTATATCTCGACTGAAAAACCGGAAGTAAAAAATGAAGATAAAAGTCTCCGATATCGTCTGCATTCTCCCGTAGCATTGCATATTTATGATAAAGATGGAAGGCATACTGGACTTATTGAAAACAAAAATCCAATTTCTGATTTGAAATTTTTTGAAAAACAGATTCCCAATTCGTATTATATGGAATTTGGCGAAACAAAATATGCCGGATCGGAAGGAAATCTTGCTCAAACCGTTGTCCTTAAAGGAGAAGATTTGGGAACATTTACTTTTGAAATTGATGAAATTATTGGTAATCAGGATGTTAAAACGACCACCTTTTCTAATATTCCTGTTATGCAAGGAATGAAAGCGGAAGTTTTAATTTCTGAAAGTGTTGGTGAAATGAAAATAGATGTGGACAATGATGGGGAAACTGATGCGATTTTTCGATCAGGAGAAGTGATTAAAAAAGAGGATTTGTTGGGAATTTTTGAAAAAATTATCAGCTCTCTTGATGTCGACAAGACAGTTAAAGATCGATTGATTAATAAAATAGACAACGCTAAAAAACAATCGGAAAAAGGTCACAGTGTAGCCGCTGATGCAATGCTGGAAAATGTAAAGCATCAAATCGAAATTCTCAGCGACATTAATACACCTGAAAAATTTCGCATTCCGAAAGATGAGGCGGAAAAATTAATGGGGATTATAGATAAAATACGTGCAGTGTAATTATTAATTAATTTGTGTTAAAATAAAAATATGAATTACAAGAAAAAAATTTATTGGATTTTGTTTGCATCCGTTATTTTAATTGTGATGGGTTTTGCGCTGGCATTGCCAGAGATTTTTGGACTTTGCAAAAGAACTGACGCAAGTTGTATCGATGAATATATATATAGTCATGACATTCTGTCTACATTATTGATATTTTTTGCTGTTCCGATTTTTATTATATCTTTCATTATGCTATTTTTACGTGAACAAATTTTTGATGCTTGGTTAAAATTTGCAATTATTTTTGCACCAAGCTCGATTATATTTATTGCAATATCGTCACCCCAAGGCGACATGTTCTTTCCTAGCATCAGGGAGTTAGCGATCTTTTTATTGCCTGTAATCTTTTTAATTTCAAGTTTTGGTATAATTTTCTGGGAATCTCGAAAAGCAAAGAAATGGTAAGAAGTGTTAAGAATGTCGTATTCATTTCACTAGGAATGGCATAATTTTTTTTATAAAATTCTTGCATAGCAAGATTTAACTGGGAATAAAAAATATGCAAAAAACTTATTGGTGGAGGGCGATGCTGACAGTTTTTTCCTTGGCTGTATTGGGTGGTTTATTTGTTAGTTTATGTGATTTTAAATTCGGAAAGTGTATTGGTGGGGATAGTATTTTAATTGCAAGAACATTCTTCCATGTGTTTCTTTCTGTCCTTATTGTTTCTCCCTTTCTTTTTTTGTTTATGATATTGTTTTTGTTAAATGGCTGAAGTTTGCATTATTGTGATTTGCGTTTGCAATAATTTTCATAATGCTAGCTCCTGTTTCAACTGGAGGATGGATGAATTTTTGTCCAACCAAGGAATCTGTTTCAATCTGGATGGGTTCACTCTTTGTCATCATTAGTCTTGTTCAAATAATTTTGACTTCTCGAAAATTGAAGAAAAACTGATAGAAATAAAATTTTTTCCTGAAATTGACAGTAAATATTGTTTTTTCTCATATTTGTGGTAATATAAAAGCATGAAAACAATGGATAAGAAGAAAATCGAAGAGATTGTCAAAAAATATGGGTTGAAACTCTTGTTAGTTTTTGGTTCGCAAGCAAGCGGAAAAACGCATAAGTTAAGTGACTACGACTTCGGATTTATTAGTAAAAAAGAGCTTAGCTATCTAGATAGGAGTACTTTAGCTCACAATCTTGCTAAACTTGTTAAAAATCCGAACATTGAAGATGTTGATCTTGTGAAAGCTGGACCATTTCTTTTGCGAGAAATAATAAGGAATAACAAAGTGCTTTTTGAGGAAAAAGGTGTTTATGCGAGTTTTTATTCTTATGCCACTCGAACATATTTTGAAGCTAAACCCTTTTTTGAACTCCAGTCGCAAATGTATATAAAAAGAATTAAGCAATTACAAAAAACATATGCTCAATAAAGAACTGATTCAAAGAAAAATAAACAAAATAGGAGTATATATTGACGAATTGAATCCGATTTTCTCCAGTTGCCGGTCTTCGAAATAAAATTGTTCATAATTACGAAGACATTGATGTTGAAAAGTTAATTAGCGATATCAAAGGAGGCATTTCACAATTCGGGGAATATATTATACATATCGATACTTTTCTAAGAATAAACTAGCTCTCTTGTTCAGCGTCTATTGAACTAGCCTTGAATTTCGGCAAGTGCCTCATGGATTTTTTGTATCTGCATGCTGGTATTTATGTTATATGTTATATGCCATATGTTGCATGAGAACTGTGCATAACTTTTTTTGTTTTTTTTTGTGGTATAATAAAGATACTTTTAAAAAATAACCTTGGTAAATGGCTGTATTAAGCTATAAAAATATTGTATTGACAAAGTAAGTCTAATTTGGTACAATTCTTTTATTGATATAATATTATTAAAAAAAGAAATGAATTATTTTGAATTCAGGAAAAAAATTGAAGAGCTGCCGTGTTTTGAAACGAAAGAATTAAGGCTTATTTTGGGCAGTAATTTCACAAGCACTACCCTTGTTAATCTTAAAAACTGGATCAATAAGGGCCATTTAATTATGCTTAGAAGAGGTCTTTATATTGTGGCTGAAATGAAAAATAAGCTTGATATGATGGAATTTGCGACAAAAATTTATGCACCTTCTTATATTAGTATGGAAATGGCTTTGAATTTTTACGGAATTATTCCAGAGGCTGTCTTTACTGTGACCTCCGTGACAACAAGAAAAACAAAAAAGTTTGCAACACCGGTGGGCAATTTTAGTTATCAAAAAATTAAAAAGGAGGCATTTGGAGGATTTGAAACAAAAAAGACTAATGGCGTTTCATTCAATTTAGCATTACCTGAAAAAGCCGTAGTTGATTTTTTATACCTTAATCGTAATATCCTAAATGGCGGTCAGCAGCAATTTCAGGGTTATCGTTTTAATGAAGATTTTAAATTTGATGGCAAAAAACTTTTGAAATTTGCAAAAGCATTTGAGAATAAAAAAGTATTATTTTTAACTAACAACTTTATTAAATATTATGTTGCCAAATAAAGAATTTTTCAAAAAATATGCTGAGGAAAAAAATATTCCCTGGCAACAGCGAAATATTTTATTGGAATATTTACAAACACAAATCTTGAAAGCTCTTTCGCTTAGCGCGTATAATGATAGCCTTTCTTTTCTTGGTGGTACATGTTTGCGTTTTGCATATAACATTAATCGTTTTTCGGAAGATTTGGATTTCGATTTGATTAAAAAAGAGGAATTTGATTTGGAAAAGTTGGCTGAGGAAATCAGCAAAAAGTTGGAGTTGCAAGGTTTTCAGGTTGATATTCGGACAAAAACTACACAAAATATTCACATTGTGTTCTTTAGATTTAAAAATGTTTTGAGAGAATTTGGCTTGAGTGGTCAAAAGGATGAAAAGATTTTAGTAAAATTTGAAATTGATTATAATCCATATAAAAATATTGAAACTCAGACAAAATTTACTGATAGTTTTAATGAGCGATTTCCAATGATGGTTAATACCCTGGAAACGCTTTTTGCACAAAAGATTTTAGCGATTATCTTTCGTCCTTATCAAAAAGGACGCGATTTTTATGATTTGGTATGGTTTTTGAGTCAAAAAAATATCGAGCCAAATTATGCAATTTTTAAGGAAAAGGGGATTGCAATTAATGATAGGAAGGAATTGATTGAATTTTTAAAACAGCAAGCTATTAAAAGTGATTTGCCTCAAGCAGTAAAGGATGTGGAGAGATTCTTGTTTTATCCCGAGCAGGCGAAATGGATTTTGAATTTACCAGAATATTTGGAAAGTTTTGAAAAATAAAGTTTTTATTTTACTTGTGCCGTGCAGCGATGCGGGTGGGTGTGCATAACTTTTTTGTTTTTTTGTGGTATAATAAAAACAGATATTAAACTTTAAAATAATACTCATTGATTTTTGCTTTGCAAAATTTGACGAGAAGGGAAAAGAAAAATGAAAACAAAAAAGTATTTCTTAAAAAGAGTCGCGGTGTTTGTTTTTTTGCTGGTGGGATTTTTCTCGCTAAGCAAAAATGTTTCTGCCGTTGAGCCTGTTGCTGCACCTGAGCAAGCGGGATTGCAGATGGTCACAGTTGCTACTGTGAACATATATGACGCAAAAATAACAGAGCAAGCAGGAAATGTATTTAAGATCTCATTTGATCTTTCAAATCGAACTGGTGTTCAACCCCAGGTTATTTATGGTATAAACCTGACAAGAACTGATGAAAACAATTATATTGTTGCGGATGAGAAGGTGTTTTCATCCGAAGTGGTAAGTTTAGGAGAAAATGAAACAAAAAAAATCAACATCACATATGAAGCTCCAAAATATCTAAAAGGGAAATACGTTCCAGTTTTGAATGCTAAAAATGGTAATGCTCTTCCTTTGGCAATATCAACACTTAACGAAGTTACTTTGGATGGGCAAGGAGATTCACTGGAAGTTGCTAATTGTTTCTTAACTGTGAAAGAGGACAATGACCCGCAGAAAAAATATGAATTGCTTGGGAGAGTGGATGTTGAAAAAAATGAAACTCTTTTCGGAAACTGCACAGTTGCTGGAAGTTTTGCTCAAGAAACCGCTCTTGCTCCAACGCTGACAACTTTTTATCGTTCTTCTTTTGGAAAAGAGATTAGAAAAGATTCATTAAAAGAGGTTGTTGTTAAGCCAGGTGAAAAAAAGGAATTTCAATTTCCAATATCGATAGCTAGCGACCCTCAGGCATATTCAGGCATTTTGGTTTTTGCAGACAAAAATGGAAATCAAATTTCAAACAAAGTCGAATTTCACTATGTTGTTCGCGGTCTTAGCGCAACTGTTCAAAATATTCGTTTAGACAAAGACGCCTATGAAAAAGGCGATATCGCCAATGCTAATTTATTCTGGACTGGAAGTGCAGATTCATTTTCAAGCTTACGCAAAGAGTCAACAACTTTCGATGATGGAAAGATTGATATTATGATTCAATCTGGCGCAGGACAAGAATGTGGAAAAATCAATCAAACTCTGGCGAGAAGTTCTGAAGAAAAAGAATTGAATTTTTCAATCCCAATATCAATAAAATGTTTGGATCCAGTTCTTAGGATTTCTATCACTGATAAAGATGGAAACAAATTGTCCAATGATGTTTTTAATATCAAATCAAAACCCGTTGAGACAAAAGTTGCAGCTGCTAAATATTCCAAAAACATTCTGTTTGTGATTATTTTCCTACTCGCATCGCTTATTGCGGTTTTGGTGTTTGTTTTCAAAGACAAATTGCGCGGCGGTCTGGGAATGTTTTTATTGTTGATGCTTTTCTCTGGAGGAATCTTCTTGGCTGGATCCGGTGAGGCTAGCGCGGACACCTTGGTTGTGACTGCACCTATGCGTGCTAACAATCTTCAATATGCCCCTGCAGCTAATCCTCTTTATCCTGGCGAGCTTTTCTACTACTGGGTATCATTTCATCAAGAGAGTAAACTAAGAACTGGTACATTTACTATTAATTATAATAAAGCAACCTACGCTCCTGGTGAGGAAATGAGAGTCTCAGTGTCACAATATTTTAGTTGGTATGTTGATACGACCAGATTTGTTGAATATAAGTGGGGAAGTAATAAAACAGATGGGAGTTTAGTGACTGCAGCTGGAAGAAAGTTCGGATATGACGCTAATCCTGATTATAATAATCCAAGCGGGATGTCTGTGCCTGCAACTGCTGGAACGTACCAAGCTTTTTTTACAGCCGGTTTTTTTACTGACGGCAATAATTTGGAGTGTTACAAATGTCCAACGTCTTATATAGATGAATATGGAAATACTATTGATTATGAAATTAATAGTTGTACTCCTTTGATTGCTAATACCTTGAGTTATGAAAGAGTTGATTGTCCTGCGGTTTACGGAACTTCATATTTTTCATACACAGTAGTTGCACCCGTCATCCCTACAACGGGAACAGCCGGTGTATGCGGATCAGCTTCTGGTGGGACATTTGCAACACTAACAGCTACAAGTGCAAATCTTTGCAGTTATGGGGATGTTATTTCTTTTGCAGGATCTGGTCCTTGGACTTGGTATTGTAAGAGTAAAAATGGTGGTGCTGATTCTCCTCAATGCAGCGCCACTAAAACAGCTGCTATTCCTGTTACAGCAGTTTGCAATGATGGAATTTGCAATGGAGCAGAAACATACGTAACATGTTCTCAGGATTGTCCTCCGCCAGCTCCATATTGTGGTGACGGAATTTGTAATAATGGTGAAACATCTGCAACTTGTCCTTCTGATTGTTCGGTTGCTCCTTTTTGCGGCGACGGAAGCTGTAATGGAACTGAAACATCTGCAACGTGTATTTCTGACTGCCCAGCCTCTCTTCCATCATTTACTTTAACTGCAAACCCAACTATCATTGATCTTGAAATTAGTGCATTGCCAAGAAATATTACTTTGACCTGGTCTCCAGTTTCTAATGCAACAAGCTGCACTAAAAGTGCTAATATGGGTGGTGGTTTTGCTAATATTGCAGGAGGAAATGTAACTGTATCTCAATCCTCATCATCTGCAACTTATACCGTAACCTGTGTTGGTCCAGGTGGATCAAGAACAAGATCAGCAACAGTTGTAACAAGGTGCACTAACAAGACATGTAGTACTGATAACACAACTTGCGACAATATTTATACTACTAGTGTGGCAACAAATTCTTGTACAAAGTCTTGCACTGATAACGCATCATGTTCAGCAGCAGCGCCCACTACTACTGGCGGAAGTCAAATTCCTTGGCAAGAAGTAGCACCGTAACATCTTGGGTTAATTGAGTCCTTGGTGTGTCATTCCCTTGAAAAAGGGAATCCAGGTTCGCATGGTATAGCAAAAAGACAAAACAAAAAATACAGCTCAGTAGGGCTGTATTTTTGCTTAACCCCGTTAGAAATTTCACATGCATTATCAATTTGAATAGGATGCTTTATATCCTAAGTCTATAAGTAATCAGCGACTATTTTTGAAATTTCTAACGGGGTTGACAAAAAGTATTTTTTATGCAATCATACGAGGAAGTCTCTTTTGAGATTTTGAATATCAGTATCTTTACATATATAAATAGTTAGGATCTAGAAAAAGGGCAAAATCGTCAATCACCGCTATGTAGAGGCCAAGGAGGCCAACCATGAACTCAAGATTTTATTGGCTGAAGTTAGGAATGCTGTTTGTTTGTCTGGTTTTCTTTGCTGCTTGTGGTGGCGGAGGTGGAGGAGATTCTTCTTCTCCAGTAACCCCACCGGTAACAAGTAAAGTGCCTGTAGCCTCGTTTACCGTTGAGGTGACAGGCTTGACAGCAAAGTTTAACGGTACAGCAACAGAATCGCCAACAAATTGGTACTGGGATTTCAAAGATGGTGCAACCAGCTCTGAACAAAACCCAGTGCATACTTACGCTGTTGGGTCGCACAGTCCAAGTCTTGTCGCAACAAATGCGGCAGGATCAAGTGCAAAGTTTGAAGCTGTTGTCAATATCTCTGCGCCGACCGTAACAACCTTGAAACTGGCACCAGTGCCAGCGCTTAATCCGGAAGTTATTCCTGTGCTCGTCAACAAATCTTTTTATGACGCGCATCCCGATGTGGTAAAAAATGCAGGAGCCGCAATCTCAGAGGTTAGTGCGGTTTTTGCAAAGAACACAACAAAAAGATATCAAGTTGGGCAGGTGAAGAGTTATACCAATGCCCAATTTGATGGGATTCAAGAAGACCCGTCGAATTATTATGACAATGATTTTCCGGGCAGCCCGACCTACGGAGGGACAACACTCGTTTATTTCATATATAAGGATAGGAGCGAAATTCCCGCGTATATCACTTCGCAATACTCCTATACTTTTACCACTAGTCATGTTATGAATGGAAAGAAATACTATACCATTTATAAGGCGGAGGATGAAATGACAGTGTTGCTTGGCAGAAGTGAAATAGAAAAACTTAGTCCAACATATTTTGATAGTGTTATATTTAGTACTTGCCAAGAATTTATGCATACCCTTGCGGGTGGCGTACCCGAATGGTATGGTATTGCTTTTCAGGATCGAACTAATGTTGCCCCAATCTTGGAATCATATAGCCTTAGGGCTTTATATCCAAAAGATCCAATGACAGAACCAGGTTTATGGACCGGGACAATATTCTCGCCCTTTAATGCTTGGTTGGCAACCAATAATGCTAACCATCAGGTTGATATGTGGCAAATCGCTAACAACTTGCCAAAAGTTGTTAAAGTGAGACTCGTCAATTCACTTGGAAACCCAGTCGTCGGCGAGGTAAAAGTTTTCGGAACGCTGACCAATACTATTGATCCAAACAGTAAAAATGGCACGGCGAATTATTACATCCAGCCATTCCCGCAGCCATTGCTCCAAAGTGCTGTCTCAGATGCAAATGGAGAAGTTGTTATCAACAACGATTTCTCCACCAGCTGGAACGGTAAAATCATCAAAGCTTCCTCCGGCACCAAAATCGGTGGCACAACAATGACCACCGTCGAACTCGAAGAAAAACGGTGGAAGGATGGATTCGTTGAATCCTACACCAAAAACATTACAGTAAAATGATGAAATGAAATAATTTTATTTCTTCCCATCCCGCCCTGCAATCGCCGCTTCTCATTATTAATATGAGGAGCGGCTTTTTTTAAAGAAAAATTGCAATTCAGATTAGAATTTAAGTGGGTGGAATTGACAATTTCCTGTTTGAATGTTAATTTTCATCGTAGTATGAATGTTCTTTAATTTTACGAAACCCACAAAGGAGGTGGACAATATGATATATAGAACCTTAAGTGCACCATTATCAGTGCAAATTGAAATTACTGACAATTGTAACCAGGTCTGTACTCATTGTTATCGCGCATGTCAACATATTAAGAAAGCCGTTTCTAAGCATCTTTTGCCAAGTCAAGCGGAAAAATTGGTGGAAGAATTGGCGCGTTGGAAAGTAATGTCGGTATGCTTTACTGGTGGTGAACCTTTAATGTTTAAAGAAACTTTAAAGGCTGGTATACGAAAAGCAAAAGAACTAGGCTTGGTTGTATATTGTAATACTAATTTGCAGTTACTTACCAGGGAAATGTCGGACTTTTTTTATCAAAATAGTGTTGGCATTCTAACTTCGTTGCTTTCTCATCAACCAGAAATTCATGACGTTATCATTCAACGTGAGGGTTTTCATAAGCGTCTTCTTTCTAATGTTCTAATGCTGACTGAAACTGGTGTTTTAACAAGTGCAAATATGGTGGTGCGTAAAGAAAATGCACATCAAGTTTATGAAACAGGCAAGTTGGCTCATAGCTTGGGGATTTTGCGTTTTTCTGCAACAAAAGTGGCTCCGTCACCAGATACTGAGTATAGAAATTACAGAGCAACACCACAGCAGATTAAAGAATCAATGGATGCACTCCTGCACCTTCAAAGTGATTTGGGACTTTGGGTTGAAATATTGGAAACCTATCCACTTTGCTTTATTGGTGATATGAAAAAATATCAACAGTTTCTTCGCAGGAATTGTACGGCCGGTGTATTTAACTGTTCTATTTCTCCTGATGGTTCAATTCGTCCATGTGCTCATGCGGATATGACCTATGGAAATTTGTTTGAAAAGTCTTTGCAAGAGTGCTGGTTTGCAATGCAGGAATGGCGTGATGGAACTTTTCTTTATGAAAAATGTAGAATTTGTCCACATCTCTTGCGATGTTCGGGAGGATGTCGAATGGATGCAAAAATATTCTACAATGATATACATGGGAAAGATCCATTGATGACAGGACCGGAAAAGGTTAACTTCGCAGAAAATACCTCGCAACTCGATTTTCAATTGCCTAATAATCTGAAATTTGTTAAAGGCGTGCAAATTAGGGCGGAAGAATTTGGTGGTGTTGTGAAATATAATGATGAATTGGTATTTCTTAATAAAGCTGGGTACAATACTGTTCTTAATTTACTGAGTGGTAATAAGTATTTCAGCTGGAAAGAGGTAGATGTGGAGGGCGTGTCAGTGAAAGACAGGGAATTATTTTTTAAAGTCCTTTTTGACAAAAAGATGTTTCTTGTATCATGACAAAGTTTATTAGTCCGCCATGGATGCACGGGGTTTGTAGCAGTATAATATTTCGCCATGAAAGGAGGTGAGAGTCATGTTTGTTTCAATATATATTGATGAAAATCAAGTGGATCAGAACGTTTCCTTTTGTTGTCAAAACTGTGGAACATAGCTCAGCTCCGGTGGGCTAATCCATAATGGAAATATTTAACTTTAATTAGGAGGAGCAACTCTTTGCTCCTCCTCTATTTTTTATGAAATTAGTTTATTCAAAAATAAAAAAATGGTACAATGAAAATTTAGAAATATATTTAAAAAATGGTGATGTGCTTATGCAAGATAAGCTCGATAAATTTCTAGAATATATTCCTAAGAAAGGAAAAATTTTGGATATCGGAAGTGGAACTGGGCGCGATGTTAATTATTTTATTGAAAATAATTTTGATGGAATTGGTATAGATTTTTCTGAAAAAATGATTGATTATGCTAATAAAAATTTTAATGGAAAATTTAGTTTAATGGAAATGACAGCGCTTGATTTTCAAAATGAGTATTTTAATGGAATATGGGCTTCATCTTCTTTATTTACGCATTTGACTTCTGATGACATTGAAAAAGCTCTTTTAGAGGTTGAGCGTATTTTGGCTTGTGGTGGTGTTTTTGGCTTTATTGTTATGAAAAAAGAAAAAAATGATATAGAACGGAAAAACTTTATTTTCAATAAATTTACAAAAAAAGATATTTTAAAAAAAATAACTGACATTGGGCTTACTAGTTTTTATGTCAGTATTTTCCATGCTCATAACAGGGATTGGTTTTATGTTCTCGCTAAAAAGGGAAATTCACCAACCGAGGACGGTTCTCAACAGGGAAATCTTTAACAGGCAGCATATGCAGTGAAGAAGAGAATTCGCCGAAGATCGTCCTTAGTGCCATTCCATCTTTAACTTTTTGTGTTGCATTTTGTCTTGTTTTGTGCTAAAATTGGGCTATGAAGACACTAGAAAAACAATCACTTTTTTGGGATGTTGATCTTGGCACTATTGATCCGCAGACTCATAAAACGTTTATTGTTAAACGTATTTTGAGTATGGGAGACATTGATGATTTAAACTGGGCATTTCAACTGTATGGAGCGGAAATTTTGCGTGAAATTTTCTTGAAATCAATTGATCAGTTTGATGCAAAGTCACGAAATTTTTGGAAGGTGTATTTTAATATCTCAGATCAAATTTTATGTACCACGAAACAATCGATGAGCAAACAATGCGCGTTTTTGAAAAGATAAAAAAAATTGACATTCTGAAATCATTTTATCTTGCTGGTGGAACAGCGCTTGCTATTGAACTTGGGCATCGAAAATCTATTGATTTAGATTTTTTTTCAAAAGAAAATTTTTCACCTGTTGAGTTGAAAAAACTTTTACCTGAAATTGGAAGTGTGGTTGTTGTTGGTGAGGAGGATGGAACACTGCACTGTACAATTGATGGAGTGAAAGTTAGTTTCTTGCGTTATGAATATGAGTTACTGTTTCCCCTGGTGGAATTTGAGGGTGTAAAAATGGCAGATGAACGCGACATCGCTGCAATGAAAATTGATGCGATTTCTTCGCGTGGAAGCAAGAAAGATTTTATTGATTTATACATCCTCTTGAAAAAATATGAATTGCGAGAATTGATAAATTTTTTCGAAAAAAAATTCAATAATATTCAATATAATATGTTGCACATTCTTAAAAGCCTGACTTTTTTTGAAGATGCTGAAGGGGATCCGATGCCCATGATGTTTGCTTTAGAAAATTGGGATGTTGTGAAAAAGGTTATTGTTGAAAAAGTTTTGGAATTTGAAAAAACATTATCATAAAATGAGTTTGAAATGCCGTTGTTTCATTTCCGCCCCCGCCCTGCTATGGTCGCTTTCCGTTATTAACACGGAAGGCGGCTTTTTTTATTACTGTTTACGCGTGCCGTGCAATGTGATGAAATTTTTAATGCAAAAATTTCATTTTACGCTGTGCATAACTTCCAAAAATGGCTCAAATAGGGATGCTTGGCAGATATTTGACTTGTGGTATAATGGACTAACGGTACACAACATATAGTGTATAAGTTCATAAAAATACAAAATAGTCAAGTTTTAAAAGAGTGAAAAATATTTCTTGTCAAGTAAATAAAATTTGTTTACTTTGAATGGCATATTAATAACCCAACTAATATACGAATTACATACTAATATACAAATGTGTATTAAATTCAGATTAGTATATTGGTAAAAGATTAGTAATTTAGCGGGTATTTATATTGAAAATAAAAATAATTATATAAATTGAAACTTATGATTTGTCCATTTTGCGGGAATGGCGACACGAAGGTTGTCGATTCTCGCGACACGAATGATTCAAAGGCAATTCGCAGGCGAAGAGAATGCGAAAAATGCCAAGCACGTTTCAGTACTTATGAGGAAATGGAAATTATGCGTCTTACTGTTACTAAGCGAGATGGTAGCAAGCAGGAATATGACAGAAGGAAAATAGAAATTGGTTTGCACAAGGCTTTGGAAAAAAGACCAGTGAGCGAAGAAAAAATAGGAAAAGCGATTGGCGACATTGAATATGAAATTCAGGCTCGCGAAAGCAATGAAATATCAAGCAAGGAAATTGGTCGAATGATTCTTGAAAAACTTAAGGAATTGGACGATGTTGCATATTTGCGATTTGCAAGTGTGTACAAGGGATTCAAAAACGCAGACAGTTTTCGGAAGGAAATGGAGAAAATGGAAACATCATGATACGAATATGCGAATTAATGCGAATGTTGCAAATATGCAAATGACGCAAATGGATTATTCGCATATTCGCGTATTAGCATAAATATTCGTAACATTCGTATCATAAAATAATTTAATTCTCGGGGGAGAAAACAATATGAAAAATCAAAAAAAGAAAGTTAAGAGCAAAAAGGTTGTGGCAGTAAAAAAGACTCGCCCAGTGAAATCCGCGAAGCGGAGCGACCTAGTCGCTATTTCACAGGGTAAACCGCAAAAAGCTGCAAAGAAAGTTAAGCCGAAAAATCTTGTTAAAAAAATCGTAAAACGTTCTGGAAGAGTTGTGCCGTTTGATCAAAAGAAAATTGCTGTTGCAGTTGAGAGAGCATTTTCAGTTACAGGGGAGGGAAACAAATCTGACGCAAAAAGAGTTGCAGATAAGGTTGTGCAGTTGCTTAATAAAAATTTCAAAAAAGGTGAAATTCCAGCCATCGAACAATTGCAAGATTTGGTTGAGCGCGTGCTGATGATTTTGGATTTTGATGAAACTGCCAAGTCATATATTCTTTATCGCGAACAACACAGAAAAATTCGTGAAACGGAACATTCATTGGATGAGGCGGTAAGTTTGGTGGATAAATATATTCAAGAAATTGATTGGCAAGTGAAGGAAAATGCTAATATGGCATATTCTTTGCAAGGTCTTAATAATTACATCGCTTCAATTGTTAGTAGTAAATATTGGATGAATCGTGTTTATTCCAAAGAAATTCGCGAAGCTAATGAAAGTGGAGATTTTCACATTCATGATTTGCAATTGGTGGCAGCATATTGTTGCGGTTGGGATTTGCAAGATTTGCTTCGAAGAGGTTTCACTGGCGTTCCGGGGAAAGTTGCTTGCAAGCCTGCCAAACATCTCGGTTCAATTTTGGGACAAATGGTTAATTTTATTTATACTCTTCAAGGAGAAGTTGCTGGAGCGCAAGCATTTTCAAATTTTGACACCTTGCTTGCTCCGTTTGTACGCTATGATAAATTGACTTATGCACAAGTAAAACAAGAAATTCAGTCTTTCGTTTTCAATATGAATGTTTCTACTCGTGTTGGATTTCAAACTCCATTTTCTAACATCACAATGGATATGACAGCTCCAACTGCGCTGGCAAAAGAAGCTGTGATTGCCGGAGGTGTACCGCAAAAAGAAACATATGGAGAATTTCAAGAGGAAATGAACATCATCAACCGTGCTTTTGCTGAGGTTATGACTGAAGGAGATGCAAGTGGAAGAATTTTCACTTTCCCAATTCCAACTTACAATATTTCTAAGAATTTCGACTGGAGCGACAAACGTTTTGATGCAGTTTGGGAAATGACAGCCAAATATGGTATTCCATATTTTGCAAACTTCGTAAATTCAGATATGGATCCTGACGATGCTCGTTCAATGTGTTGTCGACTTCGTCTTGATAACCGCGAATTGCGTAAGCGTGGAGGAGGATTGTTTGGAGCAAATCCACTTACTGGTAGTGTTGGAGTGGTGACGATTAATATGCCGCGAATTGGTTATGTTGCTAAAAACAAAAAAGAATTTTTCAAACAACTTGATTCCTTGATGGACATTGCAAAAGAAAGTTTGGAAACTAAACGTAAACTTGTTGAAAGTTTAACTGAAAAAGGATTGTATCCATACACAAAATTTTATTTAGATGCGATCAAGATGCGACAAGGAGCTTATTGGTCAAATCATTTTTCAACCATTGGCTTGGTTGGATTGAATGAAGCTTTGGTTAATTTGATTGGCAAAGATATTACCACCAAAGAAGGACAAGCTTTGGCAGAAGAAATCTTGTCACATATGAGAGAAAAAATGCTCAAATTCCAAGAAGAAACTGGCAGTATGTATAACTTGGAAGCTACTCCTGCAGAAGGAACCTCATATCGCTTGGCAAGAAAGGATCGTGAGAAATACCCAGATATTATTTTTGCCAATGATTTGGCTGTTCGAACAAATGGAGCTGAGCCGTATTATACAAACTCATCTCAATTGCCAGTGCAATTCACTGAAGATTTGTTCGAGGCTCTTGATTTGCAAGAAAAATTGCAAACAAAATATACAGGTGGAACAGTTTTGCATGGCTTCTTGGGCGAACGTATTTGGGACATTGAAATGGTAAAAAATTTGGTAAGAAAAATTGCTGAAAATTATGCACTTCCATATTTCACGCTTACGCCAACCTTTAGCATTTGTCCTGTGCATGGATACATTCCAGGGGAACAACCTATTTGTCCAAAATGTGTGATTGAGCAGAAAACAGAAGTGTATTCACGCGTAGTAGGATATATCCGTCCTGTGGAGCAATGGAACAAAGGTAAGCAAGCAGAATTTGGTGATCGTAAAGAGTATACAAATGGAAATTGCGGCACAGTTCCCGCCAAGAAGCTTGAAAAAGTGGGGAAGAAGAAATAATGATTAGCGTCGTGAGAATACATTTTTATTTTTGTCACAGAAAAACAATTGCAACCTTTGACATAACACCAATGAGACTTGTTTTAATTGGCTTTCAAAATCTTTGATTTTGTCCAGACAATATATACCCGGAGGGTGCAAGTGAAAAAATAAAAAGTATTTTCACTCCTTGTTATTAAAACAGCATTTTAATCAAGAAGACGTTCTTGATTGAGATGATTAAATATTTACCCCGTGAAATTTGCGAAGCAACTATTTCACTGGGGTCTAAAAATTAAAATAAAAAACCCCAGTTAAATATTGCGGATTACCGCAATTTAACGGGGCAAGAAAAAATATGGAAAAATACACATGCCATGATTGTGGCAAATCAATCGAAAACAATGAGGAATATATGCCGTACAAAGTTGGTAGTGAAGTTTACACTAAATGCAAAGCTTGTCATCAAAAAGATCCTGTTCTTAAGAATTTTCAACAAACAGAAGTTTATTCTCGTGTTGTTGGATACATTCGTCCAGTGACACAATGGAACAAGGGCAAACAAGCAGAATTTGCAGATCGCAATGAATATGTTGTAACCGACGGAGCTTGCGCTTCTTGCTAAGAATTCGCAAGGATGATGATGAGGCAATTGCGCACAGCTTGCAATTGCCTCAAATTTCCTTTTTGATAAAGAAAAAAACAAATATGCGCATCGGTGGGTTTCAAAAACTAACTTTAATAGATTTTCCGGGGACAATTGCAACAACGGTTTTTACTGTTGGTTGCAGTTTTCGTTGTCCCTTTTGTCATAATCCAGAGCTGGTAATCAGGTCTCAGTTTCCAGCTTTGAATAAATTGGAAGAAGAATTTTTTCAGCATTTGGAAAAACGTAAGGGTAGACTTGAGGGAGTTTGCATTACTGGTGGAGAACCAACAATACAACCGGATATTATTGAGTTTATCAAAAAAATAAAAGCGATGGGATATAAGGTAAAACTTGATTCCAATGGAACACGCCCAGATGTTTTGAGAAGAATTATAAAAGAAAAGCTCGTTGATTTTATTGCGATGGACATAAAACATTCGCCTAAAAAGTACAGCATAGCAACAGGACTCACTACCGATATTGCAAGAATAAAAATGAGTGTGATTATGATTATGCAAAGTGGTGTTCCATATGAGTTTCGCACCACGGTTGTTCCAGGGATTCATAGTGAAGATGATTTTTTAAAAATTGCCAAATGGATCAAGGGTGCAAAGGCATATTATTTGCAAGAATATCGTGAAATGCGAACCATTAACCCAAATATGAAAAAAATAACAAGCGGAAAAACACTTGATTTGGAAAAAATAAAGAAAAGCATTGAGAACAATTTTGATATTTGTGGAATACGCGAAAATAACTAAAAAATGCTCTTGCGCGGGCATTTTTTTGAATATATCAAAAAAATGAATAAAATATACTCACAAGGCGTAATATCAAATAGGCGGTTGGCCAATTATTGCGACAGCAATTCTTTGAGTTCTTGACCATAGTCTTGGGTCAAGAACGTGCTCAAAAAGGAAATAGGCAAACAAAAATTAAGCGCTGAACTCAGTGTTTAAAGTCATAAATTGTGTGTGATTAATTGTTTAACAATAAAAAATAAAACAATGTTATTAGAAAAATTAAAAAAACATGGCGGGAAATTAATGTTTTTTGTTATGAATGCCGTGCTTGTGTTTTCGGCTGTTCTTTTTATGCGTCAAAAAAATGTTGAAGAAGCAAAAAGTGTGATTGCTGAGGCTGACTTGCAAAATTATAAATCAGCAACTGATTATGCTCTTGATGCTCAGCAGCGTATCTTGACGGATAAGGCGACAAAAGTTAATAGCGTTGCTAACAATCCGGGCACGGTGGAGCGGCAAGTTGGCGTGTCGGTAACAAAAACTATTCCAGCAGTAACAAAAACAGTGACAGTGACAAAACCAGCATCAAGCTCAACTTCCTCAAAAACAACCACAAAAAAATCATAAAGTTTAAAATATTTAAAAACATATAAATTATGTTCAAGAAAAAATTTGCAGTTCTGTTTATGGTTTTTTCTTTGGTTTTTGGCGGAGGCTTAAGTGTTTTTCATTTTGCAAATGCCGATGATGATGAGGAAGAATACGAAGAAGATGATGATGAAAATGAAGATGTCAAAGTTGAACCTTCTTCATCATCGGAAAAAACTGTAACGGTCGAAGAAACGATTGTTGTTGAGCCTGCAAAAATAGTTACAGAAAATCAGCTGCAAACAATTTCACTTTCAGATCGTGATCGCGACGGTATTCCTGATGATGAGGACAAACATCCGGACATCGCAGAAATATATATCGTAAAAGACGATGATCTAAACGGAATCGTTGATACATTTGAAAATTAAAAAATGGATATGAAATTTCCTTGCATCATTCGAGAACAATTTCGTGCACTTGGGACGGATATTGTTTTTCAGGTAGTTGCGCTTGATGAAGTGCAGCAAAAAAATGCCATTGAAAACATTGCGCAAGCAAAAGAAATGTATGTTGATTTCACAAATACGTTCAGTCGCTTCATTTTTGAAAGTGAATTATCAAAGTTAAATCTGGCTGTTGGAGATTGGAATTTTGCTTCTGATGTTATGAGAGAAGTTGCTTCGCTCTCCTTAGAATATAACAAAAAAACCGAGGGGTTGTTTGATCCAAGAATATTAGGCGTGCTTGAGAATATTGGTTATGCTGATGATTTTGAAATGGGAACACGTAAATTGGGAAAAAATATTCAAAACCAAACACTGCTTTCAAATAAGAAGTTAAATGAAGATTTAAAAATAAAAGACGACAAAGTTTTTTTTGGAGTAAAAATGGATTTTTCAGGAATTGTTAAGGGATATGTTACTGACAAAGTCGTTAATTTCTTTGATAGCAAAGGATGGGAAAATTTTCTGATTGATTCCGGCGGGGATATTTTTATGCGAGGAAACGATGAGGATGGAAAATTGTGGACAGTTGATGTTGAAGGTATTTCTGCTGAAAAAATAATGTTTGCACTTTCAAATATGGCAATTGCAACATCTGGTATAGGAAAAAGAAGGTGGGAGATTGATGGCAAGATGATGCATCACATTATCAACCCAAAGAATGCAAATCAGTTTTTATTTGATATAAAATCGTTTTCTGTTATTGCGGATTCAACCACCGAGGCTGACGTGTGGGCAAAGAGCCTGTTTTTAATGGGAAAGAAAAATGGTATAATATATGCAAGAGAAAATAATGTAGCAGCAGTCTTTTTGGATTGTCGCGGCAGCGCCTGGATTTCTCCTGAAGCTAAAAAATATTTGCATAATTTGTAATATTTTTTTGTGTTGTCATCCTCAGCTTGCCGTGCCCGCCTCTGGAGGGACTGGGGATCCAGAGCGATGCCCAGCCCTGGATTCCCGTTTTCACGGGAATGACACATCCAGTTAATTTAATATAATATTGAAAAAATGAAAAAAGCTGAAAAAACATTGCAGCAAAAAAGAAATACTTTTGACGGGAGAAAAATGCTCTTGACCGTTGTGTTTTTTGGGTTGTTTTCTTTTTGGTATGCAAATGCTCAGCAAGTTGAAACAGGGCAACAGCAAATTGATTATCAAGGGCAGCCAATAGTTGATTTGGATTTGGATGGACTCACTGATCAGGCTGAAGATCAGATATACAAAACTGATCCTAAAAACCCGGACAGTGATAATGATGGATATTATGATGGCACGGAAATCTTGGCTAAAAGTGATCCGTTAGACGCTATTTCAATCCCAGGAAAGCCGGCAGTGACTCAAGATGATATAAACCAATCTCAAAATGAAACTCCTTGGGCTTGGTACGTTTCTCGCGCTAGTGGCTTGCTTGGTTTTACTCTTTTGTATATTTCTATATTTTTAGCGTTAACAATAAGAGTTCCATTTTTGCGAAAAGTTTTTGCACCTGTATATGCGCTGAACGCGCATGGTTGGATTGCACTGCAAGCAACTTTGTTTGCGCTTGTTCATGGCACGGTTTTGATTTTTGACAAGTTTATGGGATTCAACCTGATTGATGTTTTGGTGCCGCTTGCTTCAACTTACGAGCCAGCACTTGTAGCGATGGGAATCATCGGATTTTATTTGATGCTAATTTTAGTTGTCACATCGTATGCTCGCAAACACCTTTCATTTAAATTATGGCGAGCTGTGCATTTCTTAAATATTATTTTATACGTCGGAGTTATTGTCCACGCTTATTTTTTGGGTACTGATATGAAAAATGAAATCATACGAAATATATTTGTTTATGCAAACATATTTTTGATTATCTTGATGCTTGTTAATATGTTTATTCGCATTAAACAAAATATTGCCAGAAGAAATGTTGAAAGTATTAATAATGGAGATATAGTACGATGAGAATATATATAAAAGTTTCCCCCAAATCTTCCAAAAATGAAATCATCAAAGTTTCTGAGGGCGAATATAAAGTGAAGCTTACAGCTCCGCCAGTCGACGGCAAAGCCAATGAGGCTCTGATAAAATTGTTGTCACAACATTTTAAAGTTTCCAAAAGCATGATAAATATTGTCGGAGGAAAAACTACCAAGATAAAAATGGTTGATATTGGTTGATGGATATATTTAATAAATTTGATATAATAGACGTATGAGTAGATCACGCGTCTTTTTGTTTGTGCTGTTGAATTTTGTTGGGGGTGTTTTTGTGCGGTCGTTTTTTGAAATAAATCAATATTATTTTTTTCTGCTAGCACTTTTTTCTTTGATAATGTTGTTTATTTTTTTACCTGCCTACCGGCAGGCAGGCAAAAATAAATTCGCAGCGCTGGCTGCTTTTTTTGCGCTCGCTTTTGTTTTGGGTGGGTGGATTACTGACAAAGAAATTGAAAGAACAAAAAACTTAATTTATTCAGGCAAAACATTCAAGGAAACTGCAATAGTTGAAAAAGTTACTCCCTCAGCTTTCGGACAGAATATTGTTGCAGAATTTTCAAAGGAAAAAATTTTAGTCTTAATTCAATCCGCGAAATATCCAGAATATTTTTATGGCGATCTATTGGATGTTTCTTGCATATTAAAACCAATTGAAAATTTGAATGCCAGTTTTGATTACAAGATGTATATGGCAAAAGAAGGCGTGCTGTATCAATGCAAGGGAAAAATAGAAAAGATTGCTGAGAAAAAAGGTAATTGGATTTATTCTAAAATAATTTTAGCGCGAACAACGTTTGAAAATAAGATAACAAAGGTTGTTCCACAGCCTTATGGCGCATTGGCCAGTGGACTTTTGTTTGGTGGTGGAAGCGGACTTTCAAAAGAAATTCAAAATGATTTTTCTCGCACTGGGATGACACACATTGTAGCTGTTTCTGGATATAATGTGACAATCATTGCGGAATATTTAATAATGCTGGGAATTTTTTTGGGACTTTGGCGCAAGCAAGCAATTTGGTTTGCAATTGTTGGAATATTTTTGTTTGTTGTTATGGTGGGATTTCCTTCTTCAGCAGTGCGAGCGGGGGTGATGAGCTCTATTTTACTTTGGGCGATGAAAAATGGGCGGTTGGCAAACTGCGAAAATGCGATTATTTTCGCGGGTGCAATTATGCTCGCGATTAATCCACTATTACTCCGGTGGGATGTTGGTTTTCAATTGTCATTTTTGGCAACTCTTGGAATTGTTGCGAGCGCATCTTTTTGGGAAAAAAGTTTCATTAAAAATCATAAAGCCTTTGGGATTTCTGAAATTATATTGTTGTCTCTCAGTGCGCAGATTTTTGTGCTTCCAATAATTGCATATAATTTCAATATTGTGTCGCCAATTTCACTCTTGGCTAATGTTTTTATTTTGCCAATCGTTCCGCTCTCGATGCTGCTAGTTTTTCTTGTGTGTCTTTTCGGTTTTATTTTTTCGCCACTTTCGCTGGTTTTTTCTTGGCTGGCGTTTGTACTCTTATTTTATGAGATAAAACTAATTCATATTCTAGCGCAGTTTCCTTGGGCAAGTGTTGAAATAGAAAAAGTTACGCCGTGGCAGGTTTTTTTGTATTATGTAACACTTGCGATAGTTATTTTCTGGATAAAAAAGAAGCAGGAATATGCTAGAATTAAACTTGAGGAGGAAATGTTGTATAACGATCTTTTGACAAGTAGGACAAAAAATGGAAAATGAAAAATAATAGAAAATTAATTTACACAGTGCTGGCATCGCTTGCCGCGATTGCAATTATTTTGATTGCAATTATTTTTCATAGTAAAAATTCTCCGCTTGCCGTGGTTTTTTTGAATGTTGGGCAGGGAGATGCAATTTTGATTTCTAATGGTTCTCAGCAACTTTTGATTGATGGTGGGAAAGATGGCAAGTTGCTTCTGGAAAAAATGGGCAAGTATATTCCATTTTGGGATCGTAATATTGAAGCGATTATTGTTTCGCATCCAGATCAAGATCATATTGGAGGACTGGTGGATGTTATAAATGCGTATAATGTCAATTCTATTTTGGAAACAAAAATACAAAGTGAATCTCAGACCTATAAAAAATTGGAAGAGGAAATTGAAAAGAATAAAGTGGAAAAAATTGAAGCTAAGAAAAATGTTAGTATCAAGTTTTCCAATGGAGCTGCGGCTGAAATTTTATATCCACTTGAAACGGTTGCTAATGTTAATGACAAGGATACAAATAGTAATAGTGTGTTGGTAAAATTAACAATTGGGGAGAATGAATTTTTGTTCACAGGGGATTTGACAAGTGAGCAGGAGAATGAGCTGTTGGCAAAAAATATCGATATCGATGCAGACTTTTTGAAAGTTGCACATCACGGGTCAAAATATGCAACCGGTAATGAATTTTTGGATAAAGTGACCCCAACCGATGCAATCATTTCTGTCAGCAAAAATAATTCCTACGGACATCCAAATCCTGAAGTCTTGCAAAGACTTACACAACATCGAGCAAACATTCTCAGAACAGATGAGTTGGGTAACATTGTTTATGAATGTATGAATAATTCTTCGAAATGTGTTTTAAAGGGTGCTAATTGATTTTTGAAAATCGTGAGAATGCCTTTTTGTTTTTGTCACAGAAAAACAATTGCAACTTTTGACATAACGCCAATGAGACTTGTTTTAAGCGAAAAAACAAAAATCATTCTCACTCTTGCTTTTTTTGCATTCCGCATCCCTTTGATTTTAGTGAAGAACGAAGTTTTTGCCACAGTATCTTCATCCGGTGCGAGCTTTTCTTTCCTCCAGGTTTCTTTTTGCGGGAAAAAGAAATGTGGAAATAAGCACGGCTCTTGATTAATCTCAATTTTCTGCTAAAATATGAATATTCAGCGAGATAATCGCTTTTTAATTTATAAAAGACAAAGTAATATGCAACATCCAAAAAAAGAAAGAACATTTGTAATTATCAAACCCGATGGAATTCAACGTTCTATGGTTGGCGAGATCATTTCTCGTTTTGAAAGAGTTGGTCTTAAACTTACTGCAATGAAAATGTTGGTTCCCAAAGCTGAGCAATGCTGGACGCATTATAATAAAGATGAGGCGTGGTTTCAATCAAAAGGGGAACGAATTGTGAAAGGACGAGAAGAAATGAAACTTCCTGTTGAAAAAGAGGCGATTGAGTATGGTCGTGATATTATTGGTCAGTTGGTAACATTTATGACTTCTGGGCCAGTGCTTGCAATGGTAATTGAGGGAAATTCTGCAGTTGGAATTGTGACAAAATTGGTTGGTGGAACTGAACCATTGACTTCTGATATCGGAACAATTCGTGGCGACCTCACTTTGGATTCATATGACTTGGCAGGGATGGATGGTCGCGCCGTGCGAAACTTGATCCATTGCTCCGACAAACCAGAAGAAGCAGAAAGAGAAATTAAAATTTGGTTTGATGAAAGTGAGATCATTGCATATCGTTCAATTTCAGAAGCAATGTTGTATGATGTAAACCTTGATGGAATACTGGAATAGGTATTAGGTATTAGGAAGATTTAAAAAGCTGGCCTTTGATGGCCAGCTTTTTGCTATTGACAATCAGTAAAAACCAGCTATAATGACTGTATATGAATAATTTCTCAATAAAATTTGCGATTGTCCTCTTGGACCTGAACATTCTCCTAGTCGGAGGCAAATTTTCGTTGGGTAATATTGCATAAAAATTGTTAGCAGAATTTATGTAAAAACCACCCAGCGAAAGCTGGTTTTTTGTTTTTTAACAACTAAGAAGGGGGATACTGCGATGGCAGATCGAGCTAAAGAGAACTTGAATAATGTGGATGTTGATTTTTGTGTTGTCAGATACGGCAATGATTTAATAGTAACACAAGAATCTTTGCCCTCTCAAAATTTAAACTTAGTAAACAATTTACAAGTAATCGCAGGAGATAAATGTTCAGTTATAATTAAAAATGACAAATAGTTAGGCAGCACACTTTCAAATGAAAAGGGGGAAATGATTATGTTCAAGCAACAGATTTCTTTTGTTGGGGATCCAGGATTGGCAAGGCAAGCAATAGTTGCCAAAATCGAAAATCGTGAACTCGGAAAAATGCGTCAAAATCTTCATAACAATCTCGCAAAGCTTGATAAAGCAAAAAGAATAGGGCGACGCAACATTGTTCCAATCTTGAAAAATATTATCACTACCGTAAAAAGATTCAGGGAGCTCAATGTGCCGCTGCCAAACAATCTTCAGAGGCAGTGTTCTCAGCTGATTATTTCGTAATTTTTTATCCCAGTCAGTCTGCACCACAATGCAGATATGGCGGCGCCAATTACAAGGAGGCGTATTACTTAAAAAGTAATGGATAAAATATAAGGGGTGTTTGCAATAAATGCGACGCCCCTTTTTTCTTTGCCTTAATTTTGCTATGATTGGAGCATATTAAAGAAAGTTAATGCTGTTTTCGTATTAATATAAACTGACCTCTAACAATACTTATTAATGCCCTAACTTCCAAATTCTAACTCCTAATTCCTAAATCCTAATGTTTACGAGTTGGCTGAAAAAAATAGGAATAATATTGATAGAACTCGCAGTTATTGCGGGGTTGCTTTTGTATGTGTATCAAAAGAAAGGTTTGGAGTCTCCCTCTCAGATTATTCCTGCTTTGCAAGAGCTTGTGTCGGAAACAAAAACCCAATTGGAAATAGAAAAAAAGACAAACCCTTTTCCGGAGTTGCAAAATCCTGTTTCTCGCGAATTTAATTGGGAATATAAAGGTGCGAAATATAAACTGACTGAAACATTGTATCAATCAGTTTATGAATATTACAAAACAGCACCAAAAATGTTTTCTTATACTGGCGAACTCAAGCAGAATTGGCAAGAAGAATACTACGGAATGTTTTTGACTCGCGATGAAAATGATAAATCAATTGCTAGTCTCGCTGCCAAGCTTCAGGAGCTCGGCCTTAAGCACAAACTTTCGGATGATCAAATTGTTGATTTGACGTTGGCTTTTGTACAAGCAATTGTTTATGACGATGCCAAGGCTAAAAATATTTTGGCACAAACAAATTCTGAAACAATTTTGTATCCATACGAAACATTGTTTGAGCAAGCCGGTGTTTGTTCGGACAAGAGCCTGCTTGCCGTAGCACTGCTTAGAGAGATGGGATATGGGACGGCTATCTTTGCTTATGAGCAGGATAATCATATGGCAATTGGAATTGCTTGTCCGAAAGATTCTTCTACTTATGGTAGCGGGTATTGTTACGCAGAAACAACTAGTGTGGGAAACAAGATTGGAATCATTCCATCATTTGATTCAGCTAGTAACAAGGCTGTTGGTGCGGATGAATTGACCGCTCTTGATTCTCAGCAGGCTCAGCAAGCAGTATTGCAACAACTAACACTGGTGACGATCTATCAAAAAACTTCTGGGCGACAGTATTTAGGAATAATTGAAACAAAAAAAATCATTGCCGAAATTGATAGTCTCAAAAAAAGTATAGCAACACTGTTGCCGCAGCTTCAAGCGCAGAAAAAAACAATTGCAAAAGAAGAAAAAAAACTGGGGGATATGAAAAAGGAGCTTGATGCATTTCAAAATGATCAAAATGTTGAAAAATATAATGAACTCGTCAAAGAATATAATAATTATTTGGATAATTATAAAAAAGATGTGAAAAAGTATAACGAAAAGGTGGCACTTTACAACAAATCTGTCGCGAGGTATAACATATTGATCAAGCAATAGGAGCCTGTTTAAAGTCTCATCGCTCTTATGTAGGGTCGGAATTACATCGCTTGCCTGCTAAAATGTCCTGATTTCGGCTGCAAACCGCTCAAAACTCGTCGGGTTATCTCGATAGCCCTCCTCGCTTTTCACGGTTTTCGCTCGAAATCAGAACATTTTATCAAGGCATGAGATTTTAAACAGGCTCATGAAAAAATACATATTAAAACATTTTAATGTATATTTGTCAAACCTAACCAATTTTGGGGAAAGTTTTTCCTTAAAAGAGGGTATTTCATTGCAAGATTGGCTTGATATTGATGAAGAAAACAATAAACCAGTTGATGAAACCAAGATGACTATTCAGAAAAAAATGACGCTGCGAAGCGAGAAAATTGAATATACCGTAAGAAAGCACAGAACCGCAAAAAGGCTTAAATTAGTCATTTCTTGTGATGGAAATTGTACTGTAACCTTGCCATGGCGCATGGGGTTTGTTAGCGCTGATGATTTTATCCGAAAAAATGCTGAGTGGGTGCTTGAAAAAATGAAGACCATGAAAAAAATCGGACGAAATAGTCTTTTTGCACGTCATGATCAAGCTGAATATCTGAAACTTAAGGAAACTGCTCGCGAAATGGTAAAAAGTCGTTTGGAAAAGTATGCTGAATTTTATGGTTTTCAATATAATGGGGTTGCAATTAGAAATCAAAAAACTCGTTGGGGCTCATGTTCTTCAAAGGGCAATTTGAATTTTAATTACAAGATTTTGCTTTTGCCGCAACGCCACGCGGATTACATTATCGTTCATGAGCTTTGCCATTTGAAAGAATTTAACCACGGCAAGCGTTTCTGGAATCTCGTTGGTCAGACAATCCCTGAATATGAAAGGATTGTAAAACAATTGAAAGTTCTCTAAAAACATTTTCTTTGGGAAATGTTTTTTTATTGTTTTCTAATTTAGTGTAGCGTAGTTATATTTTTTGTGTCGTTCGAATACATTTTTATTTTTTCCCGTGGAAGTGCTCTTCCAAGCGAAAAAATAAAAAGTATTCTCACTCTTACTTAGTTGCATTTGCATCCCGCATTCCCTTTGCACCATATGAAGTACGTAGGCGAAAAACAAGCGATTTCGCGTTAAGAAATTTTAAAACGTAGCGCCCGCTAGCAAGCGTAGGCGCGAAGTGTAAATTTTAGCGAAGAGCGAAGTTTTTGCCACAGTACCTTCATCAGGTGCGAGTTTTCTTTGCTCCACGTTTCTTTTGCGGAAAAAGAAATGTGGAAAAGAGTCTTTTGTGTTATACTATCTAGGTAATCATTGAAAAAATATTTATGCGAAAACTATTTTTGGATATTGAAACTTTGCCGGCTGAAGAAAGCAAAATGGAAACATTGCGACTTCTTTTTGATAAAAAAAATCCTGAATTTGATCAGGAAAAATTCGATGAATTTGTTCAAAAGACAAACTTTGACGGAGCTTTTGGAAGAATCCTTTGCATTGGATATGCTGTGGACGACGATGCGCCGCAAAATTTTTATAACGAAAATAACGAAAAGGAAACCCTGCAGCAATTTTGGCATTTGGTTGATGCGCTTAGTTCGACTCCGCGCAATATGCAATATCCAGATTATGATCTGCAATTTATCGGGCACAATGTGATGGATTTTGATTTGCGCTTCATCTATCAACGCTCAATTGTGCTTGGAGTTAAACCTGCATATGAATTGAACTTTGCACGCTACAGAGGTTATCCAATTTATGACACGATGAAGGAGTGGGTAAAATGGTCAAATTCAAGTATTGGTTTGGAATATTTGGCACTAGCTCTCGACATTCCTTCGCCAAAAGATGGCATTGATGGATCGCAAGTTGCTCAATTTTTTGCCGATGGAAAAGTGAATGACATTTTGGAATATTGCAAACGCGACGTGCAAACTACTCGCGACGTTTATCGTAAGATGACTTTTGAAAAACCCGCAAGTCGATTATTTTAGCAAAAGTTGGAGCGAGAATACTTTTTCTTTTTTCGCTTGGAAGAGTACTTCCACGGGACAAAAAGAAAAATGTATTCGAGTGACTTGTGTAATATATTTTTGAAAGAAAGCTGATATAAACCGCGTAAACTAAACCATGATGAAAAAAATTACTGAAAAAATAGTCACAATAAAGGACAAGGGTGCGGAACTTGAAAGAGAGATTCGCGAAAAAACCTTGGGATATATCATTACCAGTTTTGGACTCGTGGCGGGTCTTGCTTGGAATGATGCTATTAAAGCTTTCATCGAGAGATTTTTTGCTGAACCGGGGGATGGGCTTAAGGCTAAATTTCTATATGCCACTATTGTGACAGTCGCTGTCGTGGCTATTTCTTTGTATTTGGCCAGAATTTTCAAAGTTGAAAAGAAAAAGAAGGGAGATGAAATAGTAAAAGAGGTTATCACTACAACTTCAACAGAAAAGAAATAATCACTTCGTGCTTGGAAATTGCGTCGCTCGTCACAAATGAAAATATTTGCTGTTACTTTCATTTACTGAATCACTAGCAATTATAACAAAAAATCCCCACTACAAAGTTGGGAATTTTTTGTTTTTAGAAACCCTTGCATTAATGGATATAAAATGATTTAATAAATAACTAAGTTTTTTGACAGTTGAATAGGCAAAAACACATATAGATTTCACATCTAACCAAAAAAGGGAGAGACAGCATGAAAACTGCAAAACAGCAACTTTCGCAAAAGGCAAAGTTTCAATGGCTGGCAACATTTGCACTTCTGGAGATGAAATGGTGGACTAAGGAGGAGTGGCTGAAACTGTACAAGAAGCTTGATCAGTGTTCCACACCGGTACTTTTTGAGCTTTTCGATCTTGTCTTCGGCGTTCCGCAGGCAAAAGTTTCCGTCGTTCGTACGCTGGCAAAAAGGGATGACTACAATCCAGTGCATCTTGTGAAATTGATGCGTAACAGCTGGAATGAGCTTTCTGTTCGTGAAAGTATTGCTGAAGTGGCTGAAAAGCGTCCTGGAAAATATTTGCTCGAAATGATTGACTTGATGAAGGGTAACTACCCAGCAACTCGAAAGTTGGCTGTGGCTATTGCGTCCTTTGATGAGTTTACAATCGAGGATATGTACCCGATCTGGAAAAAAAATTATTCCTGCGAAATAAGTGATGCTCTCGAAATTGGTTTCAAAAAAAGGCTACATAACATGCCGACAAAAAAAGTGATGGAATATTTGCTCAATTCGGACGACCATAATCTTACCGGGATTTACGTAGCAGTTCTTTTACAGAAAGGTGATTATGAAATTGCCGATATTGTGAACCCGATTTTGCTCTATGCAACGCCTGCCAATGTTGACATACGAAGCGGGTTGGTCAGGTTGGCAAGGGAAAAAATTCATCTTATCCCAAAAGAGCAATTGGCGCCTTTTATTGAGGCTTGCTACTGCGCAAATAATTTATGGGAATTTATACTTGATGTGGTAAAGCTTCCTGATTGTCCCTTTGATGTGGTGAAAAAATCCTTACAGAGTGGTCGACTCAGTGGTCCGCATGAGGCAACTGTTCTCATTACAGTGGCGAAAAATAATGAATACAGTTTTCGTGATCTGTGCGAGTTATCATGGATAATTCACATTGTTGGCAATGATGAGAAATTTGCTGAAGCATTGGTAAGTCGTGATGACATCAATACGAACGAGATTTTTTCTGCATGCATGAATCAGGAGGAAAAAAGTGGATTGCAGAAGCTTGCTCCGTATATGATCGAGCATCTTTTGAGTCGCATTCAGACAGACAAGCTCTGGAAACTTTTTGAATGTGATATTCCAAATTTGCAGGTGAAGATAATCAAGGAGATGTATGAACATGGAACCTGTTCGACCCGTGACATTTTTCTTCTGATGGAAAAGGCAAAAAACAGCATGGTTCAAATGGCAATCGTGACCGGTTGTAAAGAGCGTGCTGGAGCAACCATGGGCATGCTTGAGAAAGCTCTTCCATATGCCATAGCTTCCGAAGTTGTTAAGGAAATTTTGTCATCAATGGTGAGTCTTGAGGAATGTGAACCGAAGTTGCTCTTGAAGAATTTCGGTAAAATTCCCGAGATGATGAAAAAACATGAACAAACCATTTTTTGCATGATTGAAAAATTGCGCTCATGTCAGAATGTCGAAGCAATCGACTTTGGAGAAATTGAGAACGGTGGTTTCATGAGTGTGATGAATGCAAAGACGATCGCAATTTCTTCATTGCCAAGTTATAAGACACATATTGGATTGAATGATTTTCTTTCTAGCAGCAATGAAGACGTTCAGCTTAGTATTCTTTCTGCTGTTGGCGATCGCAATGATCTCACAATTGGTTATCTGCTTGAAATGGCTGTGTGTGCAAAAGGAAAGGCCGAGGCTGAAGTGATTGCTCGCATTAAGAAAAAAAGCAATCGCATCTCAATTAAAAAGCTTCTTGAGGCATGGAATTATGCGCAAGGAGAAAAAGCGAAAAAAGCATTGCTTGAAATGATAAATTCTCGCAGAGGCGAGATTGAGGTCATCGCCGTCGGGTAAGCAGTCAAGTATTGCAAAAAAAGACAGGAGAATTAGAATTTTCTCTCCTGTCTTTTTATTTTTATTTTGCTACGTAGCATGTTACGTAGCAAATACTTAGCAAATAAAAAAATCCCCCGACAATATGTCAGGGAATTTTTCGTTAGAAAAGGCATATGGGATTAAGCTTCTTTGTTTTCAGTTTTGATGCACTTAGTGCAAACCTTAGCTTTTTTCCCATCAACTTTTTTAGTCTGGATATTGATTGAAAATTTTCTTTTAGATGCGATATTTGAATGACTTCGAGAATTTCCAGCAATTGTTCCTCGGCCACACACGCTGCATGTTTTACTCATATTTAGACAACATATAACATATAACATATAACATATAACAATCTCTTGCTAAACACTATAAATTGTATGCCATAACCATTTGATTTATTACAAGTTTTAATATATCATGGATGTTATGAATTGGCAAGAGTTAATCGTTTAACATACAACGTATAATATATAACAATGCTTCAAATTTGAAAAAATTTATATCTTTCAGATTTGCTACATGCTTACAATCATAGTACACGAGGTCGCGCATGGCTTTGTGGCTCTTTGGCTTGGTGACAGTACTGCAAAATATGCAGGTCGTCTTAATTTCAATCCAATTAAACATATTGACCCCTGGGGCTCAATCGTGGTTCCTTTGTTTATGATAATGACCACGGGGTTTGCTTTTGGATGGGCAAAACCTGTGCCTTACAACCCATATAATCTTAAAAATCAAAAATGGGGACCAGCGTTGGTGGCGCTTGGTGGTCCAGGATCAAACATTTTAATCGCTTTTGTTTTTGCAATTATAGCTCGCATGATTTCGATTCCAGCTTCAATTAAACTTGAAATAATTCATAACTTCAATAATTGGGCAGACGTTTCAACTTTGATTTCTGGGTCAATTGGTTCAATATTTTTTGAAATTTCAATGCTGGTTATTTTTTGGAATGTTATTTTGGCCTTTTTCAATTTAATTCCATTTCCACCGCTTGATGGTTCAAAATTGCTGTTTGCGGTTTTTCCACTTAGAACAGAAGTGATGATAATGCTTGAGCAATACGGCTTTATGCTGCTTTTGTTGTTCATATTTATTTTCTCCGCGCCACTTGGTTTTTTCTTAAATACAATGCTTAATCTGTTCTTTGGACTCGCGGTCTAAAAGTTTCCTTCCAAGTTTCTCCCTCTCCTTAGAAAAGGAGAGGGTTGGAGTGAGGTTTGGGTGGGTGCATGTGTTTGACACATTTTTAAATATTGTGTAGAATAGTTTTGCTAGTGAAATAGCCAATTTCTTGGCTATTTTGGGTTAGAAAGGTATTAATTGAAGCTCACTTCGTTCTGGTTGGGATTTCAATATAATATCAAATGTTTAGTATTGTATATATAAATGAATAAATAAATCTGAAGAGTATGCCAACAATAAATCAGTTAGTGAAAAAAAGCCGAAAATCAGCAGTGAAGAAAACAAAGTCGCCAGCAATGACAATGACTTTTAACACTTTGCAAAATAAGCCAAAGAAAACTGTAAACCCTTTTAAGCGAGGAGTTTGTATTAAGGTAAGCACAACCACTCCAAAGAAACCTAACTCTGCTCTTCGAAAGATTGCTAGAGTTCGATTAACAAACGGAATGGAAGTTACCGCATACATTCCAGGAGTTGGACACAATTTGCAAGAACATTCAATCGTTATGATTCGCGGAGGACGCGTGAAAGATCTTCCTGGTGTTCGATATCACATTGTTCGCGGAGTTTTGGACAGTGCTGGAGTTGAGGGAAGAAATCGATCTCGCTCTAAATATGGCGCAAAACGTCCAAAGGCAAAAACAGAGTAGTTAGCTGGATTTATAAAAAAGATATCTGAATTAAATATATTATAATTAAAGATTAGGACTTACAATTTTTAATTTTTACAATTTTTAATTTTATAAATAAATCAAAATTTTTAATGTTTAAACATTTATAAATTAGAAATTATTTAAAAATTATAAAATTACAAAATTAAAAATTAATTGCATATATGGCACGAAGAAAACGAACATTTGTAAAACAATGGAAACCAGACTCACGATATGGAAACATTTTGGTGGGACGCTTTATTGGTAACGTGATGCAAGACGGAAAAAGAAGTGTTGCAGAAAGAGTGATCTATGATTGTTTTGATGTGATTCACGAACGAACCAAAAAAGGTGGTCTTAATGTTTTTGAACAAGCAATTAAAAATATTTCTCCACTACTTGAACTTAAATCAAAAAGAATTGGTGGCGCAAACTATCAAGTTCCGATTCAAGTTTCTGGAGAACGTCGTCAAACACTTGCAGTTAGATGGATTTTGACAGCATGTCGGGCTAAGAAAGGAAAAAGAATGGCTGAAAAACTCGCTGATGAACTTATTGATGGATCAAATAAAGTTGGATCTGCAATGAAAAAGCGTGACGATACTCACCGAATGGCTGAAGCAAACAAAGCGTTTGCTCATTTCGCTTAATCCCCGCTAAAATACGAATCTTTTACGAATATACTAATGTACAAACCCTATTAGTATATTAGTAATTTATTCGTACATTAGTTGGGACATTTGCTATAAACTGGATCAAACTAAATTAAATAAAAAGTTAAATTTATCTTTATGTCTATAGTATCCACAGAAAGTGAAATCGCAAAATTAAGAAATATTGGTATTATTGCTCATATCGACGGTGGAAAAACAACAACCACTGAGCGTATTTTGTTTTATACTGGAATCACTCATAAGATTGGTGAAGTTCATGATGGCTCAGCCACAATGGACTGGATGGCTCAAGAACAGGAGCGTGGAATCACCATCACATCCGCTGCAACCAAATGTTTCTGGAAGGGTCATCCAATTAATATTATTGACACCCCGGGACATGTGGACTTCACAGTAGAAGTTGAACGCTCACTACGAGTGCTTGATGGTGCTGTTGTTATTTTTGATGGTAAAGAAGGTGTTGAGCCACAATCTGAAACTGTTTGGCGTCAAGCTGACAAATATAAGGTGCCTCGAATTTGTTTTATCAATAAGATTGACAAAGAAGGTGCTGATTTTGATTACGTGATCAATTCAATTTGGAATCGTTTAACCCCAAATGCAATCGCTCTTCAAATGCCAATCGGAGAACGTAATGATTTTTCTGGCGTGGTTGATTTGATCAAAATGAAAGCATATTCTTTTGATGGTCCGATGGGTGAAATCGTGGTTGAAAGTGAAATTCCTGCAGAGCTTTTGGAAAAGGCGCAAGCTTGGAGAGAAAAAATGATTGAAAAAGTTTCTGAAACCAATGATGCTTTGACTGAAAAATATTTAAACGGAGAGGAAATTTCTATTGATGAATTGAAAGTTGCACTACGCCAAGGAGTTATCGATGCAAAACTTGTGCCAGTTTTTACTGGAACTGCTCTTCGTAACAAAGGTGTGCAATTAGTTTTGGATGCTGTGGTTGATTATCTTCCATCTCCATTGGATGTTACTTCTATCAAAGGAATTGATCCAAAAACAGAATTGGAAATTGAACGTCACGCTGATGACAACGAACCATTTTCTGCTTTGGCTTTCAAAGTCGCAACTGATCCATTTGTAGGACAACTAACATTCTTCCGCGTATATTCAGGAACACTTAAAGCTGGCTCATATGTTATCAATTCAACCAATGGAGAAAGAGAAAGAATTGGACGAATTCTTCAAATGCATGCAAATCATCGTGAAGAAATTGATGAGATTCGCGCTGGTGGAATTGGAGCTTTGGTTGGACTTAAGAATACAACAACTGGAGACACTCTTTGTGATGAAGCAAACCCAATTCAACTTGAAAATATTGTTTTCCCAGAACCTGTGATTGATATTGCAGTTGAACCAAAGACAAAAGCTGATCAAGAAAAAATGGGAGTTGCTCTTCGCAAACTTGCTGGCGAAGACCCAACACTACGACTTCGCACTGATGAAGAATCAGGACAAACGATTATCTCAGGAATGGGTGAACTTCATCTTGATATTATTGTTGATCGTATGAAACGAGAATTTGGTGTTGAAGCAAATATCGGTCAGCCTCAAGTTGCATATCGCGAAACAATCAAAGCTGAAGCTCAAGCTGAAGGAAAATATGTTAAACAATCTGGAGGTCGCGGACAGTATGGTCATTGTTGGCTTAAAGTTCGTCCTCAAGAAGAAAAAGGTAAAGGCTTTGAATTCTTTGACGAAATTAAAGGTGGTGTTATTCCACAAGAATACATCAAACCTATTTCTGTTGGAGCCAAGGAAGCTTTGGAAAATGGAGTTTTGGCTGGATATCCAATGGTTGATGTGGTTGTAACTTTGTATGACGGATCCTTCCATGAAGTTGACTCCAACGAAGCAGCTTTCAAAATCGCTGGTTCAATGGCAGTGCAGGAAGCAGTAAAGCGCGCCAACCCAGTTATTCTTGAACCTATCATGAAAGTGGTAGTGACTTGCCCAGAACAATTTATGGGAGACATTGTTGGTGACATCAACTCACGTCGTGGAATGATCAAAGAAATCAATGATCGCGGAGAAGGAAACGCTCGCGTGAAAGAAATTGAATCAGAAGTTCCTCTTGCAAATATGTTTGGTTACGCAACTCAAATGCGATCAATGACTCAAGGACGCGCCAGTTATTCAATGGAATTTTCAAATTATTCAGAAGTTCCAAAGAATGTTGCTGATGAGATTATTGCTAAAAAATAAATTTCAATTTGTGGTAGAGACGCGATTAATCGCGTCTCTACGCAACGTTTCTATACAAAAAACGATTTCCTAATGAAATCGTTTTTTGTTATATTAATTTTTATGCAATAATGGATATATAAAATAAACAAAAATGCAAGAAAAATTTAAAAATAAATACACAATTAAATCTGCAAGATTAGAGGGTTATGATTATTCTCAAAATGGGATGTATTTCGTGACTATCTGCACAAAAAATCGCGAGGAATTTTTTGGCGAGATTGTGGATGGAAAAATGGTGTTGAATAAAATTGGAAAAATCGCAGAAGAATGTTGGAAGGGAATTCCAGATCATTTTCCATTTATTGTTTTGGATGAATTTGTTGTGATGCCTAATCATGTTCATGGGATAATTGAAATTTGCAAAAATGATATTAACATGGCAATGCGTAGAGACGCGATTAATCGCGTCTCTACGGGTGGTATCACGGGAAAAAATAATCCTATGAATAACCCATATTCTTTGTCAAAAATAATTAGATGGTATAAGGGTCGATGTTCATTTGAAATAAATCATATTGGTCAAACTATGAATTTTGCTTGGCAGCCTCGTTTCTATGATCACATAATTCGCGACGACGAATCACTGAATAAAATCAGAGAATACATAAAAATCAATCCCGAAATGTGGCATCGCGATAGAAACAATGCAGAAAATGTGTTCATGTGAAAAAGAACCCTTTTTCTTGTCCAAATATCAGTTTAGGTTTAGACTTGGGTTGGGTGGGTATTTAAATCTATACAAAAAACACAGGAGGTGGGTTATGCATTGCGGATGTCGTGGATTTCAAGCTGAACCAGAAAAAAAACAAGCATACACTGTGAATCTTGAGCTAGCACGATTTTGCAGAAAGAATGCAGATGAAATGCCTCGTATGCGTAACGACCCTGATTATGGGGTTTGCACCTGTGGTGGTCAAGGAAATTGTCTTGGATGTCGGGAGTCTGAAATCCAGACAATATTAAATGCTTGGCCATGAAGATGGGAGGGATTAAAATGAGTAAAGAAAAAGTTCCTGAAAAACCAAGAGCCAAAAACTTCAGTTGGGCATTGGCTGCTGCAACAGACAGACGTAAAGTTTTGGAAGGTGTTGACGTTACTAGGCGTCTAGCTGCGATCCATCGCAGGTACGATCCAGACGGGCACAGGGCGATGGCAAGATTGCTTAAATCGTACAGTGAATAAATCACACAACGCCTCAGGACCGGGAAATAGTATTTTCCGGTCCTTTTTTAATGCTTGAATATCAAGGATTATAGGAGTAAACTTGAAGCAGTTGCGACGAGGTGGGTATTTAAATAGGTATTAAATACTAATATAAAAAATATGTTAGGTATTGCATAAAAAATATATAGTGATATAATATCATTATAATCAATAATTCATTAAAAAATGAAACAAAAAAACATTGAAATTTATCAAGCGAAAAATGGAGCTATTGAGCTTTCTGTTGATGCGAAAAAAGAAACAATCTGGGCATCTCAGCAACAGATCGCCGACGTTTTTAATCTAGAAAGATCAGTAGTCACAAAGCATATTGGTAATATTTTAAAAAACAAAGAAGTTGATGAAAAAAGCAATGTGCAAAAAATGCACATTGCAAATTCTGATAAGCCGGTGTCGTTTTACTCACTGGATATGATTCTGGCTGTGGGATATAGGGCAAATTCCAGCAATGCTATAATTTTTAGAAAGTGGGCTTCTAAAATTCTTCGTAACTATATTACGAATGGCTTTGTAATCAACCCTTCCCGTATTGAACAAAATTACGAAAAGTTTTTGATTGCAGTTGAGGAGACAAAAAAGTTGCTTCCGTCGGACGACCGTATCACAGCTCGAGATGCGATGGAGCTCGTGAAGATGTTTGCAGGAACCTGGTTTTCATTGGATGCGTATGACAAAGAAGCGCTTCCAGTTAAGGGCGCCACAAAAAAGAAAGTTGCTTTGACCGGGGAAGAATTGGAAGATTCCATTGGACAACTCAAAAAAGAACTTATTCGAAAAGGGCAGGCGACTGAAATTTTTGCCATCGAGCGCAAGGGAAGCAGTTTGGCTGGAATTGTGGGAAATGTTTTCCAGGCTTTTGGCGGAAAAGATTTGTATCCAACAATCGAGGAAAAAGCTGTGCATCTGCTTTATTTTGTGG
Source organism: Parcubacteria group bacterium GW2011_GWC1_36_108 (assembly GCA_000991245.1). Taxonomy (GTDB): domain Bacteria; phylum Patescibacteriota; class Minisyncoccia; order Moranbacterales; family GWC2-37-73; genus UBA12068. The sequence goes on along the minus strand of LBRD01000006.1, from coordinate 79,593 downwards.
TGAAGAACCATCCATTTGTTGATGGCAACAAAAGAAGCGGTGCGTTTTCTTTTATTTGGTTTTTGCAAAAAGCTGGTTTTGATTTCAGAAAAAAAATCACCCCAGAAGCGCTTACTGCACTCACTTTACTTATTGCCGAAAGCAATCCAAAAGACAAGGATAGAGTTATTGGCCTTGTTTTGTTATTATTGAAAAAATAAAAATTATACAGACTTCATTACAATATTTCAGTATATTGTAACGAGGGTATGGCAAAAAACATATGGCAGTTCGAAAATCAGAAGATAAAAACATCCGCAAGCTGTGCAAAATCGGCAAACAGTCAGTTGGTTTAACTTTGCCAGTTGAAATGGTGCGGGAATTGGGTTGGAAAACAAAACAGAAAGTCGTAGTTAAAAGAATCCACGGTGGAATTGAGATTAAAGATTGGAAGAAATAATATTTAAACTAATTTAAAGAAGTATGGAAAAAAACTTTTGGTTACTATTAATAATGTTGGTGGTGCCATTTTCTGCAGTTACAATTTGGTGGATTACTTTAATGTGGGCAATGAAGGCAACTACTGGCGAATTGAAGCATTGGCTTACTCCAAATAATACCTTAAAAAGTGTTGCAATTATATTTATAACAATAGGTACGCTAGCCTTGGCTGTTCTTGGAATACTGGAAGGCTCATTGGTTGCAACGATATTTAGTGGAATAATTGGGTATACTTTAGGCACAACCTTTGATAAAAATAATTAAAAATTCTATGAAAACAATCTTAGTAGACGCGGTTTTTACATTAATCGAGGAAGATGGAAATGTATTTGAAGAAATGCACGAGCTTCTTGAGGAATTTCCAAACAGGAAAATAATTCTAACCGGAGCAAATGATGAGCAGATGGAAACATTCAAGCTGCATGATGCGCCATATGAAGTTTTTACTTTGAAACACGATCCCGAAAAGACTGATCCGAAATACCATGAAATGATGCTGGAACATTTTGACCTAAAAGCAGATGATGTCATTTATTTCGAACATGGCGCCGAAGCCGTCAAAAGCGCGGAGTCAGTCGGCATTAAAACATATTTTTACGACGCAGAGAGAAAAGATTTGGAGAGCTTGAAAAAGTTTTTGGTTGATAATTTAGAAAAATAATTATGACAAAATATATCCTGCAGGGTGGCTCGACAAAAAAATTCTCGATTAAGAAATACTTCAATCTTTGGAAGCTCTTAAGTTTGATTCCAAGAGAGTCAAAAGTCTTGTTGGTATTTTTCGCTAGACCTAAAGAAAATTGGGAAGATCTTTTGCTGGAAACGAAAAGATTCAGGCTTGTTTTGGCTCGTTGGGATATTGATTACATTTTGGCATCAGATAATCCATCTGAATTTGCCAACCAAATAAAAAAATGTGAAGTTGTTTATTTTAGGGGAGGTGACACTCCGATGCTTCAGAAAAAATTGGAAGAGATTTCTGACCCAGAAAAGCTCTTGGAGAATAAAATCGTCATAGGTTCTTCGGCTGGGTCATTGGTGTTTGCCAAATATTATTATGATCAGGATTATGATAGAGTGTTCGATGGTTTGAATTTTTTGTCAGTTAAGATGATTACGCATTACATGTCCAATGGAGAATACGCTGCTATGAGTGGTGATGATAAATTTAAGATGTTGGAAGATTATAAAGAAAAATTACCAGCCTATGCGATTCGTGAAGATGAGTTTGTCATAATAGATAATTAAACACCTATCTGCTAAAATAATATGTTGAATTTTTTTGAACAATTTCCCGAACTCACAGCTATTATGTCCGAAAAGGAAGACGGCTCATTGAGAATTGCTTCAGATGAGGCAATTAGAAGGAAAAATCAGAAAAATCGAGAATTATTTTTTGAAAAGTTTGGAATTGATGGTGGTGCGGTGGTCAGTGCCAATTTGGTTCACGGTAATCATGTTGAAGTTGTGACTGATGCCGAAACGAAAATCATCACAAAGACCGATGCCTTAATCACAACTGAAAAAGGCGCGTTTCTTGCAATAACGATTGCTGACTGCGTGCCGGTATTTTTCTATGAAAAAGAAAAGGGAATTGTTGCTCTTGCGCATGCTGGTTGGAGAGGTATTGTTGGGGATGTATTGAAAAACACAGTGGATGGAATTTCAAGCTTGGGTGGAAATAAAAATGATTTGTTTGTTGCACTAGGACCAGGAATAAATGAATGCCATTTTGAGATAAAGGCTGATGCGTTGGAATCGTTTGCGGATTATCATGAATTTATCACTAAAAGAGACGGCAAAATGTTTGTAGACCTCAAGAGTATAATCAAAAAACAACTTACGGGGCTGGGCATAAAAGAAACCAATATTGAAAATAATGAGACCTGTACTTTTGAAGCGGATAATCTGTTCTCTTTTCGAAGGGATAAAACGCCATTCGTTGATGCGATGATTGCAATCATAGGTCTGAAATGATGATTATTGTGCAATTAAATACTCATTTAAATACCCACCTAAAAATTTTAGAAAAAAATATGTCTGAAAAATTTTCAAACAATCCATTTGCTGAACCGCTTAAAAATTTTATACCGGAAAATATTCCAACTCCTGAGCATATTCCAAATTTGGAAGAGGTTTGCTCATTATTTGAAAAAATATTGGGTGAGCTTAAATTTGAAACTCGTCGTAAATTGGAAGATGAGCAAGGACTTTATCTTTGGGAAATTAAAATTACGCAAGAAGATGGAGGCAGCGTGGAATATTCATACATCAGAAAAGGTGATTATAAAGCGAGGGGGCTTGCAGGAGGCTCTGCATCTGAGACCGCAGTTCATGTCACATATTTTAATGAGGATGAAATTCCAATCAGTGGTCAGTCAGTGCTTAAACTCATTGATGACAAATGGATAGAGACTTTATAAAATAAATACCCATTTAAATACCCATCTCTAAAATCAGCTCGCAAGGGCTGTTTTTTTGTAAACCTAATAGCTACAACCTAACACCTAAAACCTACCCCAAGTTATCCACAGCCGTTGATGCTTGCAGTGATATTGGGTAAGTGCTATGATATCACTATGAGCAGTGGCCAGGCTTATGAATAACTAACAACTTATAACAAACAACTAACAACCAATAATTCACAACTCATAACTAATAACTTTTAACCACAATACATGTGTGCAGCTAGTTTGCATTAGTGTGTTGTTGGTTGGGAATTGTTAGTTGTAAGTCAATTTATATGTATAACCAAAATCAAAACCAATCAGCCACCTATAACGGAGAAAACAAAATCAAAGAAAGCGTGTTTTCAAAAATGCTGCGCGCTGGGGGTAAAAATTATTTCTTTGATGTGAAAAAAGCTAGTAATGGTAGCAACTATCTGACCATTACTGATTCGTATAAGAATCAAAAGGGTGAAAATGTGACCAATCGCGTGATGATTTTTAAGGATCACACTGCAAATTTCATTGCAACGCTCGAAGAAGCAAAAACTTATTTGCAGTGATTAAAATTGACCCCAGTGAAATAGTGCTGAGTACCGCCCTATTGAATAAAATAAATTCAATAGGGTAAACAATTTCACGGGGCAGGTTTGACGCACCTAATTTATAGTTATAAAATACAAACATGAAAAATACATCTCAAACAAAAGAAGAAAAAGTTTTCACAGTAAATCAAATCGGCTCTATTCTTGAAAGAATGGATGATTCTATTAAGATACTGGCTGAAGCTCAATCAGGGACTAATGTTCGTCTTGATGGTATAGATAATAGGCTGGAAAAAGTTGAGAACAGACTTGAAAAGGTGGAAGTTAGGCTTGGTGGTGTTGAGGGTCGACTCGAATTAGTCGAAACAAAAATCGACAGATTGCAAGACGATATGGTAGAGGTGAAATTTGAACTGAAACGCAAGGTTGACGCTGAACAATTTGAGAAACTTGAAAAACGCGTCGTCAAACTGGAAAAACATTCATATTCTCAGTAAGCACAGTAAAAACACCTTTCTTTTATAAAGCTATCGGCCTTATTGGGTTGATAGCTTTTTGTATCAATATTTAGTCAATGATTTTAATAACAATATATAACTATGCAGATGTGTGGATATTTTGAATTTGGCATGAACTATTATCTGTAAAAGATGCTTTAAATAAGCCAAAAAATTCGTTAACTGAAAAGCTAAAAAGCTAATGCCTAAAAAGCTAATCTTCAGCCCTTGACAGATATTTTCTATTCGTGTAAAGTAATTAAGTATCTAATTTCCGCAAAAGGAATTTTTTGGATTTGCAATTAAGAGTAAATCCATGTTATATTAAATAATAAATCATCTTTAAACAATCGCACTCTTGAGCAAAAATAGCTCGCAGGGAATAGCGAAAAAAACACTATGGCAGTAGAAAAGTTTGAACGAACAAAACCACATGTAAACGTAGGAACAATTGGACACGTTGACCACGGCAAGACAACTTTGACCGCGGCTATTCTTCATGGTCAATTTTTGAAAGGATTTGCAAAAGAAAGAGGAGTTGGTGAAATTGATAATGCTCCAGAAGAAAGAGAACGTGGAATTACTATCGCTACTTCACATTGTGAATACGAAACAGACGTTCGTCATTACGCTCACGTAGACTGCCCAGGACATGCTGATTACATCAAAAACATGATTACTGGTGCTGCTCAAATGGATGGAGCAATCTTGGTAGTTTCTGCTACTGATGGTCCTATGCCTCAAACACGTGAACACATCTTGCTTGCAAAACAAATTGGTGTACCTGCAATCGTTGTTTTCATCAATAAGGTTGATATGGTTGATGATGAGGAACTTATTGAGCTTGTTGAAGCTGAAGTTCGTGAACTTCTTTCAAAATATGAATTTGATGGTGATAACGCAGCAGTTATCCGTGGATCAGCAACTCAAGCTTTGACAGCAAAATCAATTGATGATGCAGTTGTGAAGCCAATCTATGACCTTATGGCTGCTTTGGATGCTCAAATTCCAGAACCTGTTCGTGAAACAGAAAAACCTTTCCTTATGCCTATTGAAGATATCTTCTCAATTGAAGGTCGTGGAACAGTGGTAACTGGAAGAATCGAATCAGGAACAATCAACATCAATGAAGAAGTTGAAATCGTTGGTCTTCGTCCAACTGCAAAAACAGTTGTGACTGGAATCGAAATGTTCAACAAATCACTTGATAAGGGACAAGCTGGAGACAATGCTGGACTTTTGATTCGTGGAATTAAAAAGGAAGATGTTGAACGCGGACAAGTTTTGGCTAAGACTGGTTCAATCACTCCTCATACTGAATTCGAAGGTGAAATTTACATTTTGACAAAAGAAGAAGGTGGACGACATACTCCATTCTTCAAAGGATATAAACCTCAATTCTACATCCGAACAACTGATGTAACTGGAGAAGTTGTGCTTCCAGAAGGAACTGAGATGGTTATGCCTGGAGACACAATCAACTTGGTTATCAAATTGATCGCTCCTGTAGCTATGGCAGAAGGAATGAGATTCGCAATTCGCGAAGGTGGAAAGACTGTTGGTGCTGGAGTTGCAACAAAAATCATAAAATAAGGTTCGAGAAAACTTTGCAGACACAATTAGCTTGTGTCTGCTAGTGTTTACTAGAATAAAGTAAAAATTGTAATTTAAATTGTTTATCACAAAAGAATCAGATGGCTGCGAAAAAAACAGAAAACGAACAAGCTACAAGAATCAGAATCAAGATCAAGGCTTACGATAGTAAGGTTATTGATCAGTCTGCTCGTAAAATTGCAGAAACGGTTGAGCGCTCTGGCTCTAGTTTCACTGGTCCTGTACCACTTCCTACAGAAATTCATAAAGTTACTGTGAATAAGTCAACATTTGTGTATAAGGATGCTCGAGACCAATACGAAATGCGAATTCACAAACGTTTGATTGATATCTGGGATCCAACTCCAAAAACGATTGAAAATCTAACAAGTCTTGACTTGCCAGCTGGAGTTGATGTTGAGATAAAGATGTAAAAACACGAATTTTACGAATTGCAGACGAATTTTCACGGATAAGCCGAGGGCTTGCATTATTTTAGAAAATGGTTTAATATAGATAAGTTAGAAAAAACAGAAGAAATACTAGTTAAAGTCCTGATAAATCGGGATACTCAACTAGCCAATACGAGAGAAATCTTGAGTTGTGCTGGCTGAGAAGCCAGATTTTTTTTATCAAGAAACGCTTTATAAAGAACAATATGTATATAAAATATATTTTAGGGAAAAAATTGGGAATGACCACACTGTATGACAAAGAGCAGGGAGCACTTAATGTGACTTTGATTGAATGTCCAGTGAATACTGTTTCAGTAATTCGAACACAGGAAAAAAATGGTTATTCTGCAGTTCAATTGGAACTTGCTAAAACTAAGAATGTTACTCATAGAAAAGAATTTCGTTTGGACGAAGATGCAAAAGTTGCTGTTGGTGACCAAATCACAGTTGAAACTTTCGCAATCGGGGATGAAGTTCAAATCAGTGGTATTGCAAAAGGAAAGGGATTTCAAGGAGTTGTAAAACGACATGGATTTGCTGGTTCTCCTGCAACACACGGTCATAAGCATGACAACAGAGCTCCTGGATCAATTGGTGCTCAGCAACCACAACACGTTATCAAAGGAAAGAGAATGGCTGGACGAATGGGAGGAAAAAGATCAACAACCAAGGGAATCAAAATTGTATATATTGACACCGAAAGAAGCATTATGGGAGTTTTAGGTGCAGTGCCAGGAGTTGTTGGAAGAATCGTTGAAGTAAGAGCATAGATATCAATTTAAAATTTAGAATTTAGAATTTAAAATTTAGCGAAGCGAGAATATTATGGCTACAATTGCTATTCACAATCAAGAAGGAAAAAAAATAGAAGATCTGGAAGTCAAGGATGCTGTTTTTGGTGCAAAAGCAAATGATGAGTTGCTGCATCAGGTTTTTATGGTTATTGCTGGAAATCAGCGAAATCCAATTGCACACACCAAGGATAAAAGTGAAGTTGCAGGATCTGGCAAGAAACCTTTTAAACAAAAAGGAACTGGCTCAGCTAGACAAGGGCAAAAGAGAAATCCTGTGATGAAAGGCGGAGGTGTTGCTTTTGGTCCAACTAATGAAAGAAATTTCAAGAGAGATTTAAATAAGAAAATGAAGCAAAAAGCAGTTGTTATTGCGATCAGTGAAAAACTTCGCAGTGGAACTTTGATTGCGATTGATTCATTGGCAGTTGCGAAAGCAAAGACAAAAGAGTTTGATCAGATTTTGAAAAATCTTAAGTTGACTGGAAAAGTTTTAGTTTCTTTCTCTGAGGAGGAAAAGAAAACTTCAGTTATCAGCAGAAACCTTAAGAATATTTCAAATATTGAAACGAAAGATTTAAATGTAATGGATTTGCTGAACAATAAGTTTTTGCTTTTGAGCAAAGCCTCGATTGCATTTTTGGAAGAAAAGTTTGCAAAATAAATTAACAAACCACTAACAACTAACAACTAACAACAAGAAAAATCACAATTAAGATGAGAAGACCGTTGTCGGTTGTAAGTTGTGAGTTATAAGTTAAATATATGGCAGTAATAGAAGAAAAAAAAGAATTAGCAACCCCTTCAAAGCCGACTGTTAAGAAAGCAGTTAAAAAGGCTGCTGACAAAAAAGAAGTGATTGTTGCTGCAAAAAATTCGGATATTGCATATCGTGTTCTTACTGAACCTTGGATTACTGAAAAGACTCACAAAGCAATGGCTGACAATAAGTATACTTTCAAGGTTATCCACAGCGCAACAAAAAAACAAGTGAAATTGGCAATTGAGGGAATGTATAGTGTGAAAGTTGAAAAAGTTAGTGTTGTGAACATCAAGTCTAAAAAGAAAGCATATGGTCGTCATATGGGGACAAAGGCAGGATTCAAAAAAGCAACAGTAACATTGAAACAGGGAGATAAGATTGAATTATTTCAAGGAGCATAATAACATAGAACACATAACATAAAACATAGAGCAAGAATGCATGTTCCATGCTCCATGTTCCATGAGTTAAGAAAGATATGGCAATTAAAGTATACAAAAAAAATACAGCTGGTAGACGAAATATGTCTATTGTTAAACCTGATAATTTGACTGACAAAAAACCTGAGAAATCCCTGCTTGCACCGATGACTCAGAAAGCTGGACGATCTCACGGAAAGATCTCAACCCGTCATCAAGGAGGTGGACACAAAAGACGATATCGTTTGGTAGATTTCAAGCAACAGAAATTTGGTGTGCTTGGACGAGTTGTTGCAATTGAAAAAGATCCTAACAGAAGCGCGCTGATTGCTCTTATCTCATATATTGATGGAGACAAAAAATATATCTTAGCTACGGAAGGGATGAAAGCTGGAATGGAAATTATGTCTGGCGTGGACGCTCCGATTAAAAAAGGAAATCGTACGGTTTTGAAAAATATTCCATCAGGAACAGCTATTTCAAATATTGAATTGATTGCTGGAAAAGGTGGACAAATCACTCGTAGCGCTGGATCTGGTGCAATTCTGATGGCTATTGATGAAAAAATGGCACAACTTAAGATGTCATCTGGAGAAATCAGAATTGTAAGCAAAGAATGTTACGCAACCATTGGAAAAGTGAGCAATTTTGAACATAGTGCTGAAACACTTGGTAAAGCTGGAAGAAACAGGTGGAAAGGAAAGAGACCGGAAGTTCGAGGATCAGCAATGAATCCTGTTGATCATCCACACGGAGGAGGAGAAGGTAAACAAGGAATTGGACTTAAATATCCTAAAACTCCTTGGGGAAAACCTGCACTTGGAAAGAAAACAAGAAAGAAGAATAGATATAGTGATAAATTTATTGTAAAACGAAGGATTAAGAAATAGTTAAAAATAGTTAAAATGATTTCTCTTTTAGAGAGATTAATGAACTAATTAAAGAAAAATATGTCAAGAAGTTTAAAGAAAGGACCATACGTTGATCCACGAGTAATGAAAAAAGTTTTAAATGCAAAAGCTGGTGAAGGAACAATTAAAACTTGGTCTCGAGCTTGTACAATTGCACCTGAAATGATCGGATTTACATTCGGAGTTCACAATGGACGAGAGCACACTGCAGTATATGTTACCGAAGAAATGGTTGGACACAGACTTGGAGAGTTTTCTCCAACTCGTAAGTTCACTCGTCATGGAGGTAAGATGCAGAAAGAAATGGAACAAGCAGCTAAACAGAAACAACAAGATGCTGTAAAGGCCGCTAAGAATGATGCTCCAGCAAAAAAGAAATAAATTGGAAGGATATAATTAGAAATTAGTGTAAATTAGAGACATATATATTATTATGAAAGTAATAGCATCACTCAACAATTTAAGAACATCTCCGCGAAAAGTTCGTTTGGTAACAAACAGCATTGTCGGAATGAATGCAAGCGCAGCTCTTGTTCAGCTTCATCATCTTGTAAAAAAGACAAGTGAACCTTTGGAGAAACTATTGAACAGTGCTTTGTCAAATGCTGAAAATAATTTTGGATTGGACAAAGAAAATATGTTTGTTAGCAGTATTCTCGTGGGAGAAGGAGCTAAACTTAAGAGATGGCTTCCGAGAGCTCAGGGACGAGCAACATTGCTTTTGAAAAGAACATCTCATATTAAACTGGAATTGGAAGAAAGAATAGAAGGAAAAAACAAGAAGACAAAAGCCGAATTGGATAAACAAAAAGCTGAAAATGAAGCTGCTAGAACCAAAGCGATGAAAGAAGCTGTAGCGGAAATGGAAAAAGCAGAAGCTGGTGAGGAAGTTGTTCAGGAAAAAACTGTTGCTAAAAAAACTACCGCTAGCAAAGAAACAATAAAGAAAGGACAAGATAGTGGATTTTTGAAAAAAGTTTTTCAAAGAAAATCTGGAGCATAAATTGAAACATTGAATTTTAGAGATAATAAATGATAAAAAATACAGTTAATTAGAGATAAAATTATGGGACATAAAGTCAATCCAACAGGGCTGCGTCTAGGAATCACAACAACTTGGAAATCAAGGTGGTTTGCTGGTAAAGATTACACCAAAAAACTCAAAGAGGATGTTCAGGTTCGTGAGTTTGTGATGAAAAAATGGAAATCTGCAGCTATTGCTGATGTTGAAATTGAAAGAAGCGCTAATACGCTGAAATTGATCATAAAAACATCTCGTCCGGGAGTTTTGATTGGAAGAGGTGGGACAGGGATTGGCGATATGAGTGCAGCAATTAAAACTAAATTTTTTGCAGGAAAGAAGATTGATCTAAGAATTGAAGCTCAAGAAGTTAGACAATTTGAAGAGAATGCTTCATTGGTTGCTCAAAATGTTGCAGAACAACTTGAAAAACGTGTGCCTTTTAGAAGGATTCTAAAATCAATGTTGGATCAAGTTGAAAAGAACAAGAACATTAAAGGAGTGAAGATTGAAGTTTCTGGACGATTGGGAGGAGCAGAAATGTCACGAAGAGAATGGTTGTCACGTGGAACAGTTCCACTTCACACACTTCGTGCTGACATTGATTTCTCAAAAGCTACTGCGTTTACAACTTATGGAGCAATTGGAGTAAAGACATGGTTGTACAAAGGAGAAGTATTTGATAAGGAGTAACCAAGAAAAATTTTACATTTTGATTAAAAGATACGCATATGTTGATGCCGAAAAAAGTTAAACACAGAAAGATTCATCGAGGTGGAGAAATCCGCGGAGTTGCCCAAACTGGTAACACTGTTAGTTTTGGTAGCTTTGGACTCAAGGCTATGACTTCTGGATTGATTTCTGCACGTCAAATCGAAGCTGCTCGTCGTGCGATGACAAGATATGTCAAGCGAGGAGGCAAAATTTGGATTAGAATTTTTCCTGACAAGCCAATGACAAAGAAGGGTGATGAAACACCTATGGGTAAGGGAAAAGGAAGTGTTGATCATTTCGTAGCAAAAACTAAGCAAGGAAGAGTTTTATTTGAAATGGATGGTATAACAGAAGCAATTGCCAAAGAAGCAATGCGACTAGCCTCTCATAAGCTTAATGTTAAGACAAAGTTTGTAGTTAAAGAAAAATAAGAAATCATATATGAAAATTCAGGAAATTAGAGATATGAATATTGAGCAACTGAAAAAGATGCTCGCTGAAAAAAGAACTCAAGCTGTTAAGCTTAGGTTTGATATTGCTGCTCGGCAGCTTAAGAATCATCGACAATATCGAGCATTAAAAACTGATATTGCTCGCACACTGACTATCTTAAAAGAAAGAGCTGAGCAAAAGTAATTACAATAATTTCAAATTTCAAATTTAAAATTTAGCGAAGTGACTATTATGACAAATGTTACAAAAAATTTAGCAAAGAAAAAGGGAGTTGTTGTTAGTGATAAAATGGACAAAACAATTGTTGTTGCTGTTCAGTCATTGAAAACTCATCCCAAGTATCATAAGAAATATAAATCAACAGTGAAATATAAGGTTCACGACGCTGAGAATAAATTTAAGAAAGGCGAAAAGGTTGAATTTATTCAGTGTCGACCAATCAGTAAAGATAAGAGCCACACAGTAATAGCATAACATTTAGTATAGTAGTAAATATATGATTCAAGCAGAAACAAAATTAAAGGCAGCTGATAACTCAGGAGCAAAAATCATTGAGTGTTTTAAAGTTCTTGGTGGAACCAGAAGACGCTATGCTTCTGTTGGTGATATTATTGTTTGCTCTGTAAAATCTTCAGAACCGCGAGGATTGGTAAAAAAAGGTGATAAGATTCGCGCTGTGGTTGTTAGAACGAAGAAAGCTATTCGCAGAAAAGATGGTTCATATATTCGATTTGATGAAAATGCTGCTGTGGTTTTGAATGATAAAGAGCCAAAAGGAACTCGTATTTTTGGACCGATTGCTCGAGAACTTCGTGAAAAAGGTTTCTCAAAGATCGTTTCATTAGCACCAGAGGTATTATAATAATTGCAGTCCATAAATAAGATATATATATGAGAATTAAAAAAGGAGACCTCGTAAAAAAAATAGCTGGCAAAGATAAGGGAAAGCAAGGAAAGGTTGTTCGTACTGTGCCAAGCGAGGGAAAAATTGTGGTTGAAAAATTGAATATTGTGACGAAACATCAAAAGTCTCGTCGAGAAGGACAGCGAGGACAACGTGTTGAAATCGCAGCCCCATTCGATGCTTCCAATGCAATGATTATTTGCCCAGGATGCGGAAAGACAACTCGAGTTTCATATCAAACAACTAATGGAAAGAAAGTTCGGGTATGCAAGAAATGCGGAAAAGAAATATAATTTGAATTTTGAGAAAATGTTTTAATATAGTAAATAGCCCTTAATTTATTCGTTTTAAGTGAATTGTATGAATATAACTCCAGCAAAAGATAAATATACCAAAATAGCTGTAGCTGAGATGAAGAAGAAGTTTAGCTATAAAAGTGTTATGGCTGTACCTCGAATTCAGAAGGTTGTTGTTAATGTTGGAATTGGAAAGATTGTTAAGGAAAATGACAAAATAGAAGAAATTGTAACTGCGCTTACTGCAATTACTGGTCAAAAACCTGTAAAGACAAAAGCGAAGAAAGCTATTTCTGGATTTAAAATTAGAGAGGGGATGGAGATTGGTGTCAAAGTTACTTTGCGTGGAGCTAGGATGTGGCAGTTTATCGATAGGATTGTAGCAGCAACACTTCCACGAACCAGAGATTTTCAAGGGTTAAATAGAAAAGCTGTTGATACGGGAGGTAATCTGAATATTGGACTCAAGGAGCATATGATTTTTCCTGAAATTTCTCCAGAAAAAGTAAAGCATACGTTCGGAATGCAGATCACAGTTTCAACAAATGCACACACACAAGCAGAAGGATTAGAATTATTTAAATTATTAGGATTTCCACTAAAAAGCGAATAAAACGAGTACGTTTTGTTGTCGTCGCTCGCTCGGAAATGAAAAAGAATTTTCATTTCTCTCGCTCCGCTAGACAATAAGAATTAACACAAGAATTTTATGGCAAAAACATCTACAGAAGCTCGAGCAGAGAAGAAACCAAAGTTTTCAACCAGAATTGTGCGCCGTTGTTGGCGATGTGGTCGTAAGCATGGCTATCTTCGTGCATACGATATCTGCAGAATCTGCTTCCGAGAATTAGCAAGCAAGGGTGAGCTACCGGGAGTAACAAAGAGTAGTTGGTAAATTTGAATTAGTATAATTATAATTAGGATAAAGAATTAGAATATGTTAGATCCAATAGCAGACATGCTTACAAGAATTCGAAATGCGCAAATGGTTAAACACAAAGAAGTGTTAGTGCCTTTTTCGAAATTGAAACTGTCTATCGCTAAAATTTTAGAGCAAAGAAATTTCATCGAATCTGTGAAAAAAGAAATGGGAGAAACATTTCCAGTGCTTAGAATTGTCCTTCGATATGAAGTTGTTTCAAATACTGAAAAGAATCCTGCAATTTCTGAAATCAAGCGTGTAAGTCGCCAAGGTCAGAGAATTTATGTGAAAAAGACTGATATAAAGCGTGTTAAGAATGGATATGGAATTTCAGTGATATCAACATCGCAAGGAATGATGACAGGCGATAAGGCAAAAAAACTTGGTCTCGGTGGTGAAGTAATTTGTGAAGTTTGGTAAGAAATAACTAATAACTAATAACCAATAACAAACAACTTAAAAAACTCAAGCATGGCACGTTATAAGTTATAAGTTATGAGTTGTAAGTTAAATATATATGAGTAGAATTGGAAAAAAATCTGTAGCTATCCCAGAAGGCGTAACTGTAACAACAGATAAAAATCTGGTTACTGTTGTTGGTCCAAAAGGCACGATGACATTTCAGCATCATTTTGATGTTTCGATTAAATTTGGAGAAAAAGAATTTACGGTTGAAAAAGAAGCTAAAGGTAAAAATGTTCCTGCTCTTTGGGGCACAACAGCTCGTGTGATTGAAAATATGATCGAAGGAGTGGTAACTGGATTCAAGAAACAACTTGAACTTAATGGAGTTGGTTTTCGTATGGCGATTGCAGGAAAGACCATTACTCTTGCGCTCGGATTTTCACATCCTGTAGTTGTTGAAGTTCCTGCAGATTTGGATGTTGTGATTGAGGGAAATGTGATGACAGTATCAGGAATTGACAAACACAAGGTTGGGCAATTTTCTGCTAATATTAGAGCACTTAAGCCAGTTGAACCGTACAAGGGAAAAGGATTTAAATATGTTGGAGAGCATGTACGAAGAAAAGAAGGTAAAAAATCAAGTAAATAATTAGCGATACGAATACACGAATGAATGCGAATGCTGCAAATATGCAAATGACGCAAATATAACATTCGTAATTCGCATATTCGTGTATTAGCATAAATTCGCATAATTAGTATAATTTTATGAACAAATTAAGTAGCAATAGCGGCCGATTACAAAGAAAACGTAGAGTTCGCGCAAAGATCTCAGGATCTGCAAGCAGGCCGAGGTTAGCCGTGTTTAAAAGCCTGAAGGGCATTTATGTTCAAGTTATTGATGACACTGTTGGAAAGACTCTCGCAAGCGCAAATCTTGCAGAAATAAAAAAGGCAGCCAATACAATTGAGGGTGCAAAAGAAGTTGGAAAGCTTATTGCTAAGAAATGCGTTGCACTTAAAATTGAATCAGTGACATTTGATAGAGCAGGATATCAATATCATGGAAAAGTTAAATCTTTAGCTGATGGTGCTAGAGAAGGCGGACTGCAGTTTTAATGTTTTGAATTATAAATACTATATTATCCTATGAATAAGAGACCAGGCAAAAAAAATACACGCAGAGAGAAACCAGAATTTGAACAAAAACTTTTGGATTTAGCTCGTGTTACTCGTGTAGTAAAAGGAGGACGAAGATTTCGTTTTCGTGCAACTTTGGTGATCGGTGATCGCAAAGGAAGAGTTGGTGTTGGTGTGTCTAAGGGATCGGATGTTTCTGATGCTATTACCAAGGCTTACAATGATGCAAAGAAATGTATGATCACGGTTAATTTGTCCGACAATACTATTCCTCATGACATTAGAATGAAATTGGGAAGCGCAAAAGTTTTGCTTAAGCCAGCTTCAGAGGGACGAGGTGTTATTGCTGGAGGTGCTGTGCGAGCAGTGGTTGATTTGGCTGGTATTCGCGACATTGTTTCAAAATCTTTGGGAACAGCGAATAAGCTTAATGTTGCGCGAGCAACAATTGAAGCTTTGAAAGCTCTCAAGGCTCCACGCATTAAAATGACTAAAGACGTTGAAGTTAAAGAAGCTAAGGAAATTAAAGCAGTAAAATAATATGCAAATTCATCAACTTACAGTAAAAAAACGAAAGGATAAAAAAACCGTTGGTCGCGGAGGAAAACGCGGAACTTATTCTGGAAAAGGAAACAAGGGTCAGAAAGCTCGCTCTGGAGCATCTATTGATCCATTGTTTGAAGGTGGACGATCTTCACTTGTTGAACGTTTGAAAAAAGTTCGTGGATTTAAATCTCTTGCTGCCAAGAAAACAGTTGTAAAATTGGAAGCTTTGGAAAAATTTTACAAAGATGGAGATGTTGTTTCTGTTGAAACATTGCTCAAAACTAAGCTTATTGATAAAGCTGATGCGAAAGATGGTGTGAAAATCTTAGCTACTGGAACTGTTACTAAAAAACTTACTATTTCAGCAGAGCTTCTTTGCTCTCAAACTGCAAAAGATGCTATAATCAAAGCAGGCGGAAAAATCCTAGAATAGCTTCTCAGGCATCAGCTTCGCAGCTTTTCAGGAAATTAAAATTATATTTAATTTAACGGCTAAGAAGCTAAGAAGCTAAAGCCTAAAAAGCTGTCTTTTATGCTTGAAAAAATAACACAAATATTTAAAATAACCGAGCTTCGCAATAAAATCCTCTTTATCTTGGGGATTCTTATTGTTTTCCGCATAGCCGCCAACATTCCTCTTCCAGGTGTGAATATCGAACAACTTCGAAGACTTTTTGAAGGCAATCAATTTTTGGGGATGTTGAATGTTTTTTCTGGAGGAGGTTTGACAAATATTTCAATCGTAATGCTCGGTGTTGGACCGTATATTACTGCGTCAATTATTATGCAGCTTTTGACGATGATTGTGCCACGAGTAGAACAATTATACAAAGAAGAGGGTGAAGCTGGTCGTCAGAAATTTAATATGTGGACAAGGTGGCTCACTGTTCCTTTGGCGGTAATTCAGACTTTTTCTATGGTAACACTTCTTCGCTCCCAAGGAGTGCTTTCAATAACTTCAACTTTTGAAATTTTTGTTATCGTTGTTATTGCAACCGCAGGAACAGTTTTTTTGATGTGGCTTGGAGAACTTATCACAGAAAAGGGAATTGGAAACGGGGTTTCCTTGATTATCTTTGCCGGAATTGTCAGTGGCTTGCCTTCAAGTATGTCAAAATTGTTTTTGACATTTGATTCCACCCAAATATTCATTTACATCGGACTTTTGGTAGTAACGCTCATTACTATTAGTGGAGTTGTGATGGTAACAGAGGGTCAAAGAAATATCCCAGTTTCATATGCAAAGAGAGTTAGAGGGGACAAAACTTATGGCGGTTCATCTTCACATTTGCCACTTAGGGTTAATCAAGCTGGTGTGATTCCAATCATTTTTGCGATGTCCATTATGCTTTTTCCTGGAATGATTGCAACTTTTTTAATGAAAGCTAGCAGCCCAATGATTGCCAATGCAGCAACTTTCGTGAACACTCTTTTCCAAAATCAAGTTTTTTATAGTAGTATGTATTTTGTTTTGATTGTGATGTTTACATATTTTTATACTGCTGTCGTTTTTGATCCAGTTAAAATTGCAGAAAATTTGCAAAAACAAGGAGGATATATTCCAGGCATCAGACCGGGGGCAACAACCGCAGATTTTCTTTATAAGATTATGAATCGCATTACCCTTACGGGGTCAATATTTCTAGGAATCATTGCTGTGCTTCCGTTTATAGTTCAGGGATTAACCAATATTCAAGCTATTCAAATTGGTGGCACAAGCATTCTTATTGTTGTTTCAGTTGTGATTGAGACAATCAAGCAAATTGAAGGTCAACTCGTGATGAGAGATTACGAAGGATTCTAAAAAACATATAACATACAACATATAACATATAACAAAAATACAGATTCAGCTTTTTTCTTTGAGTCTTATGTTACATGCTATATGATACATGCTGCATGAATCTAATTATCTTCGGTCCTCAAGGCTCCGGCAAGGGCACACAAGCAGATCTTTTGGCTGAAAAATATAATCTTGCGCATATTGAAACAGGGCAAATTTTTCGTGAAATTGGCAGAGAAAATTCAGAGTTGGGAAAGAAAATCAAAGAATTAAATGATCATAAGGAAATGATCCCGGATGAAATCACGGTTGATGTTATTAAAAATAGTTTAGAAAAAGTTTCTTCCCAAAAGGGCGTCATATTGGACAGTGCGCCGCGAACAATAGGACAAATTGAGCCTATTGAAAAAATGCTGCAAGAGCTCAACAGGCCGATAGATAAGGCAATTTACATTACTCTTCCATATGATGAATCTGTTGCTCGCATCACAAAACGTTATGCTTGCACAGTTTGCTATCGGCATTTCATTTTAGGTAAACACATTTCCGGTGATGAAGATCCTTGTCCTACTTGTGGTGGACCTGTGATGCAACGAGGCGATGACACTCCCGATGGCGTGGCCAAAAGACTAAAAACTTTTTATGAAGTCACAGTTCCAGTTATTGAAAAATACAGAGAAAAAGGAATGCTTATTGAAGTGGATGGAAACCAAAGTGTGGAGAAAGTTTTTGAAGATATTATTGAAGAGTTTTAAAATCCGAAGCACGAAATCCGAAATCCGAAACAATATCAAAATAATAAATTCAAATAATTAAAAATGTTTTGAATTTTGAAAATTTGATATTAAAATTTGTTTCGAGTTTCGATATTCGAATTTCGAGTTTTAAATAATATTATGAGTATTTCAATTAAAACTGAATCAGAAATAGCTATTATGCGTCGCGCTGGCAAAATGCTGGCTGAAATTATGCGAGAAATTGGTGAGCAAGTTAGACCTGGCGTGAGCACAATAGAAATTGACAAGCTCGCCGAGGAGCTTGTTTTAAATGCTGGTGGAACCCCAGCTTTTAAGGGATATGGCGGAGGCAGCAATCCTTTTCCTGCCACAATTTGCGCTTCGATTAATGATGAAATTGTGCACGGTATTCCCAGCGAAGACAAAATCTTGAAAAATGGCGACATTTTTAAGATTGATATTGGTATTGAAATAGAAGGTTTTTATTCTGATATGGCACGCACCTTTGCTGTTGGAGAAATTAGCGCAGAAGCTCAGAAATTAATGGAAATTACTGAAAAAGCTTTTTGGAAAGGAATTAAAAATTTAAAAGCCGGATCAATGCTTAGCGAATATTGCAAAACTGCGCAAAAGATTGCTGAGGATGCTGGTTTTTCAGTAGTGAAAAATTTGGTTGGTCACGGTATTGGAAAAAATCTTCACGAAGATCCACAAGTTCCAAATTATTTCGAAAAAGGTTTCAGGGATTTGGTATTGGAGCAGGGGATGACTTTGGCGCTGGAACCAATGGTTAATGTTGGAACCCATCTTACTGTTATGAGCCCCGATGGTTGGGCATATTTGACTGCTGACCGAAAACTCAGCGCCCACTATGAAAACACAATTTTAATCACGAAAAACGGAGTGGAAGTTCTGACGGTGTAGGTCATTGTCATTCCCGTGAAAACGGGAATCCAGACCCGACACTAATCGTTACTACATATTTGAAATAATAAATTTACCGAGGCTGATAAGGGCTGGATTCCCAGTCAAGCTGAGAATGACAAAAAAGGATATTTTGAAATAAAAAAAGAACCCCTAGTCTCCGATGTTCTGGAGGTGGGGTTCTGAATACTTGCTGAGTAGCGGCCTTATTTAAGGAGACAGCTATGAAACCTCGAATCTTTTCCGTCATAAGAGATATATTTATTCTTTCGAGCATCTCTTATTTGTATCTTACGAGCTATACTTATTATGTAGCTGGCAATAAACATAGCGAGTGTTGGCATCCACCAGGGAATACCTCCTGGTACAGATTCATAGAACGCCTCATTTGAAACGCGGAATATGTAGCTTACCCAGTACCAGCAAAAAAATATGGCCAGAGGTATTGCTACTGCAAATAATGCCATAACGCCTTTGCGCATGTATTGTGATTCCGGTCTGAACTTTTCCATAGCATTCTCCTTTTTGTAAGAACTGAAATTTAGGATATATGATATACTACGTATATCGATGATTAATAATAGCATATATTTATGAATAAGTCAATAGACCAGTCAGATATGGCTGAAGTAAGCCACATTTTGGGGGTAGATTTTGGTAAGTCTAAAATTGGATTAGCAATTGCTGACAGTGAAACGAAAATGGCTTTCGCATATGACACAATCAAGAATGATGGTGAGTTTTTGCAAAAATTAAAAGAGATTATCAAAAAAGAAGATATAAAAATGATTGTACTTGGAATGACAAAGCATACTAATGACAAGCAAAGTGAGCAAGAGAAAATGGATTTTGCAAAAAAGATTGAGAAAGAATCCGGAATTAGTGTTATGTTTCAAGAAGAAATGTTCACAACTAAAATGGCACAGGCAAACATTAAAATGCGTGGAGGACGAGATATTGCTAAAACTGATGATCAAGAAGCTGCTAGGATAATCCTCCAATCATGGCTAGATACAAATTAAATCATGTGTTATAATTAAAATAGTTTAAAAGGTGTTTAATCAGTAATATTTAAAAAAAATGGAACAGCAGCCATACTTGTCGGTGGTGATTCCGGCATATAAAGAAAAAGAAAGAATAGGTGCTAACTTATTGGAAATTGAAAAATTTTTGTCAGACAAGAATTTTGAATATGAGGTTATTATTGTTATTGATGGCTCACCTGATAATACGGCTGAGGTGGCGCGAAATTATGCAAAACAAATAAAAAACCTTCGTGTTATAAACAACGAAGTTAATCATGGTAAGGGTTATGTTGTTCGTCAGGGATTACTTGAAGCTAAAGGTAAGTACGTTGTATTTTTAGATGCTGATGGTTCAACTTCAATTACGCATGTGGAGAAGTGTCTACCAGAATTGGAGTCTGGTGTTGATGTCGTTGTTGGTTCACGAAAAATAAAAGGAGCATTTGTTCAAATTCATCAACCAAAATATCGAGAATTTATGGGCGAAGGTGGAAATTGGCTTATTAGGATTATATTGGGGCTCTGGAGTTTTCCAGATACTCAATGTGGTTTTAAAATGTTGACCGGCAAAGCTGCTCACGAAGTTGCGCAGCGCATGGTTGTTGATCGTTTCGGTTTTGATTTTGAATTGATTATTTTAGCAAAAGAGCTTGGTTTCAAGATTAAACAAATGCCAGTAAGATGGCTCAATGAAGAAGGTTCAACAGTGAGTCTGACCGGACCAAATGGATTTATTCAGGTGTTGATTGATTTGTTTAAGACAAAATGGAGACTGATTACCGGAAAATACAATATTGGGAAGTAGGAATAGTAACCAGTAATCAATAACTGGTAACTGGCAAATTGAAAAATACAAAATCAAAAATAAAAACAACCCCAGTTAAATAGTGTTTCCGCCCTGTTGAATATAAATAAATTCAACTGGGTAAACAATTTAACAGGGCAAGAAATTGTGAATATTTCCATTAACAATTCAAAAGAAAACGAACCCAAAGAGGAAACAAAAGAAGTCTCAGCTTCAGAGTTGAGGCAAGATATTGTTTCTGGTGATTGGGTTGTTATTGCAACGGGACGCGCAAAGCGTCCTGGTGATTTTGCTAATTTTGAAAGAAATAAAGATGATAAGGGGATTGAGGAATGTCTTTTTGAAGATCCTGTGGCAAGTGGTCAGGAAAAGGATGTTTTGATTTATCACAAAGCTGATGGTGATTGGACGCTGCGTGTTTTTCCTAATAAATACCCCGCATTTTCTCAAGGAGAATTGCCACATCCTATTTCTGAGGGACCATATTTTGCAATGTCTGGTGTTGGATATCATGAGATTGTTGTAACTCGTGATCATTATCGTCAATTAGCAATGATGGATACGATGGAGATTGCCGAGGTTTTTGACGCTTATCAAGATAGATATCTTGAGCATATGAATAAAAAAGGTGTCAATTATGTAACAGTTTTTCATAATCATGGCAAGGAAGCGGGAGCTTCAATTTCACATCCACATTCACAATTAATGGCTATTCCCGTTGTTGCTCCATATATCAAGTTAGAATTAGATGGTGCGGAAAAATATTATAAAAGTAATAAAGAGTGTGTTTTTTGCACCATGGCTGAATATGAAAGTGAAGAAGGAAAGCGTACGATTTTTGAAAATGAGGAGTTTATTGCATTTTGTCCGTTTGCTTCAAGAGCAGCATTTGAAGTTCATGTGATGCCAAAAAAACATAGTCCATATTTTGAAAGAATTAATGATGAGCAGAAAGTGAAGTTGGCGGAAGTCTTTGGTAAAGCTCTTGGCGCAATTTATAAAGCGCTCAACGATCCTCCTTACAATTTTTATATTCATTCCGCTCCGTGTGATGGGAGAGATTATCCTCATTTTCATTGGCATATTGAAATTTTGCCTCATACTGCAACTTGGGCTGGATTTGAATTGGACACTGGCATTGAAATTTCAACACTTCAGCCAGAAGTAGCAGCAGAATTTTTAAGAAAACAACTGGAGAAATAAGTTCATCAAGTTTATAAAGTTCATAAAGTATTTTGAATTTTCCTTATAAACTTTAAAAACTTTTTACTTTATAAACTTTTTATTTATGTCAGAATATATTATTAGTTTATTTTCGAACGTTCCTCGTGAGCTGGCAACGTTTCTGATTGCCTTTATTCCAGTAACGGAACTTCGGGCCTCAATACCATTGGCAGTTAAGGTTTATGGTCTAAGTCCTTTAGCTGCTTGGTTTTATTCGGTCGCGGGAACATATTTTGTGATGGTTATCATCGTTTTATTACTTGATCCAATTGCAAAACTTTTGTCAAAATATATTCCTATTTTTGAAAAGTTTTTTGTTTGGCTTTTCGAACATACTAGAAAACGCGCTAATGGAAAAATGGAAAAATATGGAGAATGGGCAATTTTTATTTTGGCTGCAACTCCAATTCCACTTTTGGGTGGGATGACAGGCGCACTTGCAGCTTTTGTTTTTGATGTTAAACTAAAAAAATCTCTACCTCTCTTACTCGCTGGGACAATGGTAGCTGGGGCGATAGTTTTAGCAATCACTTTGTATTTTTAAGCTTAAAGATAAAATAACTATGGGTAAATTGATTGTGGGAAATTTAAAAATGAACCTTCTTACCGTTGCTGAACGGGATCGCTATTTGGAGTCTTTTAAAAAAGAGTTGCAAGGAAAAAATGTTTCTGAGTGTGAAATTGTTCTTTGCCCACCATCAATTCATCTCGAATCATTTGTTGGTAAAATTGAAAAAAATGATTTTTCCGTAGGAGCGCAAAATATTTTCTGGGAAGATCGCGGATCTTTTACGGGTGAAATTTCTGCACCAATGGTGAAAAACATTGGCGGTGAGTATGCTATTGTTGGGCACAGTGAGCGAAGGAAAAATTTTAATGAAACAAATGAGGTTGTAAAGATGAAAATAAATAGCATTTTAAATGCGGGTCTTGCTCCAATTTGTTGTGTAGGCGAAACACTTGAAGATAGACAAAATGGAAAAACAACCGATGTTATAATCAAACAGATTCATGAAGGACTTGCTGATGTTCCAGTTTCAAAAATTGCAACAGTGGTTATTGCATATGAACCGGTGTGGGCTGTTGGTAGTGATAGTGTTCCAACCAGCGATGAAATTATGGAAGTTAGGATTTTGATTAAGAAAATATTTGCCGATACTTTTGGTCAACCAGTGGCTGAAAAAATCAAGATTTTATACGGAGGCAGTGTGAAAGCTGCAACTGCCAAACAACTTTGCATTGATCCAGGAATGGATGGTGTCTTGGTTGGAAGAGAAAGCTTGATTCCAATGGAGTTTGTTAAAATTGCAGAAATAATAAATCAAAACATATAACATAAAACATACAACATATAACAAAAATTCAAACACACATTGTTGATGTCACTGTTTGTTGCATGCTATATGCTATATGTTACATGACTAATGATAACATCAGTAAAAGAAATTCTTACAAAGGCACAAGAAGAAGGATATGCTGTGGGAGCGTTTAATACCACAAACATGGAAACAACCAGGGCTATTATTGAAGCGGCTCAAGAAATGAAAAGTCCGGTTATTTTGCAAATCACTGAAAAAACCATGGATTATGCTGGCGGAAGAATGATATTTAACATTATAAAAAATATGGTTGAATGTTATGCTCCGGAAATTCCTGTTGGAATACATCTTGATCATGGCAAAAATTTTGATATCGTTCAACGCTGTGTTGATATCGGATTCACATCTGTTATGATTGACGGATCAAGAAAAGATTTCGATGATAATGTTGCAATTACAAAAAAAATAGTAGATTATTGTCATGAAAAAGGCGTTGATGTTCAAGGCGAATTGGGAAGCGTTCCATATATTGGAGAAATGGAATCAGGTGAGGTTGACTGGGATAAATATATGACAGTTCCGGAGCAAGCTGCTGAATTTGTGCAGCGAACAGGAATTGATGCTTTGGCTGTCGCAATTGGAAATGCGCATGGTTTTGTTAAAGAGAGAAAAGAGCCAGATTATGAAAGGTTGGCAAAAATTTGTGAGCTTGTTTCTGTGCCACTTATTTTGCATGGCGCTTCTGATTGGGAAAACGGAAGAGTGAAAGAAGCTGTGGCTAACGGGATTTGTTGTTTCAATGTTGACACAGCGACCCGCGTGGCTTTTGTAAACAGCATCATTAAAACTGTGCACAAAAAAGAAGAAATCGCTTTTGATATCAGAAAAATACTAGGAGATGCTCAAGATGAAGTTAAAAAAACTGTTGCTCAAAAGATGATTGATTTTTGCAGTAGTGGAAAATGCTCAATTTCATCTCATCCAGCTGACTTTGTTGCTCCGATAAATAAGTTAACTGCTGTTGATACCGCTATTGATGAAGAATAAGAGTTAGTAAACTCTTGGTTTCGTCGTTCGCTCGGAAATAAAAGATTACTTTTATTTCTCTCGACTTCACTAGAAAATAATAATTAGTCTGTAAAGTCTCAAGTCTGTAAAGTCCATAAAGAAAAATGCAGTTTTGTAATGCTTTTAGCTTTTGACTTTCTGCTTTTGACTTGCGCAAAGCGCTATGTGTCTAACTTTACCTAAAAAAGTTATTGAAATAAAAGAAAATTCTGTTATCGTGGAAAATCACGATGGAGCTAGACAGGAATTAAAAACCATTGTAGACTTAGCAATCGGTGATTTCGTTATTTCTCAAAGAGGAATAATCATTGAAATCATGGATATTGAGCAAGCCAAAGAGATCCTTAACATCTTACAAGAACAAGGAGGCACAATATGATTGATAAAAAAGTGATTACACCCGCAGGATTGGAACTTCTTTTGAAGATAATGCAAACATGTCCAGCAACGCCACTTAATGGTGGTGAACATGCAAAAAAACATTTGCAAAAACTTTGTAAAAAAGGAGGAGATATTCTTGGCTGTGAACTTCGTGCAGTGGTAGACAAAGAGCTTCTTTGCAGATGCGAAGGTGAAATGGATGTATATACGCATTTACTGGAAAACACGCAAAAAAATAAGATTGATGAGCTTGAAATAATGGAATATTTTGGTGGAAATATCCATGCCGAAAAAATACTGGCTAACGCGCAAAGGGATGGACTTCATTTGGCGTATTCATTAAAAGTAGTTTATGGTCATTTGCTTATACCGATTATTATCAATGACTCAGAAGAAAAAACTGCTGTTGATAGTAATGGCATAACAATTGAGCATTTGCTTACAATTGATGGTGATAAAACTTTGTATTTGCAGGGGGATGTTGTGCTTATGCATTATGGTTTTATTATCGGAATGACTTCCGGTGCAAAAATGGATATTTTGCATACTATAAACAAGAAAAGTTTTCTTTATAATGATGCGATTGATGTTATAAAGGAAAAAATGGATTTTGCAACTATGCATTATTATCCACGGTCACTAAAAATGGCTGGAAAATAATATGGAGAACTAATAAACAAGTTCTCCATTTTTTTATTGTAAAAAATATGTTACAATGATCTTATTAATGGGAATATAAAAATAAAAGATATGGAAATTGAGGAGATTAAAAAGCCTAAAATTGCTATCGTTTCTTTGACGTCTTGCGAGGGTTGTCAGTTTGCGCTGCTGGATTTGGGTGAGAAGTTTTTGGAAGCTATGAGTTTAGTTGAGATGGTTGATTTTCGTTTACTTGAAGATGATGAGGATGCTGGCGAGCCAATTGATATTGGATTTGTGGAAGGTAACCCAATGACGGCGGCCAATAAAAAAACTTTAATGGAACTTCGAAAGCGCAGTAAACTTTTGGTGGTGATTGGTAACTGTGCGGCAATGGGTGGAATCCCTGAAATTAGAAATTATCATGAAAAGCAGCAAACAGCAAAACATGTGTATAAATATATTCAAGGCATTGAAACTGAAGAAGTTCAGGAAGTTGATAATTTTGTGAAAGTTGATTTTACTTTTCCGGGTTGTCCTATTACGGGTGAAGAATTCTTAAAATATTTTCCAATACTTCTTGCTAATGTGAAAGGTGAGGGCGAGTTGCCAACAATTCCTGATAGTCCTGTTTGCGTTGAATGTAAAAAGAAAGGCAATCGCTGTTTGCTTTTGGATAAGAAACCTTGTTTTGGACCAATGATTTTGGGTGGTTGTGATGCTGTTTGTCCAACTTCGCGCATGGGTTGTCAGGGTTGTCGAGGACTTCGTCCAACAGGAAATGTGAAAGCTATGAAAATGACTTTGAAAACAATGATGACCGACGAAGAATTTGAAAACACAACTGAAATCTACGGATTGCGTGACGATATCGAAAAGTGGGAATCAGATCATACGGATAAATAGAACTATTCTCAGCTCTTACTTTATAAACTTTACGAACTTTATTTTCAAATGAAGCGAGCGAAATAAAAAAAGTTTTTATTTCCGAGCGAATGCAGAAAATATTTAATATAACTTTATAAACTGTGTTATGAATATAAAAATAAACCACATTGCAAAAATTGAAGGACACACTGGCTTTATGGCGAGTGTTATTAAAGGTGATGTTAAAAGTGCTAAGTTTGAAGTGCAAGAAGGAATTCGTTTGATTGAGGGAATTTTAATCGGACGACATTATAAAGACATGCCAGTAATCGCTCAGCGTATTTGTGGCATTTGTCCTGTGGTGCATAATTTAACCGCAATAAAGGCTATTGAAAACGCGATGAAGATTGAGGTTACGCCGGAAACTGAAAAATTGCGAAGAGTTATGGAGCATGCCCAATTTATTCATTCGCATGCTTTGCATTTGTTTTTCTTGTCGTTGGCTGATTTTTTGGATATTGAAAATGATTTGCAACTAGTGAAGGAATATCCAGAAGAAACAAAAAAAGCTGTGAAAATTCGAGAATATGGAATGGAACTTATTAAAATTATTGGTGGACGAGTGGTGCATCCTCTGACTAATGAAATTGGTGGCTTTAAAAAAGTTCCAACAGCTGAAGAGTTAAAACTCTTAATTACTAAGGGTGAAGAAACGATGCCAATAGCCTTAGAATTAGCAGCATTTTTTAAGACTATTAAAACTCCAAATTTTTCTCGTCCCACTGAATATGTCTGTTTGAAAACAAAAGGGGAATACGCGATTTATGACGGAGATGTGACTTCTAATAAAGGACTTCATGTTGATGTCCAACACTTTGAAGATAATTTTCATGAATTTCAGCGACCCAATGAAATTGTTAAGCGGGTACAGCGCGATGGTAAAACAAGTTATATGGTTGGGGCAATTGCAAGGGTTAATAATAATCACGAAAAATTAAGCTCGGCCGCTCAGAAGTATTTAAAGTCGCTTAACTTTAATCTTCCGGATTATAATCCATTTCACAATGTTCTGTATCAAATGGTGGAAGTGATTCATTGTGTTGAGGAATCTGTGCAATTATTGAAGGAGCTTACTCATCTGGATCTTGCCAATGCGATTACAAAGGATTACGTGGTGCGTGAGGGAACAGCTGCAGCCGCTGTTGAAGCTCCACGCGGAACGCTTTATTATTGGGTTGATATTGATCCAAAGGGTTATATTAAAAACGTGAACATCATCACCCCAACCGCTCAATTTTTGACACATCTGGAGGATGATATTGCGGCGTTTATTCCTGGAATTATTGAGAAAGATGAAAAAGCTATGGAGCGAAAGATGCGCGCATTCATTCGCGCATATGATCCTTGTATCAGCTGCGCAGTCCACTAAATTAAACATATAACATACAACATATAACATATAACAAAAATGCATTTGGGTTCCTGAATTCAAAAATGCTACATGCTATATGCTACATGTTACATGAGCTCATGCATGATTTTATGTTAGCCAAGGAAATTGTTGATGATTTGATGAAGATTGTAAAAAGTGAAAAACTTTCGCAGGTTAATTCTGCTTCTCTTGAGATTGGACAGATTGCTTTGGCGCACGATGGTCACGACGAACACGTGGAAGATATTAGTGTGGACAATTTGAAATTTGGAATCAAAAATATTGTCAAAGGAACAATTTTAGAAAAAACAAAATTCAATATCAAAAAAGTTCAAGGCGATCATTGGCACTTGGTTAGTATTGATGGAGAATAAGATGCGGAGGAGGTTAGCAAGATGCTCTGGTCTAGTATGGATACTATAAATAAAAATTTAAAATAAAAAACAATTATTATACAAAATTAATTATTGCATTTTGTATATTGACTGTTGAATATTGTATGTTGAAAGTTGCAATTAATGGTTTTGGGAGAATAGGAAGACCATCATTAAAAATCGCGTTTGAGAAAAAGGGAATGGAGGTTGTGGCGATTAATGATTTGACTGATATTGAAACAAGTGCGCATCTTCTTAAATATGATTCATCATACGGTATTTGGCAGCGCAATGTTGATGTGGACAAGGAAAACAGTGAGCTCATTATTGATGGAAAGCCAATCAAATATTTTTCTGAAAAAGATCCATTAAATTTGCCTTGGAAAAAAATGGAGGTTGATGTTGTGCTTGATTGCACTGGAATATTTTTGGATCAAGAAGGCGCTGGAAAGCATATTGAGGCCGGCGCAAAAAAAGTTGTTTTGTCAGCTCCTCCAAAAGATGATGTGCCGGTGTTTCTTTTAGGAATTAATGAAAAGGAATATAAAGGTGAAACGATTGTTTCTAATGGTTCTTGCACAACAAACTGTTTAGCTCCAATGATTAAAGTATTGGATGATCTTTGCAATGTTGAGCAAGGTTTCATGACCACCACGCATTCTTACACCAACGATCAGAATCTTTTAGATTTGCCACATCGCGACCTGCGCCGCGCTCGGGCTGCCGCACTTTCAATTATCCCAACCACCACAGGTGCTGCCAAAACGGTAGGGAAGGTTATTCCACATTTAAAAGGCAAGCTTGATGGAATAGCGCTTCGCGTTCCAACCCCAGTTGTTTCGATTGTCGATTTTATCTGCACAGTAGAAAAACCAAAAACCGTGGAGGAAATTAATGCTGCTTTTGAAAAGGCAGCTCTCGGAAACATGCTCAACATTCTTGATGCAACCAGAAAAGAATTAGTTTCTATGGATTATAAGATGAACCCGCATTCTTCAATTGTCGATCTGCCACTAACAATGTCGATGGGAAATCAGGTTAAAATCGTGGGTTGGTATGACAATGAATGGGGATATTCCAATAGATTGGTTGAGATGGCGGAATATATATCAAAATAATAAGTCATTGTTATCTTTTTGGTAACTTATTGACTTTAAATTTTTAATTTCCAATTTTTAATTTTTAAATAATTTCTTAATTTTTAAATGTTTTAAACATTAAAAATTTTGATTTATTTATAAAATTACAAAATTAAAAATTATAAAATTCTTATTATTTGCTTTATTTAAGCCAAAAAATGGATTGTGTATAGTAAGCCCTTGACAACATCGATTTTATTTGCTATACTGGTCTTTAACGATAAAAAGTTAAAAAGTTCTTTGGAAAAGAGAAAATTTTGGAAGGCACAAACGGGAAAGGTATTTTTGTAAGAAATCATTAGAGAAAAAGACAATATAAATACTTTTCTGTTTGTACCTTCCAAATCCCAAAAGGAAGGCATTAACAACCTCGCCTCGTAGAGGGAGGACCAAAAAATCGGAGGTGTAACATGAAACGAAGACAGCCCGTGGCAACCTTTGGAACAAACATAGCCGCCAAGATTACCGCCCTGATCGCCGGCGCCTGAGCCGCGGCCAACCAGAGTTTACGAGGAGATTCGTAAAGATATCCTCGGAAGGAGGCAGAAATGTATACCAGTGGCTTTGTCTAGCTTGGCATAAAATATATATCAGCAAATGACTGATATATATCAACTTGCCAGGTAGTAAACGCGGACGGTCGGGAGCATCTCCCACGGGTCATGCTGATCATGGACCCATCGGCACCAAGACATTGGTTGCCTCGCTCGGGATAGCGAATCGCTCACGACCTCCGCAAAAATCTGACCGCGGAAAGGCTCGGGGATGAAAAATTCCCCGTGCCTCCGCAAAATTTTCTCAAATTTGGTGTATAATATGGCCCGAGGGAAAACATTCCCTCGGGTCGGTACAAAAAATCTCAAAACTCAAAAAAGGAGGCAAGAAAATGAAACCATTTTTCTGAATTTGCTTCAACTCACATAACCTCCACGGAGGCACGAAGGCATGATCTATCCAGACATGCCTTTTTAATTTGTATAAAATCGCTTGACAAGTATTGATGTGGGGTTATACTTAAATAGCGTTGAGTATCCTCTAGGTCTAAGAGCCAGTGAGAGGGACGTAAAGTTATTTTGGCCAGGGAATTGGTAAGGAATGTCGATAACATTGTCCCATATGACGTGGACAAACTTGCTTAGGCAAAAAATTCGACGATTACTCTGATCTAATTTCCGCAACACCCAAAATCTGCACCCGTGCTGACAGGTCACGTGATTCACGAGGCAATCAGCACGGGAACCAAATTCAATTGGGAATTATTATAGTTGAGAATTAGAACACTCAACAAAACCTCAAAAACAACCATAATAATTCCCGATCCAAATACAGCACTATAAAGATTTCTTTATAGTGCTGTTTTCTTTCCCAAAATAAAAAAGTGTAGTACAATAAAGAAGTTATAAAGTTCATAAAGTTGAAAGTTCATAAAGTCCATGGATGGATTTTGTTTGCATTTTACTTTATAAACTTTAAAAACTTTATACTTTTAACTTGCGCTGCGCGCCATGTACTTAAAGAAAGTTGAAATATTAGGATTTAAATCGTTTGCTAATAAGACCACGCTGGAATTTTTGCCAGCGGGGAATTTTAATGCTGGAAGTGATGCCAAGGGAATCACCGCAATTGTTGGACCCAATGGATCTGGAAAATCAAATGCATCTGATGCGATCAAATGGGCGATGGGAGAACAGTCCATGAAAACACTGCGCGGGAAAAAAGCTGAGGATATTATTTTTGCTGGCTCTGGGACAAAGGCTAGACTTTCAAGCGCGCAAGTGTCGCTGCATTTTGACAATTCAGATAAAAGAATACCATTGGAGTTTACGGAGGTTATTATTACTAGAAAATTGTATCGCTCTGGCGAATCAGAATATTTGATTAATGGAAATCGTTCAAGATTACTGGATGTTAGCGACTTATTGGCTAAGGCTGGAGTTGGCAAGGAAAGCTATTGCGTGATTAATCAAGGAATGTCCGATGCTCTTTTAAATGCGTCGCCGACTGATCGTCGCAGTGTGCTTGAAGATGCTGCTGGAGTGAAACAATATCAAATCAAGAAAGACAGAGCGCTCAAGAAGCTTGATTCAACGCGAGAGAATATGGAACGCACCGCTGGGCTTATTCGTGAGATTGAACCGCATCTTCGAATGTTGAAGCGTCAAGCTGAAAAAGCACAGCAGGGCAGAGTGGTAGCTGATGAGCTTAAGGAAAAACAAACAAAATTGTTTTCATTTTTGTGGCATGAATTTCAGACGCAGCGTCAGCAATTTTCAAGCGAAAAAGAAGCTCTTGGCGCAACGATGATGAATATGCAGCGCGAGGTGGATAAAATGACTGACGAGCTTAATCGTGAATCTGGTAAAGCGCAGGACTCTGGAGCTGAGCAGGAATTGGATAGAAAAAAAACACAAATTAGACATGAGCTTAATAATGTTGAACGCGAGCTGATTATTTCAGAAGGGCGCGTGGTGGTGGAAAGAGAAAAATTGGCCAATCAGAAGGTTATCGAAATTATTCCGGTTGATTTGAAATATGTTCAGACAAAACTTTCTAACATCAGAATGGCGCAAGAGCGTTTGATTCTTCGAGTTGAAGAAGCTGAAAATATGGATGATTTGCAGGACATCAAGGAATCTGCTCGCGCAATTCAACAACAACTTTTTGATTTGTATGAAGAATCTGGCAAAGGAGAAGTTTCCATTAAGAAAGACAATTCAAAAGAAGTTGGAGAGATCAACAAAAATATTGAAGAGCTTGAAGAAAAAAAGAAAGGTTTTAAGGCTAATGAAATTGAATTAAAAGCTCAATTTGAAAAAATTGAAAAAGAAATTGGACAAGAAGTGCAAAGGGTTAGACAGCTTCGTGAAAGATTTTTTCAATTGGAACGTGAATCTCGCGTTAAGCAAGAACAATTGAATGTCCTTAAAGATCAGTTTAATGATGCAAAAATTAAATTGGCTCGAGTGGAGGTGCGAGAGGAAGATTTGACTAATGAAATTAAGGATGAGCTTAAATGCGAAGTTAGTGCACTTAAGTTTGATGGAGAAGTAATCGACAAGGAAATGCTTGAGCGAGAAATTTCAAAACTTAAATTGCAAATGGAACAAATTGGTGGTATTGATCCGATGATTGTTGATGAATACAATGAAACCACGGCGCGCTTTGATTTTCTAACACAAGAACTTAAGGATTTGGCAGACGCGCTTATTTCACTGGAGGCAATTATTAAAGAAATGGATCAGCGTATTAAGATTGAATTTGAAGAAGCTTTTGAACAAATAAACAAAGAATTTACTAAATATTTCCGTATTATTTTTGGTGGTGGAAATGCACACCTCATTAAGTTGAAAGTTAAAAGTAGAAAGTCGAAAGTTTTAGAGGAAGAAAATATTTCTGAACAAGATGCTGAAAATGAAAACCAAGAAGATCAAGATGATCAAAGGGATGAAGTTGGTGTTGATATTTTCGCGTGTCCTCCGGGGAAGAAGATTGCTAATTTGTCTATGCTTTCAGGTGGCGAACGTTCACTGACATCGCTAGCTCTTTTGTTTGCAATTATTGCTCATAATCCACCACCATTCGCAATTCTTGATGAAGTTGAAGCAGCGCTTGATGAAGCAAATTCAGCTCGCTTTAGCAAGATTCTTCAAGAGCTTTCTGGAACTACGCAATTTATTGCTATCACTCATAATCGCGAAACTATGCGCCAAGCCTCACTTCTATATGGTGTGACTATGGGCGATGATGGAATTTCAAAACTTCTTTCAGTAAAATTGGACCAAGTAGGACAAGGTGGTAAGATTATCGCGAAATGAAATTTTAAAAACAGAGTTCAGACTCTGTTTTTTTGGTTGATTTTTTATTAACTCAAGAAGTTACGCATTTCGAAACATTTCTTTTTTGGCCAATTGTTGGCGACAGCGACTCTTGAGCTTTTGGATATTGAGTATTTATCCAAAAGCGTGCCAAAAAAGAAATAGTTGAGAAAATGCGTAAGTCTTAAATTCGTAATAATGTTATAATATGGTTGTATTAATGATACTGTTTTTAATAATTTTTTTAATTATTTTTTTTACACTTATGAATAATCAAGAAACTGGTTTTGGCAGGCAGGATCAAGAAGGTAGTGCGCAGGATTTCTTTTTGTATCTCGTAGTTTTCTTTTCTCTAGCCTTTGTGGCTTTTGGCGAGGGCTCTATTTTGTTTGGTTTTATTGATAAATTTGTTACCGATGCTGAGTCTAGGATGTTTCCTGCTTTTAATCAGGGAATGGTAAAATTTGGGATCGCGGCTCTTATAATCGCTGGACCGATTTTCTTTGCGATTTCGCGAATTATTACCAAAAGAATCAATGAGCAGAAAATATCGCTTGAATCAAAAGTCAGAAAATGGCTCACATATTTGGTGTTATTTTTTGCATCGGCAACCATCATCGGCGATCTCATCACTCTCGTTGTGAACTTTTTGAGTGGAGATTATGCCGCAAGTTTCTTGCTTAAAGTTTTTGCAATTTTGTTGATTGCCGGTGGAATTTTCGGTTACTATTTCTGGGATATGCGTAGAACAGAAATTTCTTCTCCAATGAATAAGATTTCAGCCTATGTTGCTATTGCGGTGGTAATCGTGACCTTTATTTCTGGATTTTTCATTATTGATTCTCCAGCAGTTTCTAGGCAGAAAAATATTGATCAGCAAGTTGTTAATGATTTGCAATCTGTTGATAATTCTATTCAAAGCTATTTCAGCGAGACTGGAAAGTTGCCACAAAAATTGGATGATTTGGGTTCAACAAAATTTTCGATAGAAATTCAGAATGTTAAAGCTATTGAATATAAAGTGGAAAACACTGATGGATACTCCTTATGTGCAGATTTTATGCGTTCAAGTTTGAATGACATTCAATCTCAAAATGATCCGTATATGAAAAGCTGGAAGCATGACGGGGGCAACTTTTGTTTCAAGCGCGTTGCTTTGAAAAAGACAGATATTCCGCAGCCAGCAGTCAAATAGTTTGCGAGAGGGGATATGCACCCCATTACTATTGACAATATTTTAAATAGCACTAGCAAAGCTTTTAATAATGGTGTATAATTGTGATATGCATGAGCCAACATGCAAAGTAATAAATAAATAATAAATAATTTGTTTTTTGCCCGCATAAAAACGGACTAAAAATGAAAACACACGCTATGGCAAAAATGACAAAGTCACAACTAGTGACAGTCTTGTCTGAAAAAACAGGCTTGGCTAAAAAAGAAGTAACTGGATTCTTCGATGAACTAGTTGCAATCGCTTACAAAGAAGTTAAAAAAACTGGAGAATTCGTTCTTCCTGGATTTGGTAAAATGGTTAAAGCAAAACGAAAGGCACGAATGGGTGTAAACCCAGCAACTGGAGCAAAAATCAAAATTGCTGCAAAAACTGTTGTTAAATTCCGTCTTGCAAAAGCTGCAAAAGAAGCAGTATTGTAATAAAAACGGTTTTCAATACACACACCAAAAACCCCGCCCCGGCGGGGTTTTTAATATCCAAAAATTTGGTTGATTTTGGGCTTGGGATGTGGGATAATGAGGATATTAGTGCGTTGTGTGTTGCACGTGGTAGTGCTTTATTTTTGAAAAAGTTGTCCACAGTTGCGCGGGAATATTTATAGTGTTAAAATATCACTATAATAAAATAAAAACAAGATAGTATGCCAAAATTTAATGATATAGATTTGGAAAATTGGAAAGATTCTGAGGTGTGGACGGATAGTCTCTGGGTTATTCCTGAAAGAGATAAAAGTGGTAAGCACGATGGCTTTTATCATGGAAATTTTGTCCCACAGATTCCACACCAATTGATTTTAAGGTATAGTAAAAAAAATGATGTTGTGATGGATCCATTCGTAGGGAGTGGAACTGCTGCATATGAAGCTGAAAGTCTTGGCAGGAATTTTATAGGCATAGATATTAAGGAGGATATCATTAAGCATGTTGAGGAGAAATTAGATAGCAAAAGAAACTTTCTTAAATTATTGACGGGAGATAGTGGAGATAAAAAAACTTTTTTAAAAGTTCAAAATATTTTAGAAGAAAATAATAAAAATAATGTTCAGTTGGCTATTTTGCATCCACCATATGCTGATATTATAAAATTTAGCGATCACAGAGAGGATTTATCGAACGCGACTTCATTGAAAGCGTTTTTAGAAAAATTTTCAGGAGTTTTGGAAAACACCATTTCAGTTTTGGCAAAGGATGGTTATTTGGCTATTATAATAGGCGATAAATATACACAAGGGCAATGGATTCCACTAGGATTTTATTGTATGGCCGAAGCACAAAAATTAGGATTAACACTAAAAAGTGTTATAGTTAAAAATATGGGAGGTAATCGCGCAAAGCAAAACAAGGAATCTATTTGGAGATACCGAGCACTTTCCAGCGATTATTATATCTTTAAACATGAATATATTTTTATTTTCAAAAATATCTAAATTTTAATAGAAAATGGCATGGCTATTTCAAGTTCTCGTGATGTAAATTTTATAAAATTAAAATCCTTAAAAAAGGCCGATTTATTTAAATTTTGCAATAAATTTATCATTGAATCTTCAAGGGATGTAACACAAACGATAGCCAATATTCTTGAGGCATTTGATAATAAAAAAGTTACAACAACTCAAATAAATGATTATATTAGAGATCTTTATAAAGAGATGAGGGAGGGTGAAATTGGTTTAACAGGTG
The DNA here is from genome assembly GCA_000991245.1 of Parcubacteria group bacterium GW2011_GWC1_36_108. Taxonomy (GTDB): domain Bacteria; phylum Patescibacteriota; class Minisyncoccia; order Moranbacterales; family GWC2-37-73; genus UBA12068. The sequence goes on along the minus strand of LBRD01000006.1, from coordinate 43,843 downwards.
CAACTCACCAAAAAATTATTGAAGAGTTGGATAAGGTTGATTCTCATATCTGGGGAATGATTCAGGGTGCTGTTGATTCTCACATTCAAGCAAATTATGTGAGAAAATATTTTTTATATAATGATATTGTTAATGCGGTCAGCAGCAGGCTTTATGATACAATCAAATCCTATACTCTGTGTACTTGGTATAATCATTGGAGTACCGTGTTTTTGGAGGATTTAATTTGTGAAAATAAAAACGTTGTTCCAATAATAAAAAAAGTAAAAGGTGTCGATGTAATCTGGAATGAACAGCCAGTTGATATAAAGGTTACAAATCTACCCAAGGAGTGGTTTAAGGACAAGCGAACAATTGATGAAGCCATAAAAAATCCCATTCTTGTTGCAAAATATTTGTATGAATATCAGGGAGAAGCTAGATTTGGAGATGATAATCGTTTGTTTATTTTAATTTACGACAAGAGCAATCCGTCAGAAAGCTGGAAAATTAAGCGCGATTATGAATTAATCAAAAAAAATGTGGGTGAATTTTTTGAACAAAAGGTGGAATTAGACGCGGTAAATTTTAGTTATGGTAAAAAACAGAAAAAACAATACCAAGCTCATTCCAAGGTTTTGTTTATTGTAAAATAAATTATGAATTACATAGGAAGTAAATTATCCCTGTTGGAATTTTTGGAAGATTCAATTAGTAAGGTGGTTAAGAATGATGATAACCATGTTTTTTGTGATTTATTTGCTGGTACAGGAGCTGTTGGGGCGCATTTTAAGAAAAAGGGATATAAAGTTATTGCAAATGATATTCAGTATTATAGCTATGTTTTAAATAGGCATTATATCGGTAATCATAAGGAATTTAGGTTTAAAAAATTGGAGAGTGTGTTGCCAGAATTAAGGAGTGTTGATGTAAAAAATAAAAAAGAATTTGTTTGTGAATATCTTTCTAATCTGAAAGGAAACAAGGGTTTCGTTTATAAAAACTATTGTCAGGGTGGAACTAAAAATAAGAAAATCCAGAGATTATATTTTTCTGATGAGAATGGAATGAAATGTGATGTCATTAGGCAACAGCTTGAGCGGTGGAGAAATAAAAAAATAATAAATGAAAACGAATATTTCTTTTTACTTACAAGTTTGATCGAATCTATTGATAAATGTGCAAATACTGCCTCAGTATATGGTGCTTTTTTAAAGAAATTGAAAAAAACAGCGCAGAAAACAATGCTATTAAAGCCCGCCCCGTTTTTTATTAATGATCATGAACATCAGGTTTATAATGAAGATATAAATACGTTAACTAAAAAGATTAAAGGGGATATTGTTTATTTGGATCCACCATACAATCAAAGACAATATGCTTCTAATTATCACGTATTGGAAACTATCGCAAAATATGATAATCCAGAGTTGAAGGGAAAAACTGGCTTAAGAGAATATTCCAAGCAAAAATCATTGTATTGTTCTAAAAATGAAGTTAAGAAATCATTTAAGGATTTAATTTTGAATATTAAGGCGAAGTATATATTTTTAAGCTATAACAATGAAGGACTAATGACTCCTCAAGAAGTGAGAGACATAATGGGATTGCGTGGAAAATACGGATGTTTCAAAAAAGAATATAACAGATTTAAAGCTGACAAGGATAAAAACAGGGATTACTCCGCAAATAAAACTGTGGAATATTTACATTACGTTTGCTGTGAGTAAATTCGTTACATATAAACATTATGGGAGCATATAATTTTACAAAGGAAAGGAAAAAGATATATAAACTTCACGCTGAAGGTAAGTTTTTTCGTGATATTGCAAAGGAATGCAAAATTTCTGCCACCAGGGCTCATCAGATTGTCAGGCGAATCGAAGAAAATGTGCCAAAGGAGGAACTAGAAAAAATAAAGGCACTGGCTGCTCATAAAAAGTAACAAAAGCTGTAATTTTGGAATTGTGCGTAATCTATAGTTCTAAGCTTCAAAAGATTGGTGCAATTTTGTTTTGCCTGCTTCCTTTCTAGGCACGCTTCGCAATCGAAGAACTATGATTGCTCGCTAAGAGTTCGCTGTCGCTCTCTGTTGCCTCGAAAGAAAACAGGCAAAACAAAAAATAAATCTTTATTTTTTTTGAACCATAAATTGAGTATGACCCTAATTTTGCTCTATGGTTGTGGAAGCATTCTCTTGTGGGAATGTTTTTTGATGTGCAAAAGCAATCGTGATACAATATAATAATATGACAGAAAAAAAGCAACAATTTGAAAATCCTGAGCGCGGCTTTGATATCCGTGGTTTTTGGGTGCGTCTTTGGGAATTGCTATTTCCAACGCACAAAATGATTAAAAAAGTTTTGTCTTGGATGTTATTGGTGGAAATTATGCGTCTTGGTGGTCCTTACGTGCTCAAATTGATTATAGATTCAATCACTAATTTTTCTTTGGATAAGGTTGGTTATATTATCATTCTGATTGCTTTGATGTTTTTGGTTAATGAAACAGTTTCTGTCTTGCAATATTTTAATGATAAGAGAATTTTTCAAATATTTGCCAATACGGAATCCCATCTTTTTCAACAGGCGCATGAAAAACTTATTTATTTGGGACTTAAATATCACGAAAAAGAAAATTCTGGCAGTAAGGCTAGCAAGGTCCAGCGAGGTATTGATAAAATTGGCGACCTGATTGGTAATCTCTCATGGGACGTTGCACCGACAATTTTGCAAATTATCTTTACAACCGTAGTCTTGTTCTGGGTTGATTGGAGATTTGGTATGGTTGTCATTTTCTTTGTTCCGATTTTTTTGTATTTAACTATACGCGTAAATCGCAAGGTTTTTCCATATAGGAAAAAGCGATATGATTCATATGAAAAAGCTGCAGGAATGATGACTCAATCAATTGTGAATATTAATACCGTGAAGTCATTCACGCAGGAAAAAAGGGAATGTGTTCGCTTCGGAAAATTGCGCGAAGAAATAAAAGGTGCCCTCCTGCTTGAATATGGAGGCATTATGAATCAAAATCTCAAGAGAAATTTGGTGATTGATTTGGGACGATTATTTATTATGCTTTTCGGCGCTTATTTTGTTTGGAAGGGAAGCATCACACTAGGAACGCTGGTTTTTGTATTCACAATTTCAGAAAAGGCTTTAATATCTTTGTATCGTATATCTAGACTATATGACAAGATTATGGAAAGTTCTGAAGCAGTGGAAAGGATCCATCAACTCTTAAAAGAAGAAATTGATATTGAAAATCCAAGCTCAGGACTCTCCCCGAAGAATCTTAAAGGAGTTTTGGAATTTAAAGATATGAGCTTTGCTTATGCGGATAGCAAACTTAGGGCACTGAAAAATATTAATTTAATTATTCCTGAAGGAGCCACGACAGCTTTGATTGGACCATCGGGCGGTGGAAAAACAACTTTGGCTAGGATGATATATCGTCATTATGATCCAACTGGCGGACAAGTTCTTTTGGATGGAAAAGATTTACGAGAATATGATTTGTATGGATTTCGTAAATTTTTTGCGATTGTTCCGCAAGATGTTGAGATATTCAATGCTAGTGTGAGCGAAAATATTGCTTATGCAAAACCCAGTGCTAGTAAACTTGAAATTCAAGCCGCGGCTAAAATTGCTAATGCAGAAGAATTCATCAAGCAATTGAATGATGGTTACGACACGATTGTTGGCGAGCGAGGAATAAAATTATCAGGCGGGCAAAGGCAACGCATTGGAATTGCGCGAGCCATTTTGGCAAATCCGAAAGTGCTCATTTTTGATGAGGCAACCAGTAATCTTGATTCGCAAAGTGAATATCTTATTCAAAATGCAATGGATAAGATTACCAAAAACAGAACAGTTATTATTATTGCGCACAGATTAAGCACGATCAAAAAAGCTGACAAGATTGTGGTGTTGGAAAAAGGAATGGTTGTTGAGACTGGTTCTCACGCCGAACTTTCCAAGACCAACGATGGCCTTTATAAAAAACTTCTTGATCTGCAACAAATGGGGGATGTAGACTAGCTTGAAATGATGCAATATTATTGCCTAGAGACTGTATAATATTTTATAGTGTATCATAATTGATATAATATTATGCAACTCGTTACAGTGGCCATAATTAAAAAGGATGAAAAATTTTTGATTGCCAAGAGAAAAGCTGGCGGTGTTGTTGGTGGCAAATGGGAATTTCCGGGTGGAAAAATGGAACATAATGAATCCCCCCAGGAATGTCTAAAAAGGGAACTTAAGGAGGAGCTTGACATTGATGTTGTTGTTGGCGAATTTTTTGATGAGAATATTCATCATTATAGAACAGGAATTTTGAAGATAATTGCTTATTCGGTTGATTGTTTCAATGGGGAATTTGAATTAAGGGAGCATGATGAAATAAGGTGGATTAGGGCCTGTGAGATGGATAATTTCGACTTTACAGGCAATAATAGATCATTTATTAAGAAACTCTCAAAACAGCCTGAATTAAGCGTTGAAGTAGGCTCACTTGTCTTTAATGCGGCTATGGATTGTGAAAATACCCTTGGGTATTGACCCCGTTAGAAAAATGACAATATGAAATGCTTTTGTAAAATGTTTTAAGCATTAAGACCTTGTGTTGGTGCCAATTTGTTGGGCATTTTTCTAATGGGGTTGACAAATGTTGAGCAAAACGCTATATTAAACAAGTACTAAAAATTAGCTCAAGAGAGGCTAAAAGAGGGTATATCAATACCTTTTAATTTGTTTATAAAGAAAAGGAAATTATGTTAACTATCAGATTTTCACGTGTTGGACGAAAAAATAAAGCTCAATTCAGAGTAGTGCTTCAGCAGCATACAGCAGCCCCTACGGGACGCCATGTGGCTGTCTTGGGTAGTTATGACCCTCATCAGAAAGTGGCTGTTCTAAAGGCTGATAAGATTAAAGAATGGATTGCAAAAGGAGCGCAAGTTTCAGATAGCGCATACAACCTTTTTGTCAAAGAAGGTGTGATTGAAGGGAAGAAGAGAGCTGTTAAAATGGTAAAGGCAGTGGTTCCAGAAGCTTCCGCCGAAGTCGAGACAAAGCCAGCTGAAGAAGTGAAGGTTGAAGAGAAAAAAGCTGAGGAAGTGAAAACAGAAGAGGCTGCACCAGTTGTAGAAGAAACGAAAGCTGAATAATTGAATTTTGGGAAATTTTAATAGAATAGAATTCCGCAGACAGTAGGTTTACCCCGTGAAATTCCGAAGGAACATTTCACTGGGGTATGTAAACCCTATCGAGGAATTACGAAAATATTCATCAAGAATGTTTTCGTGGTTTCAAAGGTCGATCTGCGGAAACGCAGATTTTTTTAATTCCTACGAAATTACAAAATGTTAAAAACTTTGTAATCAGTAGAAAAGGCAAATGCTTACAAAAAATCAGAAAATTGAGCTTGTAAAAGAGCTTACAGAAAAAATCAAGGCTGCAAAATCAACAATCATTGTTGATTATAAGGGACTCCAAGTTAAAGACTCAACTGAACTTAAGAAATTCTTAAGAGCAGCTGGCGTTGAATATATTGTGTCTCGCAAAACTCTTTTTGACATTGCACTTAAAAATGCAGGAATCGAAGGTGTTAGTATTAAAAAAATGGAAGGTCAAGTTGCTTTATCATTTTCAAACCTTGATGAAGTTGCTGCGGCTAAAATCATTGATACTTTTGCAAAGACCAATGAAAACATTAAATTGTTGGGTGGAGTTTTGGGACAGCAAGTTATGGATGCCAGCGAAGTTAAAGCTTTGGCAAAAATTCCTTCAAAAGAACAACTTTTGGGACAACTTGTTGGAACGCTCAACGCGCCAGTATCTGGCTTCGTCAATGTTTTGGCAGGAAATTTGAGAGGTTTGGTTCAAGTGCTTAATGCTGTAAAAGAGCAAAAAGCATAGGCAGCTTATCAGGCATTAGCTTGTTAGCTACTTAGGTTATGTGTATAATTTATTTTTAATTTAATGTTTAAGGTTTTGTCTTTAAAGCTGAAAAGCTGAAAAGCTAATGCCTAAAAAGCTACTATTATGACTGAAGAAAAAAAGGACGTTGTGGTTCCTGCAAAATTTGAAAAACTTGTTGCAGAAATCGAAAAGATGAGTGTTTTGGATCTTTCTGAACTTGTGAAGGTTCTTGAAGAAAAATTTGGTGTTTCTGCTGCTGCTCCAATGATGATGGGTGCTGCACCTGTTGCTGCTGAAGCTGCTGAAGAAAAATCTGAGTTCGATGTTGAATTAACTTCAGCTGGAGCACAGAAAATTAACGTTATTAAAGCTGTTCGTGAAATCACTGGTCTTGGACTTAAGGAAGCAAAAGACTTGGTTGATGCAGCTCCAAAAGTAATCAAAGAAAAGATTGCTAAAGCTGCAGCTGAAGATGTTAAAAAGAAGCTTGAAGAAGCTGGTGCAACTGTAGTATTGAAATAAGTAATTTAGTTTCAATAAACAGTTTAAAAAACCTCACCGTTATGGTGAGGTTTTTTTGTTAATTTTATTGAAAGATGCTAATTATTTGAAAATAATTGAGTAAGTTCGTTTTGTTCCTCTTTGGTAAGCTCTATAATTCCACCGAGAAGTTGGGCAATTGTTTCGGTCTTGTTGCTTTCAAGTAAAATATCCAAGAGGCCGACGAGGATCTTTTTCTGTTCTGTGTTTAGCGAGGTGAAAATTTTGGGTTGCATTTCGTATAAAATTTTGATTGTTTGTTTGAGATTTTCTTTAGCTCCAGATGGTAGAATGTTTTTTTCTTCATATTCAATTAATAATTGCTCGGCAAAACCTTTGAGAAATGGTCTGCGTTTGATGCGTAGGATGTTGGCTAGCTTTTTTCGCAGGAATTTAAATTGAGCATCTGAACGTGTGCCAATAATTAGAGCTTCCTGGGCTTGAACTTCAGCACTTTGGAAACCAAATGAGTCAAAATATGCACTTTCAATAAAAAAGCTGTGGTAAAATTGTTCACCTTTATTCTTGATAGCAGTAGGCTCTTTCCAACATTCTTTGTGCTCCGAGTTTAGATAATAATAACGCGACGGCTCATTGTTAAGGCGTTGATCCCAGCGAACATAATAAAGGAAAAAAACTGTGTTGGTTTCAGTATGGATAAGTTCAAGTTGTTCACTATCAGCAATGATGTTTTTAAAATCAATTGGGGTTCCATTTAGGATTATTTTAAAATCTCTATTTCTGTTTAGCGCCAAAAACCAAGCAAATTCCTTGAGAATGTATTCCTGGAATTTTTCTTCAAGTTGATGTGCGGTAAGCGCATGAATTCCACTAAAAGTTACGCTGGTTCCAGTTGGCTCCGCGGTTTGGCGCTGAGCAGCATTAACTCCCGTATAAAGATTTATATTTTCAGCATTGGCATAAATTTCATAAGTTAGGTTGGTTTCATTTTCACAGTAAACTGTTTTCCAAGAAGCATTTCTGGCAAATGTAAAAAAGGTTAGTCTGCCAATTCCGTTTTTTCCATGAATAGCGGAAAGATTTTTTTTGAGCTTATTTTCGAGTGCTTTTTTAGATTCAAAAAGTGGTTCGAATTTGTCTTGTAACTTGCTGTGTGGGATTCCGTAACCATTGTCTGAGATTATGATAGTTTCAATATTGCCAAGATCATTAGCAATGTAATCTATTTTAATTATTGATGCTTGCGCATCAAAACCATTCCAAATATATTCAACCAATGATTGATATGGTGTGTATTTTTTCAATGCAGCACGGATTCCTTTAGATGTGATCTGAATTTTCGGCATATTTTTTCTTTTTGAATTTATTTTATATCCTCCTATAACCTAAAACCTAGTTATAAAATCGGATAAAGAATTTTTAGCAGAGTTAAAATTACATAATCAATAAATTTCATTTTGTATTTTTGTGGTTTGAATATTTCAGAATTTTGTTTCCATTTTCTTATGGTTATTGCTAGCTCATCAAGCAGTGCTTTTTCTTTGAAAAATATTCCAACTTCAGAATTAAGTTGAAATGAAAGTAAGTCCATATTTTGCGATCCAATAAGTCCTTCTTCGCCGTCGATAATGAGCAATTTTGCGTGATTCATTTTTCTGCTTAGAAAAAATGTTATACCTAGTGGATGAAGTGCGCGCATGTAGCGATAATTCAAGAGATTCATAATGCGCCAATCAACTTTTTTGGGAATAAGTATTTCAACTCTAACATTGCGTCTAATTGCATCATCCAAAAGTGAAATTAACCAGCGCGGGGGAGTGAAATACGGAGAGGCTATTTGGATGCTTTTTTGAGCGCGGGTTATTTTTTCAATGTAATGACTTTTTAGGGTGTAAATATTTTTATTGGGCCAATGTTCCAAAATGAAAAATTTTAATTTAGCGGTAAATTTTCTTTCTCTGTGTTTTAATATTTTTTTATCTTTTCCGCCCGCCATTTCATAAGTATAGGCAAATGAACGCAGGATTCTTTTTGCAATTCTCCCAACCACTTTAAGTTGCAGGTCGTTCCAATTGGTAAAACGTTTTCCAATATTAACACCACCAACAAAAGCAATGCGTTCGTCAACAATTAAAATCTTTCTGTGAATGTGTCTTAGCCAATTACTGAAGAATAAAAATTCAATCCCGGAATTTTCGATAGTGGAAGCTATTTCTTTCTTGAGAGCCTTGCTGCCAAAGGCATCAGCCACGATGATAACGCGCACCCCGGAGCGTGCTTTTTGCTTGAGCTTGCCGATAAAATCATGGCTTGTCGTTGTGTCACGTTCAAAAATATACATCTCAAGGTATACGGATTTCTTAGCTTGTTCAATGCCTTCTAGCATGGCATCCCAAGCTTTTATGGATGTTGTGTAGAGTTTGTACTGCATAATACTAGTTTATCTGAAAAAGAAAAAAAGCGCTAGCAGTGCGCTTTTTTAGTGTTTGGTAAAAATGTTTAGAAATTAAAGAAAATAGACAATCCAAAAGTTGCGTGGATTGCGGCAACAATAATGGTAGTTAGTGCTAATCGCGGATGCCACTTGAAGGGAATAGTGTGAATTCCTTTAAAATTTAAAAAACCGACAGTGGCCGTGAAGAGTAATAGTAGAAAAGTGAAAATTCCACCATACATCACAAGCGGTTTGCCCAAAAACAAAGTTAGCGCAAGACTGTGAATCATATTTTCTTGCCCCGTTAAACTGTGGTAATCCACATTGTTTAATCGCGGTTTTTATTAAATTATTATTTATTCAACAATTACCTTTCCTATCATTGAGGGATGAATGGCACAAAAATAATCAAAAGTCCCAACCTCATTGAATGTAAAAGAGAATGTTTGTCCCTTATTGAACAAATTTGAATTAAATGTTGCAGAATTGATTTGATGCGGAGCACTATCATTATTGGTCCAGGTTACGGTAGTACCTTTTTTGACAGTTATGGTTGCAGGAGAAAATGCAAAATTTTGAATAGTTATCGTATTGTTGATAACGGGTGTTGTTTGGGATTGAATTGGTGCTGCTGGTTGAGATGATGCTGAATATAAACTGCAACCAGAAAATAAAACTGTTACTGCAATTATTGGCAATGCTATAAATAGTTTTTTCATATAATTGATATTATTATTCTAAGTTAGATCACATCTTTATTATACACCTAAAGGCGACGTATGTTACATTCGTTATTTGTGTTTGACATGTCTTTAAGGATAATATACTATTCTAATATATCTTAGAATAGTATATTATTATGGAATTTGAATGTTGCGGAAAAAATTCACAAGAAGCAGAAAATGTTGCCAAGACATATGCTTTTTTGCGCGCCGTGGCTGATACTAATCGATTGAAAATACTTTGTGTTTTGCAAGGTGGTTCTAAATGTGTTTGTGAAATTGTGCCTGCAGTGGGAATTTCTGATAAATTAGCCTCGCATCATCTCAAACAACTGAAAAGCATTGGTCTTTTAACTGAACAGCGTGAGGGAAACTTTATCCGCTACGGACTTGATCGTAAAGCAATTAAAAAATATAAAGTGATATTAAACAAAATAATCAAATAAAAACATGAACATTTTTTATCCAGTTCAATTATTTGCTGACTGGATGACGTATTCAGTTTTTCGAATTATCCCGGAAACTCTCTTAGCAAGTGCGGTAAATTTCTTTGTTTTTGATACGATCAAGATTCTGATTCTTTTGGTTGTGATTATTTTTGTCGTGTCAATTATTCGCTCATTTCTACCGCCTGAAAAAATTAGAAATATTCTCTCTCATGAGAAAAAGTATGTGGGAAATATTTTAGCATCACTGTTGGGGATTGTTACACCTTTTTGCTCATGCAGCGCAGTGCCACTGTTTTTGGGATTTGTGCAGGCTGGTGTGCCGCTTGGCACTACCTTTTCTTTCTTGGTGGCTTCGCCAATGATTAATGAGGTTGCGCTTGCATTTTTATGGGGAATGTTTGGCTGGAAAATTGCAATGTTATACATTGTCAGTGGACTGCTGATTGCAATCTTGGCTGGAATTGTGATTGAAAAAATAGACGTGCGAAGTTTGGTGGAAGAATTTGCGCTTGATGGTAATGGAAAAAATCGTAATCTTCCAGAATTGAATTGGAAAGAAAGAATTGAATATGCCAAAAATTACACATTTAATATTGTGAAAAAAGTTTGGCTTTATGTGATAATCGGAGTTGGATTGGGAGCTTGGATTCATGGTTATGTCCCGGCCGATTTTTTGGCAGAGTATGCTGGAGCCGATAAATGGTACGCGGTTCCGTTGGCGGTGGTTATTGGAATTCCACTATATTCAAATGCGGCCGGAGTAATTCCGCTTGTCGGAGCCTTAACTGAAAAAGGCGTGGCAATGGGCACAGCACTAGCCTTTATGATGGCAGTCACAGCGCTATCGCTTCCTGAGTTTATGATTCTTAAAAAAGTGATGAAAACAAAGCTTATCATTATTTTTGCCAGTGTTGTGGGTATAGGTATAATTTTTACGGGATATTTGTTTAATGTAGTTTTAAAATAAAATATTTTTACATCCCGTCTTTTGAAAAACGAAAACATTTCAAATTGAATACGTTTTATATTGCGATTAGGTTATATATGAAAAATAAATCATGAAATATTTTGATTCACAGCGCATCGGCAAAGATTCTTATGTGTATCTGAAGACTATAGAAATAGCATGGAAGAATTTAAGCAAAAATAAATTCCGTTCTTTTTTGACTTCTCTTGGGATAATTATCGGCAGTGCCACAATTGTTTTGGTAATTGAAATGGGTGCGGGCGCCAAAGCTGAAATTGAAAAACAATATTCCAATATGAGCGTGACAACTATTTTGGTTAACGCTCCTGCACCTGCAGAGGGTGGAGCTGCTTCACGTTTGAATATTGATGATGTTGAGGCTGTAATGAAAAGCCAATATATTTCTTATGCCGTTCCTCAATTAACCGGAAAGGTTCAATCCCAATCAAAGGAGAACATCTATCAAGCTGGCATTCTCGGTAGTACGACTAAGTTATATGACTTGGCTGATATTGAGCTGGTCAGCGGAAGATTTTTTTCCAAGGAAGAAGAGGATAATCACATTAAGGTGGCGGTGTTGGGAGCGACTGTCGCCGAGGAGTTATTTGGAACTGCTAATCCCGATGTTATCGGGCAAGAAATAACAATTGGCAAAAAACAATTTGAAATAATAGGAATTTCTAAATATAAAGGTGGTTCTCTTGGACCAATCTCACTGGATGATAGTATCATAATGCCGTACGATTCTTCGTATCGTTATGTTTTAGGTGTAAATGGAAAATTCAATCTTAATTTGGAAGCAAAAGATGTTGAAAGTGTGGATGGTGCAGTTTCGGATGTAAGCCGTATTTTGCGTGAATCGCACAGTTTGCAAATAGGTTCTCCAGAAGATTTTAGGGTCAGAGATATGGGAACCAATGTTCAAGCTGCAAAGGATAGCGCGCAAACAATGGCACTATTACTTGGTAGTGTAGGATTGGTAGTTTTACTTGTTGGAGGAATAGGAATAATGAATGTTATGAGTATTGTGGTTAAGGAGCGCACAAAGGAGATTGGAATTCGCAAGGCCATTGGAGCAAAAAAGAACTACATACTTTTTCATTTTTTGACTGAAGCCGTGATCCTTAGTATTTTTAGTTCTTTTATTGGTCTTATTCTCGCCAGTGCGCTGTATTATCTGCTGAAAAAATATGGATTGGATATTATTTTTGTTTGGTGGAGTTATGGACTTTCGGCAATGTTTACAATAGGTATAGGTATATTTTTTGGTTACTATCCAGCACTTAAGGCTGCAGGGCTTAAACCAGTCGACACAATTAGATATGAATAATTAATTTTAAATTAAAATAATATGAAAAAAACAGTACTGTTTGCGTTTCTTGTTGTTTCTACGGTGTTTCTAAGCGGTTGCTCCAGTAGTGATCAGGTTCCTGCAAAAACAACTGAGCAAAATGTTTTATTGCAAAATGAAGAAACATTGCCGACACGTGCAGCTGAAATAAGCGGGGTTATTTCTTCAATAGAAGGAAATGAAATTATTATCAAAAAAGAAATTGGAGCTGAAGTTTTGACTGAGGAGCAGATGGCTAAAAAGAAAGCAGAAAGACAAAAATTGAGCGAATCAGAAAGACAAGCGATGCGTGCATCTGAATTGTCAAATGTTAAAACTGAGGACACGACATTAACTATTCCAGTGGGTGTTCCTATTTATAAAGCTGATGGAACAGGAACAGGAAAAGCATTAAAATCTGATTTGAGTGAAATAAAGAAGGGAACATATTTATCTATTTGGACAACTGCCAGTGGTATTGAAGCTGTCAAAATAAAGGGTTTAAACTAAATAATTATGAAAAAATATATAATTAGCGCTGTCGTTATTATTGCTGTCTTTGGCAGTTGGCAATGGTGGAAAAACAATGCTGAGAAAAAAAATATTCCTCAATACGTGACTGAAAAAGTTGTTCGCGGTGACGTTGCAGTTTCTTTTTCCGTTGATGGAAAAATTGTATACGAAAAATGGGAATTAGATTTTATTAATTCTGGCACGGTGGATAAAATTAATGTCAAACTTGGCGATATTGTTGAAAAAGGTCAAGTGCTTGCTAGCATTGATATTGAAAAAAACAGCAGTCAAATTTCACAAGCAAAATCAGAACTGGGAGCATCCAATATTGACCTAAGCAGGCTTTCAAAAGATGGCGTTGATTATGAAATGAAAAAACGTGCCTATGAAGATGCTAAAGATAAATTGGACAAAGAAGAGGATTTATATGACGAATATGTTCAAGCTAATGGAAAAGATTCGACTCAGTCTTTGGCGCAAAAAGTGAAAGTTTCTTCAGCTGAAGCTGATGTTAACAATGCAAAATATCAAATGCAACAAGTTGAGGAAAGTTATAAAAAAGCACAATATGAATTAGCAAAAAGTTCATCAGCATATAATATTGCGTTAGCTGGTGCAGATAATTCTAATATAATATCACCAAAAAGTGATGTAATTGTAGATGCAATCAATGGAAATGTGGGGGATATTGTTTCACAATCTAGCAATTCTAGTTCGGAAAGTTCTGCTGGTTTCTTAACACTTATTAATCATAATAATTTTTGGTTTGAATCGTTAGTTGAAGATACTGATGCTCTTAAAATTCAAAAAGATATGTTGGCCTATGTGAAATTGGATGCGTATCCTGATAAGAAATTTGAAGCTAGGGTTGATTTTGTTTCGCTAATTCCTGAAATAGATGCCAATGGAATTCCTAGTTATAAGGTTATTATTACATTAACAAATAAGGATGATGCTAAGCTGCTTAGTGATATGGCTGGGTCTGTTGAACTTGTTTCTAAGGAGGCCAAAAATGTTTTAATGATTTCAAATGATGCTGTAAAAAATGTGCAAGGAAAGCAAATGGTTATTGTTAAAAAAGGAGATGTTTTTTCGGAGCGAGAAATTCAAACAGGTTTTACAAATGGAAAAAGGGTTGAAATTAAGAGTGGACTGGAGCAAGGAGAGGAAGTTGTAATCACGAAATAATATTTAATTCTATGGAAGACATTATCAGTTTGAAAAATATCTCCAAAGGTTATCAACTTGGTAAAAATTTAGTGCCGGTCATTCTTGATATTGATATGAATATTAAAAAGGGAGAATTTATAGCACTAATGGGTCCTTCCGGCTCTGGCAAATCCACACTGATGAATATGATCGGATGCTTGGACATTCCAGATAGTGGTCAATATTATTTGGAAGGTAATGACGTGTCAAAGCTTTCAGAAGATTCTTTGTCAGAAGTTAGAAACAATTCAATTGGTTTTATTTTTCAAAATTTTAATTTGATACCGGACCTTACTGTCTTGGAAAATATTGCTATACCCAGTTTGTATGCTGGAAAAGAGGATAAGCAAAAAGCCAGAGAATTGGCTGAGAAACTTGGTTTAGGGGATCGCATCCACCATTATCCAAATGAATTGTCAGGAGGTCAAAAACAGCGAGTAGCAATTGCAAGGGCGCTGATTAATAATCCAAAAATTATCTTGGCTGATGAACCCACAGGAAACTTGGATAGTCACTCATCTGCTGAAGTCATGGAAGCATTAAAGGCGCTGAATGAAGAAGAAGGGAAAACAATAATATTGGTGACGCATGATACTTTTACATCAAGTTTTGCTTCGCGACATATAAATTTAAAGGATGGTGTGATTGTGTGATCTTTTAAAATTTTTGTATTTGACAATATACCCCCATAGGGTATATAATATTAGATGTAATTTAAATTAATATGAATATTCAAAAAAACAAAATGAAAAATGAAGGAAATATTGATAGGGCAATAAGGTTAATTATTGGAGAAATATTGTTTCTGGTTGCCTTTTTTTGGTTTGCAGGTGCGGTGAGTATCGTTTTTTATATTTTAGCAATAGTTTTGTTAATTACAGCTGTAATTGGCTTTTGTCCAATGTATAAAGCATTGAACTTTAATACACTTGAAAAAAGTGCTCCTCATAACAAGGTGATAGCTTCAGTCGCTACTAGTTTATTTTTAGTGGTCTTGTTTGGAGGTATTTATGCCAGTGTATTCTTTACTAAAAAGATATTTGTTGAAGATTTTAATGCAATGAATGGTTTCTACAAACAAACGTTATTTGAAACAGGACAAGAAAAAAGATTAGAATCTGTTAAAAATTATGACTCTTTAATTTTGGCATATGCAAAATTTCAAAATAAATACTCCTCATATAAACCATATGCTTTTCGAGATGATATTCAATTTGAAAATGATTTAAATAGTGTGCATAGAATTATTTTGGGAGTTGATAATGATGTTAGAACGGGGGATTTGAAAAAAGTTCATCTTGAACTTGAAAAGATTAGGCCTATTATGCAGGAAATATTTAAGCGCAATGGTTTTTCTATGTTAGCAATCACGCTGGTGGATTTTCATGATTCAATGGAGAAGGTTTTAGATATGGCAAATGCAAAAAATGCTCCTGGTGTTATCGCCACATATGCTGAGGCTGATATAAAATTATTAGCAATTGAACAAGAAGCTGATGATAATGAAATTCAAACAATTCGCAAAAATCTTGATACTTTATTACAACTTGCTAAAGAAGGCAAATTAGATCAAATGCCAGCAAAGGCCGGAGAACTTAAAAGTAGTTTTGTAAAGGTATATTTGATTAGAGGATAAGATTGAAAGAGTTGTATATATAAGTGTAGTGGTAATTTTTTACTGGTCATTGTATGAAAAATATAAAAATTGATTCATTGAGATGTCCGCAGGATCATGTTTGTCCGTTGGTAAATCTTTGTCCTGTCGGCGCAATCAGTCAAGAAGGTTTTTCTGCACCCACAATTGATCATGAAAAATGCATAGCTTGCGGCAGATGTGTTGCAATGTGCCCATATCGGACATTATCTTTTGAATAATATTTCTAAAATACGGCTATTAAGCCGTATTTTTAAGTAGTGAAAACAAATAGGGTGAAATTCGTATTATGTATGTTAAGATTAAAATATGCAAAAAGATATCGTCCAAACGGATGCTGATTTAATTGAATTATCAAAGAAGGATCCTGAGATGTTTGGGCTTTTAATGGAGCGTTATCAAGGTCAGCTTTTTCACTATATCCGTCGCATGACGCAACTTCCAGCGGATGATATTCAAGATTTGTTGCAAGAGGTTTTCATTAAAATTTATCAGAAATTGAATGAATATGATGAAGTTCTGAAATTTTCCAGTTGGGCATATCGCATTGCGCATAATCATATTATTGATTATTTTCGAAAAACAAATGCTCGTCCGCAAACAAATTCGTTGGAGGATTATGAATGGGAAAAAATTATCAGCGCAAGCATCAGAATTGAAAAAGACATTATGAATAAGGATTGCGTGGAGAAGGTTAAAGTTTGTATTGAGAAATTACCACTTAAATATAAAGAAGTTTTAATACTGCGATTTGTGCAAGAGTTGGAATATGAAGAAATTATGGATATCTTGAAAAAACCAAAAGGCTCAATTGCAACTTTGATTTCAAGAGGAAAGGAAATGTTAATTGAAAAAATGAAAGAGCAAAATATTAATTGTTTTTAGAAAAAGATATGAAAGATTTAATTAAAGATACAATTGGAAAAATCAAAAAGCAGCACATATTGCCCGAGTCAAAATGGAAATATTTGGCAAGGAAATATGGTGTTTGGTTTTTGTTTGTCTTGGTGGTGATTTTTGGTGGCGTTTCTCTTTCTGCGGCGGCGTATCTTTTGTCTAGCTTGGATTGGGATTTATATAATTTTATGCATCAAAATAGAGTTGGATATTTATTGTCTATTTTTCCATATTTTTGGGCGGTTTTAGTTGGTACGTTTATTATTGGCGCATTTTTTGATATGCGTAAAACTGAAACAGGATATCGTTTTAGCTGGCTTAAAATTTCGCTGGTTACTATTGGCAGTATATTAGTGTTGGGTGCGGTGATGTTTTTTGCAGGATTAGGAGGGCGTTTTAACTCTATGATGGCAAGCGGCGTTCCATATTATGGACAACATATGATGGTAACAAAAGAATCGCAGTGGATGCAGCCGCAAGATGGTTTTTTGGCGGGAACAATAAATTCAACTTCAAATGTGGTTTTGGTTGTTAGTGATTTAAATGGAAAAGTTTGGAATGTTGATTTTGATGAAAATACATTGATTAGACCAAGCGCTAATGTTTCAAAAGGACAAATGATTAAGATTATAGGCACACAATCTGGCAGCGATACTTTTCAAGCAACTGAAATTCGTCCATGGATAGGTGGTGGCATGATGGGTGGTGTTGGCGGTCAACGAAATGGTATGGGCACGGGAAGGGGAATGATGAGGGGTAATTAAAACGAAAACTTTTCTAATCCTATACGTTTTATGTTGTGCTGGCAGCAATTAATAAGTAACAAAAAAGTACTATGATTAATAAAGGAATGGCATTAGGAGTTCTTGGATTGGCAGTTGCAGGAGCAGCAGCTTATGGCGTGAGTGCATTTGCAGCTGAAGGACGCGTTGGTCAATTTGGACCAAACTATACTCCAGAACGTCATGCACAAATGCAAACAGCTTTTGCAAACAATGATTATGCCTCTTGGAAAAATCAAATGGGAACACGCGGAGCAACTCGCGTTGTAACCGAGCAGAATTTTGCACGTTTTACCCAGATGCATAATTTGATGCTTGAAGGAAAAACTGACGAAGCCAACAAAATCAGAACCGAACTTGGTCTTGGTCAAGGTGGCGGAAGAGGTCAGGGAATGATGGGCAGCGGGCAAGGACAACGCGGACAAAATCGAGGGGGAAATTTTGTTGACGCAAACGGTGATGGAAAATGCGACCGCATGTAACAACCACTCAACTTTTTAAAAAAGGATGCGAAAGCATCCTTTTTTTAATTGGTATTTAGCGTGAGTATGGTATTATTAAAAAAGTTAATAATCACACAAATGCAAAATATTTTTGAGAATAAAACTTTTCAAAGTGAAGATTGGTCCGAAAGGAAATTGTCTTCTTTTGAGTTTTCCAATTGCAATTTTTCCAATTGCGATTTCACGCAAGCGGATTTGTCTGATGCCAAACTTGTTGATTGCATTTTTGAACGTTGCAATCTTTCAAATGTGAAAGTTGCAAACTGCATTTTCAATAATGTTAAATTCAGGGAATGTAAAATTGTCGGTGTAATCTTTAGTTCACTGAACAGGTTTTTGTTGTCGTGGGGTTTTAATGGCTCAGTTATCAATCTTTGTAATTTTGGTAATTTGGATATTAAGAAAACAAAATTCACACAGTGTTCAATTGGGGAGAGTGATTTTTTTGATTGTGATTTGAGCGAGGCTGATTTTTCAAATTCCGACCTGCAACTAACTCGCTTTCAAAACGTTGATTTGCGCAAAGCAAATTTTGTTGGCGCAATAAATTATTCAATAGACCCCATGATAAACAAGATTGCCAAAGCAAAATTTTCATCCGCAGAGGTGGTTTCCTTGCTCAAGGCTTTTGATATTTTTATTGAATAAAAAAAGTTCAATTTATTGAATTTATGTGTGAAATTTAACTTGATTTATTGCTGTATTATGTGGTATATTGACAATATAAGAAAAAATATATGAGTAAACAAGAAATTAAAGAAAAAGTTAGAGAAGCAATTGAAAATGCTTCATTCAAGCAGGACATTCAAAGAGTGTCTCTTTTTGGCTCGCATCTCCATGAAACAGCAAAGGAAGACAGCGATGTAGACATTCTTGTCGAATTCACCCCGGAATCCCACGTAGGACTTTTTAAATACGTTGAAATTCAATATACAATTGAGGATCACATTCAGAAAAAGGTCGATTTGCTCACGCCCGAGGGTTTGAGCAAGTTTTTTCGCGACAAGGTAATCAATGAAGCAGAACTTATTTATGAAAGATGATAGGGTATATCTCGAACATATTTTGGAAGCTATCGAAAAGATAGAAAAATACATCAAGCATGCTGATGATTTTGAGGATTTTTTGAAAAAGGACATGGTGGCTGATGCTGTTATCAGGGAATTGGAAATTATCGGTGAGGCTTCAAATAATATAAGTAAAAAATTTCAAGATGAAAATCCTGATATTCCATGGAGGCAGATTATTGGGATTAGAAATACTTTGATTCATGAATATTTCGGTGTGAATAAAAATGTTGTTTGGGAAACCTGCCAGTATGACCTCAAACCCCTGAAAAAGATTGTAAAATCATTGCTGGAATAGTTATTGCTGAAACAAAATAAAAAAATAAGCAAGAGTCGGTACTCTTGTTTTTTTGTTTGCATTTTTCTTGCATTGCTGGTATTTTGTGGGTGTGCTCGACGCGGTAATTTTTGACTAATTTATATTATATGCAGGACAAAAAAATAAGGGAATGTATTGAAAAAATTAAAATTGGCAATAGAAGTGATATTAAAATTGCTAATAATGAGATCGGGCTTATTTGGAGTGGTATCAAAAGGGAATCCGAAAAATCGAGGGAATTTGTAAATATTTTTATTTCTGAATTTGGAAATTTTGAAGGCATTAATGGTGAAAGTAATAAGATCGCTTTTATTGGCTCCTTAAAATATGCCTTCATGAGAGCGAATGAATTTGATGATTGTTTTGAATCATGTAAAAGATTTGTTTTGTATTGCATGTGCAATGACTCTGGGCACATTAGGCAGGCAATGATTCATTCTAGCGAATATCTTATTATGTTTTTAAACTTACGCCCAAGTGATTTTGACATTGAAAAATATGGTGAAAAATATTTTATAAAAAATAGAGAAAGATTTGGAAAATTTATTTGGGATCTTGAGCAAATGGCTGATCATTATAACAAAAAAGAATACAATAAATACAAATATATTGAAAGTTTACCACCAAGTGTCTATAAAAGTTTGGAAAAAATGCGGTATGATCTTGTTGAAAATGGTTATCGTAGAGAAATATATCAAAAATACAAGGATGCAAAATTGAGCGAGATTTTGCCGCAATTAACTTTCAAATATACAACTCTTGGTGCGGACACTATTAAAGATGGTTTTATTTGTGACACTTGTAAGAAAGAAAAAAATAGATTAGGTTCTTCAAATCCTATCGCAAAAAAGCCAAAAATGATCTGCGAAGATTGTGCAATTGATGGATATATGGATTCATATGGATATAAAACCCATGAAGCTGCAGCTGCTCGAAGAAGAAGGCTTTTTGATGTAGGATATTTATTTCAAGATTTTGTTGCGGATAGATATTTGACTGAGAATAATATAAGTTCGATTGGTAAACTGGAATTTGAGGAAATACAGGCTGTTTTTATGCTAGGAAAGGATATGTATAATATGCTTTTTGATAAGGGGGATAAAATTGAATTGGAAGAAATTTTTGATCAGAAGGATATTGAAAAAAAATTGAAGGCAGTTTTGGATAATGGTGAATTTGATTGGGAATTTTTTAGAAAGAGTATAAAAAAATAAAAAGATATTTTTTCTTTTATTGTTGGCGACTTGGGATAAAGTCGGAACTTATATCTTTCAGGGGCAGTGTTAATTCCTGCGGTTCTTAGGCTGGCAAAAAATCCCATTTTTTGCTTATAGGCGGTATTTCAAATCGATCCGACGGCAGTCAAGAGAGCGAAGCCGAGCGACCTTGACGGCCAAGTCGGCGATTTGACACTTGTTGAAGCTTTGAAGGGCTAATTTATTAATGGCATTCATATTTAATTTATGACATTCATATTTAATTTATAAGTAAAACTATTATTATGTGATACAATAGTTTTATATATAAAAGAGTTGAACATAATTCGTTTTTAGTTTTGATATTAAGAAATGGAATTCGCACCAATACATACGGCAGGATTTTTAGATATCGCTAACGAGCAATTAGAGATAGTCTTTCTTGGACCATTTGAAAATAAAACAAGAAGGGAATATTTATTATCAAGGTTTAGTGCACTGATTGATAGATTCAAGGAAACAGGATTAGCGGCAGAACTATGGATAGATGGTTCCTTTGCGACACTTAAGCCTGAACCCGGAGATATTGATATAATTTTCTTTATTGATGGTGTTCAGCTTAATTTGTTACCAGAGGATAAAAGAAATATAATTTTAGAATTAAATAATCGCGAGTATTCAAAAATTAGGTACGATTGTGATGTTTTTATTATACCAAATCAAGACTTAAACATGAGAAGTTATTGGCGTGGATGGTTTGGATTTTCAAGGGATGAGGAGCCAAAGGGTATAATTCGTTTGTATGTATAATTATGGCTAATTTTGGGAGAGTAAAATCGAATATTGAACAATTGGAGCCAATGATTGCTGAATTAGAGGCAGCACAGAAAGCTTCTCCCGATGATTTTTCTATACAATTGAAATTATCATCTCTAAGGAATCAAATCAATGATTTAAGGGAGCAACTATATAGAGAAAACCTTAAGAGAGATAAAGAAATTATTGAGTTAAGGTTGATCGGACAAGCTGCAAATTTTGGGAGCATTCCTCTCAAATTTGTCGGAGGGATTACTGCTAATTTTTCTTCGGCAATATTGAATACGTCAAAATTCATACAATTTGGCGGGAAAGGTGGTAAAAAAAGAGATGAAATGATCCAGAGTACTGTAGACTTAAGACTTGAAGGAATTGGTCGTGGCTCTACTATTTTTTATCTATCTGGTCGGACATCAGCTGATTTATTTGGATTTAGTATTACACAAGAAGCCTTAAGAAGCACTTTTGAATTATTTCAGTCTAATAATTCAGATGAGCTCATTGATAGAGTTAGTTCGGTAGGTGTTGAAAGTGTAAGATATATATCAAAATTTTTATATGAATTATCTAGTGATGATTTGGACATAGACTTGAAATGGCATAGTCCAGATGATCGTGAGTATTTATGGAAAGGTCGTAAGGAAAATATCACTAGATTATACGATTCCTTAAATCAGATGACAATTTCTCAACCATCTGATATATCGTTTGAGGGAGAGTTGGTTACTATTAGTTCAAAGGGAAAGTTTGAAGTGCAGACCATTGATAATCACCGTTTATATGGTCAATTTTCAAATGATTTACTTGAAAAAATGAAAGAATTTCATATTGGTGATCACTGTACAGGAATTATTACAAGGACAGAAATATATAATCCAGCAAGTGATAAAAGAAAAATAGAATTTAACTTAAAAAATATTAAACTGACTTGATTAGCCAGTTTTTAATTTGAAAAGTTTTAGCATCATTGATTTTTGTTCAAAAATGGTGCAGAATAACATTGATTAGCATCCATTGCATCAATAAATATGATCAAATCTTTTCTAAAAAACTATTTATTTTACGCTGTAATTCTGTGTGTAGTTTTCTTTTTTCTTGCTTTATTTTCTGTGGAAGGATTTGATTGGAAAAACCTTAAATACTCAGGCACAGCAGTTACTTCTGATGAGTTTGCCCACATAACCGCTGGCTATTATTATCTGAAAACAGGTAGATATTTTTTCAATTCTGAGCATCCGCCATTGATTAAGGACATATCAGCCTTACCATTGCTCTTGATTGACCCATATATCCCTAAGATTGACACTTCAAATACGTCACTTGTTGGCTATACTTATGATAAAGATATATACCCATTTGAAGACGAGACGTTTTCAAGGGAATTAGAGCGTACCAATGATGAATGGGATTTTGGTCATGTTTTTTTATTCAATCAAAAAAACAATCCTGACATTATCGCTCTATATTCTCGCATTGGTGTTATCTTTTTCAATTCAATTTTCTTACTTGCACTTTTTTGGCTTATCGGGAAATTGTGGAGTCCAAGAGCTTCCTTGCTTTCAATATTTTTCATAGTATTTTCTCAATTCAGTATTGCTCACGGTTCTTTGGTTACGATGGATTTTATGTCCTCTATTTTGCAACTTATTGCATTATCTTCTTTTGCAATTTATTTAAAAAGATATGTGGAAAATAAGAATATATTGAGTTGGTATCTACTTTTAATTATATTCACATCCTTGGCATTATTGGCAAAATTCTCATCATTGGTAATATTGCCAGCCATGTTTATTGGTGGCTTGATTTATATAATTGCCTTGAAAAAATCATTAAAGGAATTTGGGAAATATTTAGTGAGATTTTCTTCATTTACTCTCGCAACATTACTCTTGGTAAGTTTCGTCTATTATTTTCATACTAGAAATATGACAAATAATGAAATGGTTTCTCAAATTGTTTACAATTATACCGATCAGCTAACTAACAAATCATCAGCAGACATTACTGGTGCTGTTTATTTGTCCGCCATGGCAATATCAAATCCTATTACAAAAGGCTTTGCAGAATATCTAAGTGGGATTTTGATGGTGTCAGATAGAATGAATATAGCAAGTCAAAGAATTTATTTCTTGGGAAATGTGTATGAGGCTGAGGGTGCTGGTGTTTCATATTTTCCAATCTTGTTTCTGACAAAATTACCCCTACAGTTTCTTTTTCTGGGTGGTATTGTTATGTTATTTGTTTTATATTATTTTATTTTCAATAAAAAGAAGTTAAGCACAAAATTTATTAATTTCACAAACGCACCACTGTCTTTGTTGCTATTGCTATTTATATATCTATATTCTGTTATTACATTGTCTTCAAATTTTCAAATAGGTTTACGACATATTATGCCTATCATTTTAGCAATCTCACTTCTTGTTGCAAAAGGAATTGATTTTTTTTGGAATGAAAGTATATTTTTTAAATTCTTTAAAATAAAATACATCTTTAGTTTAATTGCTGTTTTTCTAGTTATTTCCGTAATTAATACCTTTCCTAATTATTTGCCTTATTATAATTACTTTGGTGGTGGCATTAATAATGGTTATAAAATAGCTACTGATTCAAATTATGATTGGGGACAGGATATCAAGGAATTAGGAAAATGGGTTCAGGATAATAAAATTGAAAAAATATATACCAATGTTTTTTCTGCCGTTCCTTTGAAGTATTATTTTGGTGATACGATGTTTGAAAATTATGATATTGCTTGGTGGGGATTACCTAAACAAGGTTCTTATATAGCTGTATCTGCAACAAACTATCAAAACAATATTTTTTATAGGGAAAAATATCCAGTTGTTAGTGGTACTGCCACTAAGGATGAGCTTCCGTATGAAAAAAAGTATTCTATTTTAAAGGATAACCTTGTTGCTAGAATAGGAAAAACAATTTTTATTTTTAGGGTTCCTGAATTAGTAGAACTGGAAAATAAATAAGGACACCTTTTTGAGATGTCCCTGTCTAATAAGTTGATGTTTCCTAGCAGGCTAACTTGTAATCCTTGCATGTCTCATTTTCAAGTTTGGACAATTTATCTTCTTCATCATTTAACTCATCTTTTTTATCTTCCATCAGCTTTTCATGAGTTTTTATTGCATCTTCATAACCTGAGCACATACTACCCTCACCACATTTCGCAAGTAACTCTTTTCTGGATTTTGTATCCTTTTTTCTTTGTTCGATATATGATTCCGCAGAATCAATAATTGATTTCTGTTTGTTTATTTTTACGATACATTCATTTTTTGCTGCTTCACAGGCAGACTCCTTTTCATCGGCTATGTTTTGTTCTGCCGTTTGTTTTTCCAAAGTTTCCTTTTTTGCTTGCTCCTCGTCTTTAATTCTTTGCTGTTCATCAAGTAAAGTTTGCTGACTATTTACTGTTGCTTGCAATGCTTGCACTTGAGTATCAACCTCACTTTTGTTCGTGTCAATTTTATCTGCAAGAGTTAGAGTGGCTTCCCACGGAAGCATGCCCAAAAGTAAGTTTCTCGTTGGACTTACAGCCATTCCTATTGATGGTAGGGCTACGAGAGCGACTATTAGTCCAAATATGACCCTTTGTGATGGTTTTTCCATAGTTATTTATTGATATTATTATATATTACTTTATCTCTATAATATCAATAATACCATATATAATCAATGCAAACTTGCTAAATAATAAAGTGCACAACCTCAATTGACTTATTTTGGCTCCGCTCCGAGAAAGGTAAAAGAGGTCAGGTACTTTTTTTAAAATCAAAATTAAATGCAAAAAAATACGTAACTAATTTACGTAATTTTTTAACTGATAGAATTTTGTGCGCTGTTGGGCCGCTAGGATTCGGACCTAGGTATGACGGGATCAAAACCCGTTGCCTTACCGCTTGGCTACGGCCCAACATCACACAAAATTCTTCAAAAAACTTATTAAAATGTTTCTACTCAACTATGCTCCCACCCATCAAATTCATTGCGTCATTGAGCAGGGAACTGGTTTCGTGAGGTGCTTGTTCGGCTGGTGCTGAGTTGGTGTTTTGGTTTAGGCTGGAGGCAATTGTGATGCCTGCTTCTTCGGCGGTGATCACTTTTATAAGCAATCGCAACCCTAGGATTTTAGCAAAAGTTTCCTCTAATGTCAATTTGTTGCCATATTCGTTTAATTTATCTTTGTGAAAGGTGAACTTTGTGGCTACAGTGACAATTCCAGCCTCAACACTAACAGGTTGACAGCTTTGCAGAACTGCAGAAAGGCTGTGATTTATGGTTTTTGTGTCTATAATGAAGCGACCCCAATTCTTTTTGACATCATTTAAGGTAAAATCAGAATCGGCAATCTGAGCTTCATTTTTGATCAACTTTGGCTCGCTTAAAGCTTCTGGATCCGGAACTTCAATTTTTGTTTCTGGCGTCGTAATTGAGGGTGCTGTTTCAGCACTTTTGGGGGTAACTGGCGAAATAGGGGGTGTTTTTGGTGTCTGGGGGGCTATTGGAGCCTGAATAACCCTAGTTGGCTCTGGTGCTCTCATCTGGGGCGCAGCAGGAGCCGCTTGGGCGATGTTTGGTTGGATGGCCTGTGTTTGGGCTGGCGAAACAGCCTTGATGATGGCCATCTCCAATGGGAGTTGCGGGATAAAGGCTGACTTTATTTTACCTTGAATTTCAGTAAAGCAGGCAATGATGTGAAGCAATTCCTTGGGCGAATGATTTTTTGCTTGCTCAACCAATGCCAAAGATTGTTCCTTGGTTAATTCATATGAAAATATTTTTGCCAATTTTTCATCCACACACACTAACATTACTTGTCGCAAATAATTCAGAAAAGATTTATTGAAAACATCCAAATCATATCCATCCTTGGAAAGTTCATTGACAAGTGTGATGGCGCTGGCTGCATTTTTGCCAAGCAAATATGAAACCATTGCTTCCAACGATTGTCTTTGTGTTGTGCCCAGAATTTCTTCAACTTCTTTGGCTGTGATTTTTTTGTCTTCAAGCGCCATCACTTGCGAAAGCAAAGATTCAGCATCGCGCATTCCACCTTCAGCGGCGATGGCAATCATCTCAAGCGCATTTTTTTCGACAGAAATTTTTTCACTTTTGGCGATCGTGGAAAGTTTTTCAATAATATGTTCCAGTGAAAGGCGTGTGAAATCATATCGTTGGCAACGCGAGATGATCGTTTCCGGAACTTTGTGAATTTCAGTGGTAGCCAAGATGAAAATAACGTGAGCAGGCGGTTCTTCCAAAGTTTTAAGCAGCGCATTGAATGCTCCAGTTGAGAGCATATGCACTTCGTCGATGATGTATACTTTGAATTTTGCTTGAGACGGTGGAAATTTCACATTTTCGCGGAGTTCGCGAATGTTGTCTACTCCAGTGTTGGAAGCAGCATCAACTTCAAAAATGTCCAATGATGTGCCTTGAGTGATATTTTTGCAGACGTCGCATTCTAAACATGGATCCGCTCCTTTTGGATTTTGGCAGTTCACCGCTCTGGCAAAAATTCTGGCCATGGTGGTTTTTCCTGTTCCTCGCGGGCCAGTAAAAAGATAGGCATGACCAATTCTGTTATGCAAAATTGCATTAGAGAGTGTTTGCACAATGTGCCCTTGCCCGATGACATCTGAAAAGGTGAGTGGACGATATTTTCGATATAATGCTGTTGCCATAAAAAAGATTATATAACATGTAACATATAACATGTAACATGAAGCGTATGAATAAAAATAAAATTTAACTTATATTATTGTAACATTTAGAATGAAAAAACAAAACTTCCCGAGATGGGAAGTTTGTGTTGTAATCCGTTTTTAATCCGTAATCAATCCGTGTAAATCAGTTACTTCTTAAACACCCATAGTTTGTATCCGATAAAATTCCAGGCGAGTCCAGCGATTGATCCAAAAGCGGCACCGATAAGTCCGAGTTGTCCGTCTGTGAGGTTAATCAATGAGCCAAGAACAACTTTAAAAACAAATGAAGCCACGAAAACATTGATTAAAAACCCAATAACGCTGACTGCAAAAAATTGCAAAAATTCAGATTTAGTTTGTTGTTTTGCTCCTTGATCAAATGTCCAATATTTGTTCCAGAAATAGCTGCTGATGTTTGCAACGATGAATGAAATTGCTTTGTATAAAGAATAGAATGTTATTCCTGCAATTAATGCATCTTTTGATTGAATTTGAAAATAAGCACTGAACAAAAGAGTGACAAGAGCTAGAACTCCAAAATCAACAAGTGTGTTAAGAACTCCGATAAGTCCGAATTTTGCTATTTGATAAATGATAGCAATTTTTTTCCCTAGCATAAATGCAATTCGGAGTCCGAGTGGTGTTGCTAATAAGAAAAAAGGAACAATCACTATCGCAAATTTTGCGAAAATTTCTGGGCTTACTGTCTTAAGAACAGGTAAAATTAAAAAACCAATCAACAGTCCAGCAACGATAGCAAATTCATAATCTCTTTTAGTTATTCTGATTCCAGTTGTATTTTCCATAAATATTGACTTACAACTTACAACCTACAACAAATTAAAATTAATGTAGGGCATTTTGTTGTCAGTTGTCAGTTGTTTGTAGTTAGTTGTTGGTTGCTAGTTGTTAGTTATTTAGATTTGTTGGGCTTTAATTTCTTTCTCCAATTCTTCGATGTCAGAAGTCCATTCATCAACAAAATCATCTTTTGTTAAGAGTGGTTTTTCTGCATAGTTATTTTTTGCTGGATCAGGCTCATTTTGCTTGAGATCATTTTTCCAAGAATTTAATTCCGTGTCAGCTGCGAAATTGTTTTTGCTGGCAGGTTCTGGACTAGGAATATGTCTGGACATTGACATTGCGGTGTCATTTCCTTTTTGCAAAACATTTTCAATAGCAGCCCAAGTCGCTTCGATTTCACGAGGGATCATAATGACAACTTCATCTCCCGGTTCTGCTTTGAAATATGTCACAGAAGCAAGCAAAACCTTGTATGGTTTTCCTTCTGAAAAGATGAAATAATTTCCTTTTTCGTCTTGGCTGACAATTCCAATTATGCTTTTTCTGTCAGCGGGTCCAATTTGTTTGTATACGAAAGATCCGTCGGAGGTGATTGTTAATTTGAGCATATCTCCCTCGACAAGTTTTGATTTTGAAGCATAGTTTGCAGGTACGGGATATTGTTTGCCGTCTGTTCCAATCATTATTTGTCCATCAAATGTTCCTTCAACAACATTCCCTTCGGCATCTTCATCAACCTTTCTTTTTCGTCCGGTTTTTTTCTTTCCCTCTAGTTGCAAAAGCATCGCCTTAGCGCTTTGCATGGTTTTTTCTGCTTGCAGCATCATTTGACGAAGCATTTCTATTTTATGAGCCTTGTCTTGTTCGCTCATTTCGTTACTTGTTTGTTGATTGTATGTCATTTTTGTTTTTAACAAGAAGAGCTCAAGGTTGAAATTTTTCCTCAAGTACCACCCGTATTTTGTTTTTTGTTTTACATTAAAATTATACAGCATATATCAAAAACCTGCAATATGTTTTTTAGTTGAAACTTGTGGTATATTTGTAATATTAATTTATAAACATGTGAATCGTATGGAAAAATTATTTTTGGACCATCCTTGGATTATAATTCTTATTTTGCTTTGGACACTGCCTTGGAAGGGTGCGGCTCTTTGGCGGGCAGCAAGGCGAGGGCACATTGGCTGGTTTTTAACTCTTATAATCCTCAATACTTTAGGCATTTTAGATATTCTTTATATTTTTGTTTTTGCCAATTGGGGAAAAGGTAAAAAAGAGGAGCAGGAGAGACAAATAGAAAAAAATCCGCAGCCAGGTGTGCAAGTTCGTCAATCTAAGTTTTCTTCAAGTTCAAAGAGTCGACAGACAATCGTTTAGTTAACGAAAATATTTTTTGCTAATATTTCATGTGAATATTATTTTTTTACTTGCCTTTCATTCGCTTCGCACTCGGAAAAATCTATTTGAGCGAAGCTCATACGGAAGCCGCAAAAAAACAATATTCACATGAAATGTTTCTCTCTGTGTATTTATGAAAAAAGATTCTTGGACTCAAATTCAAAAAAGCGTTATTCCAATTTTAAAATTGGGCGGTGTTGGTATTATTCCAACTGACACTTTGTATGGTTTGGTTGGAAGTGCGCTTAACAAAAAAACTGTTGAGCGTGTTTATCAGCTGCGAAAAAGAGATTTGAAAAAGCCGATGATTATTTTGATTTCGTCTTTGAATGATTTGAAAAAGTTTGGGATTATTTTAAGCGCATCGCAAAAGAAAATTCTTGGTGAAATTTGGCCAGCAAAAGTAAGCGTTGTTTTTGAATGTAAATTGAAAAAATGGGAATATTTGCACCGCGGACAAAAAACTTTAGCATTTCGTTTTCCTTCTGATGAGGAACTTGTTAGCCTTTTGAAAAAAGTGGGGCCGCTAGTTGCACCAAGTGCCAATCTGGCTGGAAAAAAACCCGCTGAAACTTACGTTGAGGCTAAAAAATATTTCGGAGAAGATGTGGATTTTTATGTTGATTTTGGAAAACTCAAATCCAAACCTTCAACCTTGGTTGAATTTGGAAAAGATGGCAAACTCAAAATCTTGCGCGAAGGCGCAGTGAAAATTGCCAAAACGGCTAAAATAGGCTAGTATTTCAATATTATAAAAAATAATTCAAAAGGCTAAGAAGCTAAAAAGCTATTGGCTGAAAAGCTATTTATGATACGCGAAGACATACAACAAACTAAATTAGAGAAATTAGCGAGAATCCGTGAATATGGGATGGATCCATATCCGGAAAAATCTGAGCGTAATTTTCGAAATGCAAATGCTTCGGAAAAATTTGAAGAGTTTGCTGGACGAGTGATCACGCTGGCTGGACGCGTGCGTTCAATGAGGCCTATGGGTGGAAGCGCTTTTGCTAACATTGAAGATGAGTCTGGCAAGATGCAACTTTTTTTGAACAAGGCAAATATGCCGGAAGAGCTTTTTTTGCTTTTCACGAAAAATGTGGAGCTCGGTGATTTTGTGCAAGTGACGGGAGAACTTTTTTTGACAAAAACTGAGGAAAAATCGTTAAAGGTTATTGATTGGAAAATGCTTTCCAAAAACATTCGTCCAATCCCGACTGAACATTTTGGAATTAAAGATGAAGAAGAACTTTTGCGAAAACGATATTTGGATTTGATGACAAATCCTGAAACACGAGAACTTTTTCGCAAAAAGAATATTTTTTGGCAAACAATCCGAACATTTTTGGCTAGTAATGGATTTTTGGAAGTGCAAAACCCAGTGTTTGAACACACGCCTGGCGGAGCTGATGCTGAGCCGTTCACAACTCATCACAATGCCCTTGACCAAGATTTTTATATGCGCATTTCACTTGAATTGGCATTAAAAAGATTGTTGGTTGGTGGATATGAAAAAGTTTTTGAAATCGGCCGCGTTTTTCGAAATGAAGGAATTGATCGTCATCACTTGCAAGAATATGATGCGATGGAATTTTATGCAGCATATTGGGATTTGCAAAAGGGAATTGAATTTTCAGAAAATTTGTATAAAGAAGTTGTGAAAAATGTCACCGGAGGAATGATTACTGAATATGAGGGGGCTAAAATAGATTGGTCAAAGAAATTTCCAGTTGTTGATTATTTTGATGCATTTAAAAAGGAAACTGGTATTGATTTGTCTGAGGATATTTCCGTTGAAACTTTGATGGCGAAGGCGGATGAGCTTGGTATTAAATATGAAAAATCATATGGCAAAGGAAGGATGATTGACACTGTGTATAAAAAAACAGTGCGCCAGAAAATGATTCAGCCATGCTTTTTGGTTGGACATCCTATCGAGGTTTCTCCACTAGCTAAAAAGGACCCAAATAATCCCAAGAAAGTTCTCAGATTTCAAGTGGTGGCAGGAAAAGCTGAACTTTGCAATGCTTTTGCTGAACTAAACGATCCAATTGATCAGAAAGCTCGCTTTGAAGATCAAATGAAGCTGCGTGAAGCAGGCGACAGTGAAGCGCAAATGATCGACGATGATTTTGTCGAGGCTCTTGAATATGGAATGCCAAACGCTTTTGGTTTTGGTCTTTCCGAACGTCTCTTCTCATTCTTGATGGACAAATCAATACGGGAATGTGTCGTTTTTCCAGCAATGAAATCAAAGGAGTAAAAATTTATTTTTTTACCTATGTCTAAGCTTATATTGGTCTGTGGATTGCCAGGAGTTGGGAAGACTACGCTTGCCAATGAACTTTCAAAAAAAATGAAAGTGGCTTGTATCCATAAGGATTCTATAAAAGAAGTGCTTTTTGAAAGTATGAATCTTTCAACATTGGAAGATAGTAAGCGAATAGGAAAGCCGTCCGTTGACGTCATGTTTTATTTAATTGAGGAGCAATTGAAAAACAATATAGATGTTATTATGGAAGCACCCTTTAATTTTTCTGAAGACTATCCTATTTTTGTAAATTGGAAAGAGAAATATAATTTGCAACTATTTAGCATCGTGTGTTCTATCGATAGTAAGGAAAGAAAGAAGAGATTTCAAGAACGTGAACGCCATCATTCGCATCATGATATTGATAGGCAAATGATTGATTTGATAGAAACGACCGAATATGATTATAGTACGATTCCCGGAAAACAAATAAAAATTGAAACAAATGAGTCAGTGGAAAAACTTGTTGAGAAGATTGTGGATGAAATAAATTTGCAAAATTTAGAGCAATTAAAAAATAATTAACCTAAGGTGATTTTGAATTTTTCTAAAAACCTAATTCCTAATTCCTAAAAGCTAATCCTATGGGTATTGCAGTTGAATTTAATCCAGACTTAGCACTTCGTGATATTTCCGAATTTAAAGCTGGAAGAAGAAAAATTGAAGAATGTGTGCCTGAAATATTTGAAGAAGGCAAGATGTATGATTTTCTTAAAAAAGGTCAAAGACTTTATTATTTTAGTGATAGTGAGGAGTGGGGTTTTGGACAAATTCCAATGATGAAAACGCAGGGTAATGAAAAATTATCTCGTCCAATCGCAAGTATTAAAATTCTCGAAACGACGCATTTTATGGATAATGGGGAAATTTGGACAAAAGGAAAATACAAAGTCATCAGTATTTTTGATGAAAATGATTCAATAATTCATTTTGAAGCAACAAAAAGAATATGAAAATTACAATTTGCGGGAGTTCAACTTTTAAAGAGCAAATGTTGGAATATAGGGATAAACTTTTTGCTATGGGACACGAAGCTATTGTTCATCCAGACTACGAAGCTTTTGTAAAAGGAGAAAAACAAGAAATTTGGAATCAAGTCACAAATGGTGAGCATGCTGAGGCAAAAAAAGCTCAAGGTTATATAAAATGGTATTACAATGCTATTTGCAGCAGTGATGGCATTTTGGTTTTGAATTTCGATAAAAAGGGAATTAAGAATTATGTTGGAGGCAACACTTTGATGGAGATTGCTTTTGCTCATGTCAATGACAAGAAAGTTTTTCTTTTGAATCCAATTCCAGAAGAAGTTTCTTACACTGATGAAATCAAGGCTATGTATGACGTTATGCTGGATGGAGATTTTAATAACATTAAGCAATATTTGTCTGGAGCGAAAATTTGCGATCACAAAAGTGTAGGGATGATAGTTCGAAACGATGAGAAAATTCTTTTGATCGAGAGAATGAAACCGCCGTATGCTTTTGCTTTGCCGGCTGGTCATATTGATGGTCACGAGAGCTTTGAAGAAATGGCAAAGATTGAATTATTTGAAGAGACCGGGCTTGTCGCAAAGTCATTGAAGCTTTTGATTGAAGGCAGGAAAGAAAATCCTTGTCGAAGAATCAATGGAAACTGGCATTATTGGAAAATTTTTGAGGTTGAAGCTGAAGGTGAGGTTGAACGCAGTCTTTTTGAGACAAAGCAGATCAAATGGGTCAATATGGATGAAATGAAAAATATTGCACTGCGAACCGAAGATTATCGAGCAGGAAAAATTTCAGAGGAGAAATGGAAGAAAAATCCAGGCCTTGAACCAGTTTGGCATGACTGGATGAAGGAATTAAAAATAATATAGAAAAATATGGTATCAAAAATATCTTGGCATGAGGTTGCGCAGGCCGTGGAGAATATTGCTGATCAAATAAGTAAAGATGGTTTTGAAGCTGATTATATTATCGGTATAACTACGGGTGGGATAATTCCGTTGGGGTTGTTGGTGAAAAAAATAAAGATTGAAAAAATTCTTACAGTTTCTGCAAAATCATATGAAAAAGAAAAACAAGGAGAGTTGGATATATCATATTTGCCAGAGGCGAATTTGAAAGGAATGAAAGTATTGCTTATCGATGAAATTGCGGATACTGGACAAACACTTAAGCAAATTTCACAAATCCTTATTGATAAATATGATACCGGTGAAATAAGAACAGCGTCATTGGTTGTAAATAAAAAAAATTGTAACTTTTTGCCAAACTATTTTGCGTTGTTGACTGATAAATGGGTTGTCTTTCCATGGGATAAGGAGGAATTTCCTAAATATTTTGAATAATTAAACTTATTTTGAGAAACATATGAAAATTACAGTCGGTGGGAGTATGACATTTGCCAGAGAACAAATTGAAATCAAAAAAGAATTGGAAAAGGCAGGACATAAAGTTTTGATTACTGACGACATTGAATCATTTGCAAAAGACGAAGCAATTAAGCAAAGTTTTGAAGAAGAACTTAAGCTCTGTTTAGAATGCGATGTTATTAGAAGTTTTTTTAATAAAATTGCTGAAAGTGATGCATATTTGGTTTGCAATTATGAAAAAAATGATATAAAAGGATACCTGGGCGCATCCGTTTTGATGGAAATTGGTCTTGCGTATTATTTGAAGAAGAAAATTTATTTGTTTTCAGAAGTTGATAAGGAACAAAAATACGCTTTAGAGATAGCTGTTATAGCACCCGTAGTTATTGATGGTAATTTGAATAAAATAATATGAAAATTTCAAAAGAAACATTCGAAACAGAAATTGCAATTTGCAAAAAGCATTTTCAAAAGAAGCAATGTTGCGCATGGGGAAAATGTGAAAATTGCGGAGTTCTGCCTTTACTTCAAAAATTGTATAAAGATGAGATTATTGATGAAAAAGAAGCTGTCACTAAATATAAGAACAAAATCTTGAAATAAAAATAACGGTAATGAAAGAACTAATAAGTCCATTCAACCACATAAGGACTTATTGAAAAATTGAAATAAAAACAAAAAAGATGTCCAAAGTCAAGGTTTATTCGATAGACAAAAAGGAAAAACAAAAAATCA
Source organism: Parcubacteria group bacterium GW2011_GWC1_36_108 (assembly GCA_000991245.1). GTDB lineage: Bacteria > Patescibacteriota > Minisyncoccia > Moranbacterales > GWC2-37-73 > UBA12068. Next base: position 9,248 of record LBRD01000006.1, on the reverse strand, counting down.
TAAATGATCTTTTTGAAATTTTTGTCGAATTGAAAACGAAAAATGAAGTGTTCACTTTTTTGCTCGGATTGTTTACGCCAAGTGAGGTTGTTATGATTGCAAGAAGAATTCAGGTCGTGAAGATGATTATTGATGGAGCGTGCTATGATGAGATTAGGATAAAACTTAAGGTCAGCAATCAGACAATAACAAAAATGGAGCATTGGCTCAGGGGTGATGATGAAAAAACTGAATTCATAACAAGGAAGATAAATAGTTCAAGAAAAAGAAAAGAAAAAAGTGTGACCAGGCGAACTGATGGCGGGATGCTTGATAAATACGCCCACCATAGATTCTTGAAAGATTTGTTGGGATAATATTTGTCAGGATAATCATCCAACATTTTTTAATGCAAATCCGTCCATTCAACCACATAAGGACTTATGGAAATATTGAAAAACATTTGTATGAATATAAAAGCAATATAAAATCAATATAAAAGCAAATATAAAAATATGAAAGAAAAAATAATTAAGTATGCGTATCATTTGAGGGGGTTTATGCGGATGTCGACGATGATCATCGTGCTTATTTTGATGGTGACTTATTATTTTTATCAAGACAAAATAAAAGAAATTTCCAAACAAGTAATTGCTGACAATCGAGAGCAAGGAACGTTGTTTTATGTGGAAGGCATTTGGAATAAAATGAAAGCTGTGCAAAAGGGACAGGACGATAGAAATCAAAAAGTGTATGATATGATAAACTCAGCAAGTGTGGAATGAAAATTCAAAAATAATTTTTATGGTAAAAGTTTTAGTATTTGGGACATTTGATATTTTTCACGAAGGTCATTGGGACTTTTTGAAACAAGCTCGCAAATATGGTGAGTTTTTGCGTGTGGTGGTAGCGAGAGATGTTACGGTTTTGAATGTGAAAGGGTATCAGCCAAGATATTCTGAACAGGAAAGAGTTACTGCGATTAAAAAAAGTGGATTGGCTGACGAGGTTGTTTTGGGAAGTTTGAATGATAGATATGAAGTCGTGCGCGAATATAAACCGGATGTTATTTGTTTGGGCTATGATCAAAAACAAAACGTTGCTGAGCTTCGCAGAAAACTTGATGAAACAGGTTTGGATAGAACAAGAATAATAAAACTAAAATCTTACAAACCAGAAAAATACAAGTCGTCAATCATAAGAGGAAATAGTCCTTAGATATTTCCTTCAATATTATTCTCTCCTTTGATAAGGAGAGATGTCGCGATACGGAATCGGGACAGAGAGGTTTGAGTGATGTCTAGCTCAACCCCACCTCAATCCTCCCCTTATCCAAGGGGAGGAAGTAATATGGAATTATTCTTTTTCATTTCTCACCCCAGCCCTCTCCTTATCTAAGGAGAGGGAGGAATATGGAATAATACTTTTCTTTTGAAATATTTTTAAAATAAGCGTGTAATATTTAACATGGTCCGTAGCTTAGCGGTAGAGCGGCTATCGGGGGTGACGTGGAAAGTGATTGATTTGTTATTTTTGAGGGGAATCTTGTTGATCAACACTTTCTGTTTGATAGCACTGGGCGCTAGTTCGAATCTAGCCGGACCGTCCACGTAAAATTCGCTGCGCTCATAACGTGGCACAGCCAAAAAATTCATCTAATCGATGAATTTTTTTGATGGTTGACCGGTCACTCACGAGTGACTGGTCTTGCAAAAAGCTTAAATAAAGGCTAATATATATGTATATTAAAAAATTTCTCCTATGTCATTCCGGACTTGATCCGGAATCCAGAGCGGCGCATTACTGCAAGGTAAAAAGATCCTGAAACTAGTTCAGGATGACAAGGAAATAAAATTCATATGTTAGATATTAAATTCATTCGAGAAAATAAGGAAAAAATTGCAGATGCTGCTGAGAAGAAAGGTATTGATTTGAATCTGGTTGAACTTTTGGAATTGGATAAAAAAAGATTAAGCCAACTTCAATACATTGAAGAACTTCAAGCTGAAAAAAATAAGCTGAATGAACTTTTGCCAAAGGCTGACGCAGAAGAAAAGATTGTGCTTTTGGAGCAGGCAAAGGCTGTCAAAGAAAAACTTGCCACAGCTGAACCAGAATTTAAAATCATCAAGGATGCATTTGATGAATTAATGGTTAAAGTTCCAAATATAATTTCTGGTGACACTCCGATTGGAAAATCTGATGAGGACAATGTAGAAATTGAAAGAAATGGTGAAATTCCAAAATTTGATTTTGAAATCAAGGATCATGTTCAACTTGGAAAAGATTTGGATATTTTGGATTTGGAAAAAGGAACTAAGGTTGCAGGTTTTCGTGGATATTATATGAAAAATGAAGGTGCATCGCTGATGATGGCACTAATGATGTATGCCATGAATAAATTGATTGAAAAAGGATATTCTCCAATGATTCCTCCAACGCTCGTGAAAGGAAGTGCACTTTTTGGAACTGGATATTTCAAGGGTAAAGAATATGATAGTAGCGTTGATGAGGTTTATGAAGTTGCAAGTGGCGACAAAGAAGCAGATGGAAAAAGTAGTAAAGAAAAAAAGTTTTTAGTTGGAACGGCAGAACCATCACTTTTGGCATATTACTCTGATGAAGTTTTAAAAGAAGAGCAGCTTCCAATCAAAATTGTGGGTTATTCGCAGTGCTATCGCTCTGAAATTGGATCTTATGGAAAAGACACCAAGGGATTTTATCGTGTGCATGAATTCATGAAAGTTGAGCAGGTTGTTTTGATGGCGGCTAACGAAGAGGAGTCAATCAAGATGCATGATGATATGTTGGAAATTTCCAAGGAAGTGCACGCAGAACTCGGACTTCCATATCGTGTGCTTAAAATTTGCTCTGGTGATATGAGCGCAGGAAAATTCCGAGCCTATGATATTGAAGCTTGGATGCCAAGCCGCGACAACTTTGGAGAAACAGGCTCAGCATCAAATTTTCTCGATTGGCAAGCACGTCGCCTCAATGTGAAATATGTTGATAAAAATGGCGACAAAAAGCATGTCTACATGCTCAACAATACCGTGCTTCCTTCACCGCGCCCCTTCATCGCAATTCTCGAAAATTTCCAACAAGCCGACGGATCAGTTTTGATCCCTGAGGTTTTGAGGAAATATATGCCGGGAGGGGTTGGAAAAATTACACCTAAGGTGTAATTTATGTAATAATTTATGAATTTAAAATAATGCAATTAGAACTACTATCGTTATCATCTTGGTTGTTTGGAATCTTTGGAATTGTTTTGAGTATATATTTTGGTATTAGATTTCGTTATCCAGGTAAAATAACTTTATACAAAGAAAGTGTTATTTCACTTTTTTCTGACATTACAAAAAATTTAGATAAGCTTAGTATGATTTATGAAGGAAATCCGATTAGTCCTAATTTGTATTTATTTAAGGGAGTTCTTACTAATTCAGGCAATAAGGATATTAAAAGTAATGAGAAGATTTATTTTAATCTTTTAGATGGAGACAAATGGATTGATGTTAAAATAATTTCTACATCTCTAAAAGTTGATGCGTCAATAAAAATAGAATCGAATACATGCGCTGTTGTGTCTATCGGGACAGGCTTATTTAGATGTGGAGAATCCATTGGTCTTGAAACGCTTATTGAAACTTCAAAGCAAAGAAATGAGAAAGAAATTAATAATATTTTTTCAATTGAACATAGGATATTAGACACACAGAAAGCTGATATTCAGGATATGCCTAAAAAAATTTCTGGCAAGTGGCAAGACCACATCATGCATGTAATAATGCCAGTTGCGGGGATAATATTTCTCTTTTTATTTAATTTTGTAAATGCTAATAATGCAAAAATTGAATGGCATTTTGAAAATAACAAAAATGAAAAAATTATTGCGCTCGGTAAGATTAGACTTGATGGAACGATAAAATTAAATGGAATTCAGTATGGGAATGAAATAAAAAAATACGATGAGGTTTCCGATCTCTCTACAATTCTAAAAAAAGAAAAATTGGAACTTTTTGCAACCAAGGATAAAACATCCGAAGTGTTTATGAATATTCTCATCATAATTGGATATATAATGTATCCAATTTCTAGATTGGGAAGGCGTTATTATCAACATTTAAAGGGTAAGAAGATACGAATTTTTTTGGAAGCAAAATAGATTTAATTGAAAATGAGAAATTTAAAACTCGAACACAATTTGATTGGGGATGAGAACTGGCCGGAGATTGCTGGTGTATATGTGGCTGGAAATAAAAAAGCATTGCCACTTAATCCTGATAAAGATGAGGAATATAATGAAGCCGTAATTGCGTCTTGGGAAAAGGTTGTCGTGCTTCATGCGATGGCGCCAAAACCGACAAAATTTCATATTGGTTTTACGGATAAGTTCGCGACAAAATTCTTGAAATATGAGTTCGTGACTGATTTGAAATTTGCCATGCGCGTTGGACCAAGAAATTTTCAAGTGCTGGCTTTGCCAAAAAACATTGAGGATAAAATTTTGTTGGAATTGGTTGAAATCACGACTGTTAATGATGAGAAGTATAAAGATTTAATTTTGATATAAATATGAAAAGCGAATTTGACTTGATGATTTTTATTGAAAAAGTTTGTTCCTTCTCTCCAAGGCTCGGGAAAAATGAACAGCTTACAGCATCTTATTTGAAAAAGATTCTTGACGAGCAAGGGGTGGAGTATTTTTCTCAAAAATTCGAAGCTACTATTCCCGAGTGGGGAAAGGCTGAACTTTTTGCTGATGGCGAAAAAATTGAATGTAAAAATACTAGTTTGGTTTCTGGAAGAATAGATGGCAAGGATAATATTGTAAGTTCATTTCCATATTTAAATGATGCAAAAACAAACTATAATATAAATTTCAGTCCCTATGTTGATGCTATTTGCACGGTTGGATTTTACGAGCACCCATCGGTGGCTATAAAATTTTCAGATTTAAGTAAGGTACTTAAGGCAAAAAATGCTCATGGAGAGGTTGAAGTGCGAAAATATTCATATACTTCTGAAAATATATTGGTTGGTAATAAAAAGAATCCAAAATTCTTAGTTTTTTCTCATTACGATTGCATTGGAAATGGTGGTGCTGTCGATAATGCCTCAAGTGTGGCAACTTCAATGTTTACGATAATTAATCATCCTGAAATATTAGAAAACACACTGTTTATTTTTTCTGGCTGTGAAGAAATTTCTTATGATGAACATGATCAAAGTGGTTTGGGATACAGAAAATTTGAAGAAAACTTTTCTTTATTGATTAGTGATGCAGAGCGAATCTATGTGCTTGATGGGCTGGGCAATAGTGAGCCTCATTTTACTAATGAATATTCTTGGCTAGAAATTACGCTTCAAATAAAGCAATTGGAAAGTGTTAAGGATAAAACATTTTTAATGCAATGTGAAGTTGATAAAATTTTAGAAGTTTATCATTCAGATAATGATACATGTGATAAGATGAAAGTTGATTATTTGATAAAATCCTCCCAATTACTTTTGAGTGATATTGAAAAAGTGTTGAAATAAAAAATATGGATATTATTGAAAAAGTTCGCCAATTCGTGGAAGATGAATGTCAAAAGCCGACGAGTAAATATGGATATGAGCCATATACAAATCATTTTGTGCCAGTTGTTAAATATGCAAAAGAGTTGGCTCAAGAACTAGGAGCTGACGAAGAAATTGTTGAAATTGCAAGCTGGATTCATGATATTGGCTCAATCATGATTGGACGCGAGGATCATCACATTACGGGAGCAAAAATTGCTGAAGAGAAATTGCGAGAATTTGGATATCCAGAAGAAAAAATAAAATTAGTGAAGAATTGTGTTTTGCATCATCGTGGTTCGCAAAAAATGGAATTGGAAACGCTAGAAGAACAAATCTTGGCAGAAGCTGATGCTATGAGCGCTTTCGATGATATCGCAAGTCTTTTTGGGGCTGCATTTGTGTGTGAGCATTTAACTAAGGAAGAATCAAGAAAATCAGTACTTGGAAAATTAGAAAACAAGTGGAATCAAGTCAAATTTGAAAAATCCAAAGAGATAATTCGTCCAAAATTTGAAGCAGTAAAAATACTTTTGAAATAAATTATCATATGGAAAATTTGAAGCTTGGAAAATATAGGCATTTTAAGGGGATGATTGTCGATGTTGTCGGCGGGGCTTTTCACAGTGAAACAATGGAAAAAATGGTCGTATATCGTCACGATGATTCAGTGAAAGGAAAAGAAGGCGGCACGCTCTGGGTTCGTCCGCTAGGAATGTTTTTGGAAATGGTTGAGAAAGATGACAAAATGGTTTCAAGATTTGAATATATAGGATAATTATAAAAAAATGAAAATTGAAAAACCAAAATCGACACAGCTAATTCCTGAGCATGCCAAGAAAGTTTTTAGTGGTACATTCTTTGATGTGTATCAATGGGAACAAGAAATGTTTGATGGGAGCAAGAAAATTAAGGAATATTTTTTATAAAAATGGAAACATCAGTCATTGTAAGAACAAAAAATGAGGAAAAATGGATTGGTGCTGTTTTGGAAGTGCTTGGAAAACAAACCTACCAAAATTTTGAAACTGTGATTATTGATTCTGGATCAACAGACAGAACACTGGAAATAATTAAAAATTTTCCAGTAAAGTTGGTGCAGATTACGCAGGAAGAATTTTCGTATCCGTATGCTTTAAATGTCGGTTGCCGAGCATCAAGCGCGCAAAAATATTTTGTTATCATAAGTGCGCACGCAATTCCATTGAACGAACTGTTTCTTGAGATTGGCGTGAAAAGTTTTTCTGATGATAACGTGGCAGGTGCTTATGGACCAATTAGGACATTGGCCGACGGCAGTATTTGGGAAAAAATTTATTTCAATATCCTTTGTCCCTTTTTTGAATTGTTCACACCTGAGAGAATGATCATGAAAAAATCAAGAATGGGCGTCTTAGGCAATACGAATTCCATAATAAGAAGAGATTTGTGGGAGCAGTATAATTTTAATGAAGAATATGGCTTGGGAGGTGAGGATGCGGAATGGGCATCGCATTGCATAAAAAGCGGTTATGTTATAATAAAAAATAAGAAATTCATAGTGCAACACTCCCATAGTCTTAGCTTTATGGCATTTATGAAACAATGGAAATATTGGGCAAGTTTGACGAGTCCGCAAAAATTTCAAAAAATTCCCTTTCGCAATTGGAAGTGGTAATTATAATTTATATTTAATGATTTATTATGTCAGATAAGTTTAAATTCCCGAAAGATTTCTTGTGGGGAGCTGCGACTTCGTCGTATCAGGTTGAGGGCGGAAATTCAAACGCAGATTGGTGGCAATGGGAAAAACAAGGGAAAGCAGACAACGAATCAGGCTTGGCTTGCGATTATTGGAATCGGTGGAAAAGCGATCATGATTTGTTGATGGAACTTGGAGTGAATTCATTTCGGCTTGGCATAGAATGGGCAAGAGTTGAAAAGGCGGACGGTGTTTTCGATGAAGAAGCAATTGCGCATTATCGCGAAATTTTTCAAGATTTGAAAAAAAGAAACATTAAAACCCAAGTTACATTGTGGTGGTGGACAAGCCCCATTTGGTTTCAAGAAAATTATGGATTTCATAAAAAAGAATCGGTTGAAATTTTTGCGAGATATGTTAAAAAAATAACAGATGAGCTCGGAGACCTGATAGATGTTTTTATGGTTTTGAATGAGCCAATGGTGCCCTTGGGGCAAGGTTTCTTGGCTAAAGCTTTTCCTCCTGGATACATGAATCCTTTTAAGTTTCTGAGAGCAGTAAATAATCTTTCAGGGGCTTACAAAAGATCATATGAAATTATTCATAAAAAATACCCTGATGCTCAAGTGGGAATAACATATTTATATAATTGGTATGAATCCGAAGGTTTTGGAATTTTGCTCAATTCAATTAATCGTATCGCGCAGTGGTATAGAATAGATTTGTTTGGAAACAAAATCAAAGGTTATCAGGATTTTGTCGGCATCCATTATTATCGTCTGGGAAAAATTAGGTTTAACTGGAGAAACGTTAAAATGGATTCGCGCAATCAAATATACATGGGTTTTACAATTGATGAAAATCCGGAAAATGTCATGAAATGGATTTCATATCCGGAAGGAATTTATAAGGTTCTGAAACAAGCAAGCGGGAAATTCAAATTGCCGATTTTGATTTCTGAAAATGGAGTGCCGACGCGAGCTGGCATTGATGATGAAGAAAGAATTGAATATCTTCGAAGCCATCTTGTTTTTGTGCATAAGGCAATTTCGGAGGGTATTGATGTCCGCGGGTACAATTTCTGGTCTCTGATGGATAACTTAGAGTGGCTGTATGGATATGAACCGAAATTTGGTCTTATTGAAATGGATTTCAAAACACTTGAGCGCAAACCACGAAAAAGTTTTTACGAATATGCCAAGATTTGTAAAAGCAATGAACTTGAGATTGAGGAATAGATTTTTGTTGATATTTGAAATATCCCTATTATAAGCCAAAAAATAGGCTTTAGATTTGATAAAAAATAATAAATATAAAAAGCCTTGACAAGTTATTTTTATGTTGCTAAACTGTTTAAGCAATCAAGAAGAGGTGATGTTAAATTCATAAGGAAACATCAACGCAAACAAGAAAAATACTTAAAAATTCGGTCGATGGAATCCCGTCACTCACGAGTGACAGGATGGAAAATACATCCCGATGCATATCAAACAGATGTGCGTGAGGATGTGTTTTTTATACTCTTAAGGTATAGCCTTAAAAAGTAAAAAATAGAGAACTTTAAAAAGTTGTAATAATAGTACTAATCGCAATTTGTTGCGGTTAGTCCTTCGTCCAGTCGCTCTCGAGTGACTGGACACTGGTTGTTTGTTTGAGCTTATACGTTTTGTACTTTTTCGTTAAATAAAAGTAATACCTGATTTGCAGAAGTTCGCTTCTGTAAAATCTATTTATTGAGAGTTTGATCCTAGCTCAGGATGAACGCTGGCGGCGTGGATAAGGCATGCAAGTCGAGTGGGTTTAGGCCCACGGCAAACGGGTTAGTAATGCATAGGAATTTTCCCTGAAGTCGTGAATAATCTGGAGAAATCCAGGATAATACACGATGTGCTCTACGGAGTAAAGATTTATCGCTTCAGGAGAAGCCTATGTCCTATCAGCTAGTTGGTAGTGTAATGGACTACCAAGGCTATGACGGGTAGGGGGTGTGAGAGCACGGCCCCCAACATTGGGACTGAGAACT
>LBRD01000005.1 GCA_000991245.1 Parcubacteria group bacterium GW2011_GWC1_36_108 | reverse complement strand
TGATAAGGGTGAAGTCGTAACAAGGCATCCGTAGCGGAAGCTGTGGATGGATCACCTCCTTTCTAGGGAGTTAAGGTGCGGTTGATGTCTTCGGACATTAACCAAATTCTATGGGTCGTTTGCCTGGCTTTGCCAGGTAAAACCATTATTTTCAAACAAAATTTACCATTAGGACTAGCCACAATAGCTTACGATTTGTAATCTATAGTGTGAAACAAAAACATTAATCTATATTTCTTTTAGTATTTTTAAGGATATATTGGTTAGTGTTTTTTTTGTTCTTTATGGGGTTTTGAAGGCCGTTTGCCACCTAAATATCAATTCATTGATATGATTGTGGTATCTATATAAACCGTCTTCAAAACTCCGCCAATTTAAAAGTTTTGCTCCCGTAGCTCAGTGAGAGAGCGTGCGTTTCGTTTTTCTTGTATGATTTTATATGGTGTGGATTGATCATTCCGACGGAGTCCACATATAATATTAATCTCATCTTGTGATTCGCAAGGTCGACGGTTCGACTCCGTTCGGGGGCATCACGGTTTGTAAAGTTTGCTTGGGTGTAGCCAAGTCTGGTAAGGCAGTGGATCCTGACTCCACCATCCCGGGTTCAAATCCTGGCACCCAAGCCAAACAAATTAAGTCCCTTGAGAAATTCTCTCGGGGCTTTTTTCTTTGTTTGACAAAAGCCAAAAAAGGGAGTATAATGGACAAATGGTGAGATTTATTTCTTGCTGTAGGCAAATAAACACTTTTTCGCGAGAGTGTTTTTTTGTTGGGTAAAAAGCAGGCTTGAATAATAAGGGTAATAAGCGTAGAATGGAAATAGTTTTATATTTATAAAAAGTTATGAATGATATAAAAATCAGAAAAGCCGTGTTTGATGATTTGGAAGATGTTCTTCGACTCAATTTGGACTTGTTCAAAAAGGAATATTCGGAATATGATAAAAGTCTTGATATGGAATGGACTCATAGTGAGCCAGGAGAAGAATATTTTGCTGAAAGAATTGTGGGAAATGATGGGTTTGTTTGTGTGGCGGAGGACAATGGAAAAATTATTGGTTATATTTGTGGTGGACTTTGTGATCGCGGCTATCGAGTTGAGGGTGTATATGCCGAGTTGGAAAATATGCTTGTTGATGAAAAATATAGAGGACTTGGGATTGGCAAAAAGTTAGGAGAAGCATTTCTTCAATGGTGTGGTGTTGAGAAAGTCAGATACATAAACGTTTCAGCATCTGCAAGTAATACTGCAGGTATTGGATTTTATCGCAGTCTTGGTTTTTGCGACTATGACGTAAAACTTCAAATTGAAAAATAATATGATTAATGAGAAAATAAATTGCATTATTATTCATGGCTGTCCTTCCAAGAGGGAGGAGATGATGAATCTTGCTGATAGAACATTTGATAAGCATTGGATGCCATGGATAAGAGAAAAACTTGAGGCACAGGGAACAGGTGTGGAAATTCCAATGATGCCAACTCCTTGGGAGCCAGTTTATGAAGACTATAAAAAAGAATTTGAAAAATACACTATTAATGAAAATACAGTTTTGATTGGTCATAGTTGCGGTTGCAGTTTTTTGGTGCGTTGGTTGGGAGAAACAAAAAGGGAAATTTCAAAACTTATTCTTGTGGCTCCTTGGAAAATAGCTAATGATGCGAGCGAGCTTGAGAAAGCATTTTATGAGTTTCCAATTGATAAAAGCATTAAGGATAGAGTTAAAAAAATAATATTTTTCACTTCCAACAATGAGGAGCGTGATGGAAAAGAAGGCTTAAAAATGTTTCATGGTGCAATTGGAGGACAAATAATCAATCTTGAAGGTCGTGGTCATTATGTTATGCGTCACATGGGAACGCACGAATTTCCAGAATTATTGGAGGTTGTTTCGAATGATTAAAGCATGAAGAAATAAAGCGTCATCTCCCCAAATCCCATCCGCCCCGCCGGGTGGTTTTTTTGTTCTCAAAAATGGCTTTCCTCGGCTCTCACTGGGTTTTTGGTTTGACAAAGAGGGAAAATAGGAGTATAATGTAATATCGTATCAATGATGCGTTGTACCTAAATATGATTCATATCTCAGCAGGAAAAGGAGAAAAGGCCATGAAAAAAATTATTACCGTTGTACTACTTATTGCAGCAGCTGGCACTTTGGCATCGTGTTCTGTTCCGGGAGCTGACATTGGAATAGAAGCATCAAAAATCAAGTGGTCGTTTGCAAGAAGTCCTAAATCTGGGGCTTGCTACGAATTTATGACAATGTATAATTCTGCAGGTTATGCAACTACCACATACTCGGGTATGGCTCGAGTTGATGACAAATACTGCAAGTGATTACCATTTGCTCTATAGGGGGAGTTAGTTCGTGAAGCAATTCACAACTAACGCCCCCTTTTTTTATTTAACTAAAATCCTGTTTTTCCAAACACTTTTTCGCGAGAGTGTTTTTTTGTTGTGTTAAGAAATATAAGCTCGTTAGGGATGTACTAAAGTTATGAAACAATGCTTTAAATTTAACATAAATATATGTTTGGAATAGTAAGAATATTGGTCAATATTGTTTTTGGGGTCATCGAATTTCTGCTTTTGCTCAGATTTATTTTCAAGTTTTTTGCGGTCAACGTAGGTACGCCTTTTGTGGCTTGGATATATGCCGCCTCAGCTCCACTTGTCAGTCCATTTGCAAAGATTCTCCCGGATTTGGAACTGGGAGGATTCGTCGTCGACTTTGCAGTCCTTGTCGCGCTTCTCGTGTATATGTTCATAGGTTACCTGATACTGCAGGCATTTTCCTATGGAGGAAGAAGATATTACAGAGATGGAAGTGTTGAATAAGGAAAGATTTCTGATTTTTTGGAAATATTAATAATTTTTTAACTAGTAATCATATGTTGTGGACCATAGCTGTAATTTTATTTGTTCTTTGGCTCTTGGGATTCGTTGGTGTGGGCACGTTTGGTAGTTGGATTCATGTCCTATTAGTCATAGCAATCGTGGTAGTCGTGATACAACTTCTACAAGGTAAGCGCGTATTGTAAGTTTATGATTAATCCTAATTTTAACAAAGCATAAAAACATCCATAGGAGGATGTTTTTATGTCTGGCGAAAAATGGCAATAGATAGTATTTTTTTTAGGTTCTTGGGTGTTATTTGTTGTGCGAAAAAAAGCATTTCTTGAAATTTGACATTAACTTAAAAAATACTAAGATTAGGTGGAAGTTTAATATTCTATTTATAATCTTATGAAAATTACCGATAGTTCTCAACGCAGAGCCTTTATTTGGGTTGCTAGTATAACCGGGCTTATTTTGATGATGCCACTGATAGCGATGCAATTTACAAATGAAGTTGTCTGGACCGTGTCTGATTTTGTTGTTGCTGGAATTCTTCTTTTTAGTGCTGGTTCTATTTTTGTGTTGGCGTCAAAGAAATTTTCCAAGCATAAACTTATTGTAGGTGTCGTTGTGTTGATAGTGCTTATCTGGCTTTGGGCTGAACTTGCTGTGGGTATTTTTACTAATTGGGGTAGTTGATTGGTACATATTTGAATTAAATTATTCTGATTACGGGATATTTTAAAGGTAACACTTAACGGTGTTGTCCTTTTTTTATTGTGATATAATATTGATATATGAAAATAGAAATTTATTATTTCTCAGGCACTGGAAATTCTTTGCATATAGCAAGGGAATTGCAAAAGCAAATTCCTGATTCTGAACTTATTCCAATTGTGAAAATGCTTGGCAGGGATTCAATTAAGACCGAAGCACAAGCGGTTGGCTTTGTGTTTCCGATATATATGACTACTATTCCCAATCCAGTCAAAAGATTTATTCAGAAATTAGACCTCCTTGATAAAACTCAATATATATTTGCCATCGCCAACAGACTCGGCACAAGCCACGGAGCGTTTTTTGAGATTGAAAAAATACTCAAGAAAAAAGGCAAAACTTTGAACTCGCAATTTACAATTACGATGCCAAGCAACGACCCCAAATTTAATTACAACATTCCAACTGAAGAATATATTGCTGATCTGGAAACAACACTTCAGAAAAAACTTCCAGCAATTGCCGAAGTAATCATTAAAAGAGAGAATGCTAAGGAAAAAGATATTGAAGCCCAAGATAAAATTCCAACATTTTTGCTCAAAGTCGTTCCTCATATCATTGCCCTGACCAATAAGATGGGAATGGATTATAAAATGTTTGCTGATTCCAAATGTGGGGGTTGTGGAATTTGTGAGAAAGTCTGTTTGTCAAAAAAAATAAAGATGGAAAATGGAAAACCTATCTGGCAAAAAGACATCGAATGCTTTTTGTGCAGTGCTTGCATTAACTTTTGTCCAAACAAAGCGATTCAAATTAAATCATTCAAAACAGAAAAGAATGGCAGATATTCACATCCGTATGCTACGGTTGAAGATATTTCCAATGAAAAATAAATATGAAAATCATAATTTTAGATGGTGTGCATAACAAACAGGGAATGACATTGAAATTGGTGGCAAAGTTTCTCGAAGGAGTCAGGAGTGTAAATCCTGATGTGGAAATTGTGACCCATGATCTCTTGAACGAGAACATCCAGTTTTGCAAAGGCTGTGGTAAATGCACCGAAGACAAAGACCCAGTTAATGCAAAATGTATAATTGAAGATGACTGCGAAAAAATTAAGCAAGAGGCACTTGAAAGTGATGTGGTTGTTTTTGCAACTCCGATTTATGAATATTGTGTCAGCTCGGTTATGAAAAGATTTCTGGAAAGGTGTTTAACATTGGTTACCTTCAAATTGGGTCCAGTGGCTCGTGCCAAACCTATTGAAGGAAAAACTGGAGTGGTTATTTGTTCTTCTGGTGCTCCTTTTCCATTTAATCATTTGATGGGGATTACTCGCTATCCAAAATTCATACTTCACTTGGCAAGTAAATTTTTTAGGTGTCAAAAAGTGGAAATGATTATGGCTGGAGGTATGGCAATTAACTCAAAGATGCAGGCCAAATGGGAGAATAGGGCACATAAACTTGGTCAGAAAGTTGCAAGAAAATTTTAGGTTGGTTGAATATATCAGTACGTGTTATAATATTTTGGTAATCAATTAAAAATAAAAACAATGAAAAAAACGGTAGTCGCTATTTCTTCTTTTGCATTCTTGTTTATTGCAACGGGAGTAATGGCACAAGGAAAAACAGAAAACAAATTTGACAAGCCAAGTGAGGCAAAAAATGTGCAAATTTCAGAAAAGAAAGTTATTTCTGAACTTGAGCGAAAAAATATTGATGCGTTTGAAAAATCACTAAAAGGAAAGTCTGGTGGGGCAGTTCCTATTCTCGATATGCCTGAGCCAACATTTGGTGGTTCAACAGGTAAACTTGGAGATCCTTTGCCTTTTGGTGGTCAGAGATATGCGATTGTAATTGGTTTGGCTAATTATGCTGGAAAAGTAAATGATCTTTGCGTTACTAATGCCAAAACTGGAAAAAATGTTCCAACAAGTAATGATGGGTTGGCTGAATTTTGTAAGGATCAAGATGCTCTGAATATGGAAAGAGTTCTTACTGGTAAAAATGGTGAAGTCTATAATTATGGATATGATCCCGATAAGGTTTATCGTCTTAGTGATTCCGAGGCGACATTTGATAAGATAAAAGCTACAATTGATTTGGTGAAAAGGGACTTAACACCAAATGATGAATTAGTATTTTTCTTTAGTGGGCATAGTGCAACAGGAACTTATATTGATGAAACAGGTTATGACAAAAAAGATGAGATGCTGGATGAGGCTATGGTGATCTATGACCAAGATTACAATGAAACAGCATTCTTGAATAATACTCGCAATTATGCTTCCAAATACAGGCCAGGAAACGCGACTTATATTTGGGATGATCAACTTGTGGAATGGCTTAAAGATATTCTAACAAGTCGAGTTGTTTTTATATTTGATACTTGCAAGGCTGGAGGTATGAATGATCTTAAGTCTGATGGAAGGCTTTTGGCAATGTCTAGCACTGAGCTTGAAAGTTCTTACACTTACTATTTAGGTGGATTTAACAATGGAACTATAGAAAATTCTATTTACAAGGAAAGTGAAGGATTATTTACTCATTATTTTGTAAGAAGGGCGATGCTAGACGAATTAGGCGATGGTTTTAATCCAATTGTTGAAGGAGATTTATTGAAATCTGATAATAACGTAACATTAGAGGAAGCTTTTAACTATGTTAAGCCCATTATTGCAGCACAACAATCTGCAGTTTTGAATGACAGATTCATTGATGATTTGTTGCTTGGTTATTAATTTAACCAAATAATTCAAGAAAGGCTTGGCAGATTAGGTGGGTATTTTAATACCCACCTAAAATATTTTGTTGCGACAAAGTGCTTATTGGGGCTAAACTATTGCATAAATATAAATACCTGTTATTATAAAGAACTGCTTTTTGGGCAGTTTTTGTAGCTTAAAAAAAGAATGAATTTACATATAGATTGGAATAAAATTTCTGAAAGGAGGATAAAGATTTAACTAGTAATTGGCGATGTTTCTGCTAACATATCAACCACCAAGAGAGGAGAAGGCCATGATTAAAGGATGTAAGGAGCTGTACACGGCAATAGCAATGTTGAAAGAAGCGTCTCGTGAAAAAGGAAAGAACCTGCAGATGCCAGGGGACGGAAGGTATCAACCGAAAGAACTCAAGGCATTTTTGGGTTACGATCAGTGGGCTGCCTGGCTTATCATCGTGGAATGGTTTTGGATGAAGACACTGGCAACAATCGGGGTTATGCCAAGGGAGGACGCAGATCTTCTGACGGACGAGCTACTGTCTGTTTTATTGCTCGGGATAACGACAACTCTCCAGGATGCCAAGGAAAAAGAAAAAGGAATCAATCACGACATCTTGGCGCTTCTTGCATTGATGCGTTTGTATCTGCCAGAACAGCTTCATCGTTGGTTGCATTTCTGCGGCACTTCGTACGACATCATCAACACCGCGTACGCACTTCAGCTCAAGGTGCTTTTCGAAGAAGTATTCATGTCCAAGCTTCGCGAACTGGACGAATTGTGGAGAGGTAAGATTGCAGAAAATGCTTCAGTTCTCCAACCAGGACGTACTCACTTGCAAACTGCTTTGCCGGTCACGGTCGGCTTTTGGCTGGCCAATCTGCACAACCGTTTCGTGAGTTGTTCACGCAAAGCTGCATCTTTGGCAGGTGAAATTCCCGGCAAGTTCAGTGGCGCGGTCGGCACCTCGGCATCACAGAGAGCACTCATTAAGTCTAAAAAGGGCGAAAAGGTGCTTATGGAAATGCTTGGGCTTCCAGTTGCTAAGATCAGCACGCAGATTACTCCGCCCGAAGGCATGGCAAGATTTTATCACGAGCTTGTGCTCCTTTCTGGAGCGCTGGCAAATCTGGGAGAAGACACGAGGATTCTTCAGAGTTCGCAGTTCGGCGAAATTATTAGCGACAGTTCGTCATCATCGGCGATGTCACACAAGAAGGCGAACCCAATCGCTGCGGAAAACGTTTCTGGTATGCACGTAACTGTTATTGCTGAGTTTTTGAAAGTGTCCATGACGCTGGTAAGTGATCTTCAACGCGACCTTCGCTGGTCGAACGTTATGAGGAGTTACTCCGCCATAGCCGTTTATGTCTTCCAGCAGATCCTTACAGCAGAAAGACTACTCAAGAGCATGCAGGTTGATACGGACAGGTGCAAGGAAAACTTCGATCAGCAGGGCAATGTGGTAGTTGCAGAATTGCTGCATTTGTTTTTGCAGCGTGAAGGACTGCCTGAAGCACACCACTTCGTGAACAAAGAAGTGATGCCCAGAACGCCCAGCGGCGTTGATCTGCTTTCCACGGTCGAACATTTTGAAAAGGATTCGGCTTTCGCGCCGATTTCGGTAGAAATGTTGGCCAACCTGAAAAGCAGTGACGTGGTCGCTTATCTCAAGTCGCCGGAGAAATACATCGGCGATGCGATAGTAATCTCGAAACGCGAAGCTAAAAACAAACTCTAAATTCAAGGAGGTGAGAGCCGTGCAGCAAAATTTTGTAAGAAAGAAAATTCTGGTTGAAGGCATCGGAGGAAATTTTGTTTGCCTGCAGTTGGAAGTTTACGGCGACAGAGTTTCATTTGCCGTGCCGCAGGAAAAGGGAGAAGCCGGGCACGCAGAAGCTGTGCAAGCAGTGGATGCGCTGAGCGCTGAATTCAAGGACGCAAAGTGCTTCCATGATGCTATGCGCTGTTCTTTGCCGCAGGGAGACAAGGTGGACCGCATTTCTTTCAAAATGAAAGGCATCTGAAGTAAGCGCTTCGGCGTACATCAATAACTGGAAAAGGAGAGACATTATGGAGGACGTAACAAGAGGAGCTATAGTGACGCAAGGCAAGACAAAGATCGCCTACGCCGTTCAGGAGAACTTGAACTTGCTGATCATTCAGAGTAAGGATGACATCACCAAGAACGACGATCCGTCAGCAACAAGACAGATGGCCTCCAAGGCCAAGTATTCCACTGCAACAACCAGCATCGTCTTTGAACTTTTGAAACAGGCTGGCATTCCGGTTGCTTACCATGGCCAGCTTTCAGAGACGGAGTTTCTTGCAGAGCGTTGCAATATGATCCCTTTGGAAGTGGTAATTAGGCGCTATGCGGTCGGAAGCTATCTCAAGCGATATCCCAACTTCGAGAAAAAGAAAGGCGAAGTGCCACACCGTTTTCATAGTCTGATTTTCGAACTTTTCCTGAAAACGACTGGAGGAAAAATTCTGTCGATGGAAGGCGAAGTTCGTGGCGAAACGCCAGAGGATCTCGAAAACGGCAGGCCGATCGACGATCCGTTCATATGCAACCCCGGAGAAAGCGTCTGGGATCTCAGACATCCCAAAATACCCGGCTGGGAAGAGAAATCGAACCTTAAATGCCAGGTTTTCCGCAGCGAGATTTTACCTAAAGACGTAGCGGTCGAAAAAATTGAAGAGATCGCACGCAAGGTTTTTCTGGTTCTGGAAGGTGCATGGGCGCAGCTCGGTTTCAGGCTCGTCGATTTCAAGATCGAACTGGGCATCAACCAAAAGGGCGAACTGTTGGTGGCTGACGTGATCGACAACGACAGCTGGAGACTGAGAACCAATGACTGGAAAGAGCTTTCCAAGCAGCTTTTTCGCGATAACTTCGACATGAATGAAATCGCTGACAAGTATTCGCTGGTTGCAGGACTGGTCGGAAGGTTTACGGTTCCCGAGCAAGCAATCGTTCTCTGGCGCGGCTCCGACAGCGACAAGTTTCCAGAACTTCCGGAGATAACCGGAGTCGCAAAAGTCGAGATCACGAAGTCTGGACACAAAGCTCCCGGCGCGTGCATGAGCATTCTTGAAAAAGTGCTCGCGAGCTATCCCCAGGGCGGAGTCATACTCTCACTGGTCGGTATGAGCAACGGCCTCGGACCAACTTTGGCAGCAAGAACAACTATGCCGGTTATCGCCGTTGCCCTTTCTTCTAAGGAACGCCCCCATGATGTTTGGAGTAGTTTAGAAACTCCGAGCAGTGTGCCTCTGCTGACAACTCTTTCACCGAAGAACGCTGTGCTCGCAGCGCTCAACATCCTGTCTCAGAAAAACCCGATCGCTTACATGCACAGACAGTATGCCGTAGAGGGACTGGACCAGTAGTTTCTCGTATCAACGCATCAAAAAGGGCGCTGACATTTATTTGTCGGCGCCCTATTTTTATATATTTTTTTAAAATAAAAAAGGTTCCACGGAGTTGATCCATGGAACCTTGAATTGCAATGCAAAACATCGTTGATGTCAGTGGCCGAAGAAACCGCGGCCGAGTTTGTCGGGGATAAGGTAGAGAGGAACGTTGTTTTGCTGGCAGTACTCGATGACTGCGTTGTCGTTGACCGACGCGCTAGTGGAGATCACTGCCTTGATGCCGGCTTCAACGAGCGCCTGCACTCCATCCACGAACGGGAAAAAGCTGTCGCTGGCTGCTACGGCTCCGTCCACCGAATGATTGCAGACCTCCGCTTTTGTGAGGGCGAGTTGCGAGCCGTAGACTCTGGCTTGCTGGCCGACGCCGTTGCCGATGAGCATGCCGTCGCGAACCAGTGTGATCGTGTTACTGTTGCTGGTGTCGCAGATCGCTTTGGCGAATAGAATATCCTGCTCATGGAAAGGTGTAGCCTGACCATATTTCACCAGATTGGGGTCATTGAGGTCCAGGATGAAGGTGTAGTTGGGTTGGAGCAGGAAACCGCCACGAACGTAGCGGAACCTGGGTGCGGTGTCGAGACTGGAACGCGAAAGGCTGGCGAGAGTAGGGTTCTCAAGAAACCGGCAATTGCCGTTCTTGCGCATCATCATCTCGATCACTCCGTCTTCGAAGGATGGTGCGATGATGCCATCAAGCAGTCGCTTCTTCTGTCCTATCGGAAGGGCGTGGTGCAGTAGCGCCTCCGCAACTTCTTTTGTGACGTGGAAGTTGAGCATGACCAGGCCGCCGAAAATTGCCAGCGGATCACCGATCACCATCTTCTCGGTGGCTATAACCGGATCAGTGGCTGAGAAGGCTGCACCGCAGGCATTGCCATGTTTTACTGCTAGGGCGATGTTGGGCACGCACGGGGTTTCGCCGCAGTGCAACTCGAATGTTGCTGCGATGTGGGTAATGGTTTGGAGGAGACGGTCGAGGTCACACATGTTGTTGTAGCTGGGCTCGTTTCCTGCAACCAGGCGGAAGTTGGGTAATGCCAGGGGGTCGCCGCTGCTGGTGTCGTAGAGAGCTCCCGGTGTCTGGTAACCGTTCTCGCCATATTTGCAGGTGAGAATCTTTTTGCCAACCATGCCGGCGTAGTCGCCTTTGCCGTGGTAGACTGCGGAAGCAAGACAGTAATCGGCGACGGTGGCTTCTGCTTTCGCCACCAGACTGGTGATAAAAGCTTCTCTTTCAGGCTTGCCGGCTTTCAGCCATTCAATCACGACAGTTCGGTCCGTCGGATCGCACATAACGATACGCTGGCCCTTGGCTGCACTGCGCAGTATTGTTGGACCACCGATGTCAGTTTTTTCAATCACGGACTCGGGAGTGCAGTCGGATTTTGCTATTTCTTCCTTGAGTGGGTACATATCGACGCAGACGAGATCGAGCCAGGGAATGCCGAGACTTTCCAGTTCGGCGATGTCGATGTCAATGGGACGAGCAAGCAGACCAGCATGGACTTCTCGGGATAGGGTAACGACCCTGTGATCGAGAATAGCTTCTCCGCCGACGAGCGTCGAAACGTCCTGCACGGGAATTCCGGCTGTGGCGATTGCCTTGGCGGTTCCGCCCGAAGAGTACAATGTCCAACCTAGCTCAACGAGCGAACCGGCGAACTCCACGATACCTGTCTTGTTGTAGACGGACAATAAAGCGTTCTTTCTGTTCATCATTCCTCTCCTTTTGTGGTTGAATTTCAGATGACTTCGTGAATTACTTCTCCTCCTCTCGTTTTTTTAACAGCAATCAATTTTGCTACATATTTTTAAGTTGCAGTTCTGCCTAAAAGCAGTTTTTTATTGTAGCAAGCTAATTTATAGACGTCAATCAAAACTATTGCATAAATATAAATACCTGTTATTATAAAGAACTGCTTTTTTTGGCAGTTTTTGTAACTTAAAAAGTGAATGAATTTACATATAAGTTAGGAATAAAATTCTTGAAAGGAGGAGTTATTTAGCAAAGGAAAGCAGTTTTCTATTGGCGAAGCAAAAACCGAAAGAGGAGGAGTTAAGCAAATGAGAGATCTAATATTGAATGGGGTAGGAAGGGAAGATTCGAGAGTAATTTTTCCGTTTGACGTGCACAGTCTCGAAGAAGTTGAGAAGTTTGCGCAGTTGCTCGCGCTCAAAACGGCGTGTTTCAAAATCGGTAAACAGCTCAGTACTGCAGTTGGTGCTCCTCAGGCCGTAAAGTTTGTACATAACCTGGGCGGCGAAGTTTTTCTGGATCTAAAATTCAACGACATCCCAGAAACCGTCGCCAAGGCCGGCATCGAAGCAGCACACCTTGGCGTACGCATGTTCAATGTGCATGCGCTCGGGGGCAGTGTAATGATGAGCGAAACAATGGAACGTCTCGACAAAGAGTTCTCGAGCAGTTCCAGACCCAAGGTAATCGCCGTCACGGTTCTCACAAGTTACACTTACGAAACGCTCGCAGAAGTCGGGCTGGTTCCGCCGTTGATGATAACAGACTGGGATGATGAAGAAGTGAAGTGCAGCCAGAAAATCGAAATCGAGAGGCTGGCTGTGAAACTCGCAGTCTTGGCTCAAAAATCTGGCCTTGACGGGGTTGTGGCATCTCCACAGGAAACTGCGCTTATCCGCGAAGCATGTGGAAAGGATTTCCTTATCATCACTCCCGGAGTGCGTCCTGCCTTTGCAGCCGCTAATGATCAGAAACGCATTATGACTCCGGCCGACGCAGTAAGAGTTGGTGCAGATTATCTGGTAATCGGGCGTCCCATCTCTGCTGCAAGTGAAGAAATCGGTGGTCCTGTAGGCGCAATCGATCTTATCAACGAGGAGATCAGCCAGGCAATGTCTGAAAGATCGTGAGCTAACCAGCTCAACAACTCATTTAGGTAAAGGAGGAGACAAGGTATGAATCTTATTATTCCGTATCCAGGAGAAAATCTCTTGGAACTTGGGAAGCGCTGCGACGCGGTCTATGTCTGCCCGAAAATCGGCTCTCAGCGTATGGGACCATTGGTCGTCTATGCAGGAACAGATGACAGGGGTCGAAACTACGTCGGAGACATCTATTTCAACTTTCGGCGGATCGAATCCCACCTGAAAGCTGTCGAGGCTTACGCTGAGGCAGCACATCAGAAACTCCGCGATCAGCATTTACTCGACATGTTTGATACCATCTGCGGACTTCCGAATGGTGGTCGGACATTTGGTCAGGAGCTGGCACGTGTTATTGGCAAGCGTTTCGTGTATCCAGACAAAAAACCGAAACCGACCGAAGCCGGCAAGAAACAGGAATATACCTGGGACCTTTCTCAATTCGACTTTGAGCGGGGGGAGCGCGTCGCGATGGCGGAAGACGTTTTTAATAACTTCAAGAACACGGATATTAACACTGAGGAAATCGAAGTGACGGGAGCGAAAGTCGTTCTCCTTGTGGGAGCGCTAAACCGATCGCTGATTTACGACACATCCTACAAAGGTTTGCCTGTAGTTGCTTCCATACGAGAGCCATATCCGGAATATGAACAGGACGACCCCGCAGTTGTTGTGGATATCGTAGCCGGAAACCTTGAACTGGAAGTTAAGAAAAACTGGCCACGACTGCGTGCCATCATGGAGAAATATTCCAAGGCAGCATAAGGTAATCACGACCAATTGGTCAATGCCCCTCTCGTCAAAAGCGAGTAGGGGCTTTTTTTATAATAACAACTTGCGTTCTTATCTATTTTCATGTCAATATTAAAGACAAAATAAAAAACAGGTCTTTAACATAAGAATAAACCAATTCAAATGCAGATAGCACTTGAAATCCACTCTAACTAAGGAGGAACGGCAATGAAATCAGGTCTTGTTTCCAGAGGTATTTCTTTCGGTCCCGTCATGGTAGCGTCTGGTGCGCTTAACAACTTCGGTGAAGGCTATCCGAGTCACAACTTTATCAAGATGTTGATGCGTGGTCGTTTTGATTTTACCGGAGCTACGCTTGTTTCGAAAACTGCAACATTGGCTTCGCGCATCGGCAATCTGCCGTTGGATGAAGATTACCAACCAACTGAAATGTTTCCCAAGTGCATTTATGTTAATCCATTCAAGGGGATTGCTGTGAATGCTGTTTCGCTTAGTAATCCAGGAATTAAAACTCTTCTAAATCAGAGGAGATGGCAGAATTTGGATCAGAATCACTGGATTTCGTTTATGGCGGCTGATGGCAACACGCTCCAGCTTCGTCTGGATGAAACCGAGGGTTTTGCTCAAATCCTTAAAAAACATAAGTGGGATTTTAAAGCAATATTTGGTGTGCAACTAAACATTTCCTGTCCGAACACCGACCACGATCCTTCGGAATTAGCGCGCGAAGCATTGGAACAAGGCCGAATTTTGAGAACGATTCTGGGCGACGTGCCCCTCGATCTTAAGATTAATGCCATGACACCCATTGTGGCAGTCAAAGAAATTGAAAGAAATAATATATTCGATTCGCTAACGTGTTCTAATACCATACCCTGGGGAAAGATGCCTGAGCAGATCGACTGGAGGAAGCTTTTCGGCTCCGACGTTTCGCCTTTGAGAAAAAGAGGCTTTCAGCAGGACGGTGGGCTTTCTGGCTGGCCACTTCTGCCAATCGTGGAATCCTGGGTTAAGGAAGCTCGCTCAGCAGGTATCAAAATGCCCATAACTGCTGGTGGCGGAATACTTTACCCTGACGATGTCGATCGCTTGTATCACGCAGACGTCAATGCAATCGCCATCGGCTCAGTATCATTTCTTAAGCCCTGGAATGTTCAGCCCATCATCCAGCGAGCACAAAAACTTTTTGGGAGGTAACAAATGAAGAGAATCACAATTAGAAAAGGCTTTGATGCTCATATGCATCTCCGTGACGGAGTCATGATGTCAGACGTGCTGCCTTTTACGACAAATCAGTTCGCGGGTGGCGTTGCTATGGGTAATTTGCCTGGCAACGAAGTCCTTGATTCATTCGAGAAAAATCTGGCATATCTCGAAAAGATCAAAGCGCTTGCTCCCTCGTTCAACGCGGTGGTTCCACTCATGGTAACGCGTGAACTTCTGGGGCGCGCGAGTTATATTGTAAAAACAGCGCTCAAACATGGAATCAAGGTTTTCAAATTCATTCCTGCTGGCCTCACAACAAACGGCGCGGAAGGTCTCACTCTGTACGATCTGTATACCAACCCATTCACTGAATTGCTTGAGGAGTTGGAGGAAAATGGTATTATATTTTCCTGTCACTTTGAAGTTGGCACCAGCAGAATTCACGATGACGCTCCGGTGCAGATGCTCTGGCAAGAGCAAGAAGCCATTCGTTTTTTACAGTATTTGTTGGAAGTCTATCCGAAACTTAAAATTGTTGTCGAGCATGCGTCATCTTATGCTATGATCTACTTTATTGAGAAGCTACCGGAAAAATATCAGGTTGCAGCCACGCTCACTCCGCATCACGCCATCGTCAATTACTGGGATGTTTGTAATCCTGATGGCAACATCTACGAACCGCTGAAGTACTGTAAGCCTGTTGCCAAACAGGAACAGGATATTAATGTGGTAAAGCTCGCGATGTGCAGTGGCAATCCACGTTTTTTTGCAGGAACGGATAGTGCACCGCATCTCTACGGAATCAAACTTTCGCAGAAGAGTGCGGGGATCTTTTCCGCTCCCGTAGCCATGCAGACCTACACTGAAATCTTCGAGCAGCTCGGTCGCATGGAATACTTGGAAAACTTCACTTCGGTTTTCGGTCCGCAGTTTTACGGCTTCCAACCCAGTGACGAGAAAATTACGTTAGTAAAAGAGCAGGAAAGGGTGGCGAGTTCACTCTACGACATTCCAGTGTTTCGAGGAGGAGATGTAATTCCTTGGAGCATAATAAAATAGGTGTCATACAGCACAATGCGCCCCTCTCGTCAAAAGCGAGTAGGGGCTTTTTTATTTGCACAGAAAAATCAATCGCAGTTGTATTTTTGAGAAAAAGTGGTAATATTGAAGTATAATTAAATGATTAATTAATAAAGAAAAAAATATGGGAACAGTGATAATTGGAGCATTGGTTTTTGTGTTGCTTATCTCCATTAAGCAGATCAATCAATATGAGCGTGGTGTTAAATTTACAATTGGAAAATATACCGGAATAATGGAACCAGGGTGGAGGCTTGTTATTCCAATTTTTCAAAGTTATCAAAAAATTGACATGAGAATAAAAGCTGTTGATGTTCCAGATCAGGAGGCAATTACCAAAGACAACATCTCAGTTAGCGTTAATGCTGTTATTTATTACAAAGTTGGTAGCGCAGAAAAAGCTATTATTGAAGTGGAAAATTTTTATTTCGCTGTTTCACAATTAGCACAAACAACAATGCGTAACATTGTGGGTGAAGTTAATCTTGATGAACTACTTTCTAATCGTGACACCATCGCTGAAAAAATTAGATTAAGCGTAGACAAAGCCACGGATGCTTGGGGAATTGAAGTTCATTCTGTTGAACTCAAGGATGTTACTTTGCCTGAAGAAATGAAAAGAGTTATCGGAAAACAGGCAGAAGCTGAAAGAGAAAAAAGATCGGTTATTATTAAAGCTGAAGGAGAAGTTATTGCTGCGGAAAATTTGGCCAAGGCGGCAAATGTTCTTAACAAGGCTGATGGAGCATTGCACTTGCGTACTTTGAGCACTTTAAATGATCTTAGTTCGGATCAGTCCAACACTGTCATTTTTGCAATTCCTTTGGAAATTCTTAAATCCTTAGAGGGATTTAATAAAAAAGAGTAGAAATGGAAAATAAGAAGAAAATTGGTGCAATTGCGGGGCTGATTGCGATTGCAATTGGGGGTATTTTTCTTATATACTTTTTATTTTTTGGTGCGTCACAATCTCTAGAGGAGAAAAAAGTTTTTATTGTGAATCGCAATCAAACTGAAACACAAACTTTGGATAAGTTGAAAAATCAGGGCTTTATAAAAAATAAAGTTGCATTTAAGCTGGTTCGATTTTTCAAAAAAGGAGATATTAAAGCTGGTGGTTACAATGTTTCAAAAAATATGAGTGCTTGGCAATTGGCTGGAAAACTCACTTTTGCTCCTGACATGAAATGGGTTGTTATTCCAGAAGGTTATAGAAAAGAACAAATTGGGGAAAAGCTGGCGGACACATTTGGCTGGAGCGATGAAGAATTGGACAAGTGGAATACGGAATACACGAAAATGAATATTGATTATATTGAAGGCACATATTTTCCAGATACATATTTGATTCCGGTTGATGAAAAAGGATTTGATATTGCTAATAGGATGACTCGGCGTTTTGATGAGCAATTCGCCCCATATATTAGTCAGTTTGTCCAGCAGAACATCAAATGGACAACTGGACTTAAATTAGCTTCAATTGTGCAAAGAGAAGCTGCAGGAAAAGATGATATGCCACTTATTGCTGGAATACTTTGGAATAGGCTTAATCAAGATATGAATCTGGAAATTGATGCGACAGTGCAATATGCGCGAGGCAAAACAGATACTGGTTGGTGGGCACCAATCAAATCCACGGACATCGTCAATATTGATTCTCCATATAACACATATAAATACAAGGGACTTCCGCCATATCCGATTGGCAACCCTGGGCTTGATGCAATTGAAGCTATTGTTAATCCTATAGAAACTGATTGTTTGTTTTATATTCACGATAGTAATAAGCAAATTTATTGCGCAAAAACATTTGAAGAGCACAAAGAAAATATTGAAAAATACTTGAAATAAATAGTTGGTTTGTAATTGAAAATTCGTTTTGTAATAAAAAATGATTTACTTAATATCAAAAAAGATGTATAATTAATGTAGTAATTATTTAATATAAAAACAATGAAAAAAACAATGTTCGCAGCATCGCTGCTGATGTTTGGATTTGTTCTTCAGGCTCAAGCAGCAAACACAGCTCCAAAACAAGAAGCAAAAGTTGAGCCAACAGTAGTACAGGCTCCAACTGGTCAAGTTGAAAAAACTTCTCCAACCCAGGAACAAAACAAAGTGATGAATCAAGGAGAAACTACACAAGTTCAAACTCAAGATAAAAATGCTGCTCAACCAACAATGGGTGGTGCTGTAAATTCGGCAGGTAATGGAAACTCAAATGCTGGCGCTAATGCAGCACAAAAAAGAAGTATGGTTGCTAATGCAGTTCAGGCAATGATTCAATTAGCTGACAGAACTGGAGGAATTGGACAACAGGTAAAAGTTATTGCTCAGAATCAGAATCAAAATCAAGTTAAACTTGAAAAAAGCATTGAAAAGATAGAGAGTCGTGGAGGCGTTGCTAAATTTTTTGTTGGACCAAACTACGGTGAGATAAAAACGTCCCAAGAAACATTAAATCAAAACAAGGAACAAATTCGTCAACTTAATCAGCTTAAGACACAACTTTCAAACGAAGGAGATCAACAGCAATTAACACAGCAAGTTAAAGTTTTAGAACAAGCTAATCAAGAAATTGAGACATTACTTTTGAATGCACAAGAAGGAATTAGTTTGTTTGGATGGTTAAATAAGCTAATTTCGAACTAATAATATCAGAAGTTACGCATTTCGAATCATTTCTTTTTTGGCCAGTAGTTGGCGACAGCGACTCTTGAGCTTTTGGATAGTGAGTATTTATCCAAAAGCGTGCCAAATAAGAAATAGTTGAGAAAATGCGTAAGTCCTAAATTTATAGTTTGGATAGAAAAAGCATAAGACATAAAGGCAGGTTAAAACCTGTCTTTTGTTTTGAAAGCAAAAGCATTTTTAATTGTATATTAATAACAAACTATTCAGGATGTGGTCGACGCCTGTTTAGAAGCGTAGATTTTAAAATTGTATACAACCTGGTTAAACATTACCAATTTTTGGAATGTAACAAGGTTAAAAATATATGAAAAGCTTACATATGGTCACGTTTACATTGCTCGTGATCGGTGGTCTTAATTGGCTCTTGTTGGGACTGTTTGGGTGGGAAATTGGGATGCTATTTGGGGGACAGATGGCACTTGTTTCCAAGATAATATATGTTCTTGTTGGTGTTTCCGCAATTAATGAAGTCGTGATTCACAAAGGAATATGCAAAATGTGTGGTGGTAATATGAGATAAATTATCGGTTTCCATTAAAAAGCGTCTTAGTGACGCTTTTTTGTATGTATCCAAAGTGCTTTACTGAACGCTTAATTGTGATATACTTTTAATACTGATAAATGAAGCAAAAGGATTATGAAAAAAATCTCGATTATTATTCCGGCTTATAATGAGGAAAAAAACATTCCTCTTATTTATATTGAGTTGCAAGAAGTTTTTAAAAAATGCTCCGATAAATATGTTTTTAATATTCTTTTTATTAATGATGGCAGTTTAGATAATACTATTGGTGAAATGGAAAAATTGGCCCAGGTAGATCAAGACGTTAAATTTATTGATTTTTCAAGAAATTTCGGCAAAGAAGTTGCCACCACGGCAGGCTTGAATAATTGCGATGGGGACGCTTGCATTATGCTTGACGGTGATTTGCAACATCCAGTCGAACTTATTCCTGAATTTATTGCTAAATGGGAAAATGGCGCCGAAGTGGTTGTGGGAATTAGAAATAAGAATAAAAGCAACGGATTTTTTAAGAAAATAGGTTCGAATATTTTTTATAAGGTAATTAACAAAATTGCTGAAATTGAAATTATTCCCAATGCTACAGATTATCGCTTACTTGATAGAGTTGTTGTTGATGAATTTAATCGTCTTACGGAAACAAATAGAATGACAAGAGCACTGGTTGATTGGTTGGGATTCAGGCGCGCGTATATTAATTTTAATGCCAATGAAAGAATTCATGGAAATGCTAGTTATAGTTTTTGGAAGCTTTTTAAATTAGCGATGAACAGCTTTGTTTCATTGAGCTTGTTTCCATTACAATTAGCTGGAAATCTGGGAATTGTGATTACCTTAGTTTCTGGTTTGGCAGGTTTTTATATTTTATTGGGTAAATATTTTTTTCGCACTCCGTTTGCATCAACATTTTCCGATGCGGAAAATTTAGCAATCCTTTTGGTCTTTTTGGTTGGAATTATCTTGATTTCTATCGGACTGATGGCGCTTTATATTGCCAATATTCACAAGGAGGTTATCAATAGGCCGATGTATGTTATGCGAAAAAAGAAATTGTAAAAACAACGCACATTGTTTGATTAAAAATTGGTAGCTCGGGATTGACAAAAAACACGTTATATCTTATACTAGTTTGTGACAATATGAAAAAGGTTCCGTATGGAACTCTTTTTTGTTTTAGTCTAAGTCTCTGCAGTAAAATAATTTATATACCTCGCAACTCATCTTCACGTCATCTTTGCCTAAAAAAATCTTCAAGGTATCTCGATATCTTTCAGATTTTTTTAGAACAAATCTGACGCAAATCTGAGCACGAATTGCACAAATTATTTTGCTGCAGAGCCTAAAAATAAAAATTGTTTGTTTTGTCGATAAAGCAAGCAAAGAAGTAATTATTAAAAACAAACTTATTAGTATTACAAAAAGTGTTTTATCTGGGCGCAATGTGGCTTTATTTGTGGCTATTTGCTCCTTGTTCTTGCTTACTCCTGATGCACAAGCATCTGAGTCGCCAGTGCAAAGTCTGTTAAGATTTTCGAAAGAAAAAATAACCAAAGTAAGAAAGGTTACAATTGAAAATCCTGCTGCAAATGCAGAGGTTGAAACAAAAAAAGAGGATAAAAATGAGAAAAAGTTGATTCAACTTATCTCAACAAACTCAGCTGTCCCCAAGGTCGTCACTGATCCTGCTGAGATAGAAAAAGCTGCTGAATTTGCAGCTGAAGCTACAGGTGTTCGAAAAAATTTCATTATAGGTTTGTTAGTGGTCGAATCTGACCTAGGCAGAAATCATGGAGAATGTACCTATCAGGAAGTGGAAGAAGGTGCAAAAGCCAATCATCAAAATGGTTACCTCAGTACGCGAGCATGGAAAACTTTCCAAGAGCGTAGAGAGATCATTAAGGATGTTGCAGGAAGCTTAGGATATGACTACAAAAAATTGAATGTCTCATGTAACCCAGGCTCATATGCTGGAACAGGCGGTGCAATGGGAATTCCACAATTTATGCCAGACACTTGGATGGAATATAAAGATCGCATCTCAGCTGTCGTAGGGAAGGAAAATCCTGATCCATGGAACGAGAAAGATGCTGCAGTCGCTGTGGCTCTCAAACTTTCTGATGTTTATGGAGTGACGGATCACAACAGGCTTGCCGAAAAAAGAGCAGC
Organism: Parcubacteria group bacterium GW2011_GWC1_36_108; assembly: GCA_000991245.1. Taxonomy (GTDB): domain Bacteria; phylum Patescibacteriota; class Minisyncoccia; order Moranbacterales; family GWC2-37-73; genus UBA12068. The sequence goes on along the minus strand of LBRD01000005.1, from coordinate 70,059 downwards.
CAAATTGTATCTTTCTGGCACAACTTCATATCAATATGATTGGTATGCAAATCAAATTCTCTATTGGGCTGAAAACTACAAAAGTCTCATTGGATAATTGAATGCAAAAAGATATCTTCGGATATCTTTTTGTTTTATGTGGCGCATTTATTGTTAAGATGTATAATTGATTTATGAATAAGCGAAAGATTTTTTTTGGAATAGTATTTTTAATTGCAGCATTATTTGCGGGTTTGTTTTTTCGGGGCGAAAATTTTGCGCAAGAAAAACAAGACGTTAATGATCAAAGGCAAATTTTGCCAGAAGAAAAAAATGTTCAAAATGAAAATGAGAAAAAAAGTCAGTTAGTTGAAAAACAAAAGGAAGAACAAGTTCAAATTAAGCCAGTAGAAAAAAACAAAGTCCCGTTTACTTCGCAAGCTCCGTTGGGCGATTGGAGTGATGAGCGAAACCAAAATGGTTGCGAGGAGGCATCGGTGGCTATGGCAATGAGGTGGATTAAAGGTAAATCTTTTTCTTCGCCGAATGATGCTCAGCAAGAAATATTTGATATCTCGAAATTTGAAGAAAAAACTTTCGGATATTTTATTGACACGGATGTTTCAGATGTTGGTAAGATTCTCGTTGATTTTTATGGTTTTAAAAATTTCACAATCAGTAAGAGCTTTATTTTGGATGATTTGAAAAAAGAACTTGCAAAACAAAATATTATTTTGGTTCCAATTTTTGGGCGCGCTCTTAAAAATCCGAACTTCACGGAGCCGGGACCAATCACACATATGCTTGTGCTTGTTGATTATGACGCAAAAACAAAAGAATTTATTACCAACGACCCAGGGACGAAAAGGGGAGAGAATTATCGATATGATGAAAAAGTTTTGTTCGATGCCATTTGGGCATATCCTTCTGGCAAAAATCATCCCGATGCTCCAAAATCAATTAAGGATAAGGCAATGTTAGTAATCAATGGAGGTAAAAAATAAAAATAGTAATATTAATAAGCACCCGTTTGTACTATCTTTGCTGACATTTAAGACAACCCCAGTTAAATAGTGTGGATTACCACAATTTAACGGGGCAAGAAATATGATTGTATTTTCTGCAATTGTTCCGCATCCACCAACAAGCATTCCTAGCATCGGAAATGCTGATGATTTAAAGCTTCTTGAAAAAACACTCAATGCTCTTGAGTCTCTTCGACTTGGCTTGGAAGCAGCTGATCCTGACACGATAATTGTTATTTCTCCGCATGCTTATTTGGAGCCATATGCTTTTGTTATTAATTCAGAAAGTGAATTAAAGGGAAGTCTTGCACAATTTGGCGACGATGAAGTTGTTAGTTATAAAAACAATATTGAAATTGCTGACAAAATAGCATACAACTGTCTTATGAGTGAAGAGTTTCCGGCAAAACTCCATCCTGGTTTTTTGGATCACGGTGCTATTATCCCTCTTTATCATCTTACAAAAAACATTAAACCAAGGATTGTGCATCTTTCTTTTTCTCTTATGAATTATGATCGCCATTATCGTTATGGCGAAATTATCCAAAAAGTTTTAGACAATCCAAAAAGCCCGAGAGTGGCTGTTATTGCCAGTGCAGATCTTTCTCATAAGCTTACTCCAAATGCGCCCGCAGGTTTTTCTCCAAGCGCTGAAGCATTTGATCATTCAGTGATACGCTTTTTGGGAAGTGGAGACTTGGTAAGCTTGATGAATATGGAAGAGCAAACCATTGCTGAAGCTGCAGAATGCGGCCTGCGCTCAATTGTAATCCTCTTGGGAATTTTGCATGAAAAAAAATATAATTTTGAACTATTAAGTTACGAAGCCCCCTATGGAATAGGGCACCTAACAGCAAGATTGCTTTAATATTGGGCAAATTAAATAAAAAAGCTTTCAGATTGCTCTGGAAGCTTTTTAGTTATGGTTTGGCACCATTTTCATATTATACTCCTATTTTGCCTAAATGTCAAGTAGAAAAAATGATTTATTAAAGGTATAATTAAATCAATAAAAACAAATCTTTTTAAATTATTTCAAATGGAAAAACAAATATACAATTTGACCGAGCAGGAAGTTTTGGAGAAATTTTCGGCGACTGTTTCGGGGTTGACCAGTAAGGAAGCGGAAGAAAGATTGAAAAAATATGGAAAAAATGCAGTGCAGAAAAAACAATCTTGGAGTTGGTTTTCACTTTTACTAAATCAATTTAATGACGCGTTAGTTTGGATTTTGCTAGTGGCTGGCGTTCTGGCTTTTTTGTTTGGGGAATATCGCGATATGACGATAATTTTCTTGATCATCAGTATTAATGCAACCATTGGTTTTTTTCAAGAATATAAAGCAGAGCGTACTCTGGAAAACATCCGCCGCTTAGCATCAGACAAAGCAATTGTTTTGCGTGACGGACAGCGACAAGAAATCGACGCTTCTTTTCTTGTTCCGGGAGATATTATTGTGCTAACTTCTGGAGATTCTGTGGCAGCTGATGGATATTTGCTGGAAAGTTATGATGTTTACGCTAATGAGTTTATTTTTACCGGAGAATCTAAGTCTAGTAGAAAAAATTCAGGAGCAATTACTGAGCAAGGTTTAGTATTGGCGGATATGGATAATATGATTTTTATGGGAACGTCACTCACTAGAGGAAGCGCTACTGTTTTAGTGACGGGTACGGGGATGAAAACCCAGCTTGGAAATATTGCGCATATGGTCAGTGAAGTTAAGGAAGAGGAAACTCCACTTCAAAAACAAATGCGAACTCTTGGTCGAGATGTTTCAATTCTGGCAGTCCTTATCGGCACGCTGGTTATGATAGCTGGATATTATAGCGAAATATCATTGTATGAAAATTTTCTCTTTGCATTTGCTTTGGCTGTTTCTGTTGTGCCAGAGGGTCTTCCCGCGGCTATTTCTGTGGCTCTTTCGCTTGGAATGAAAAAACTTTTAAAATATAATGTGCTGGCCAAAAAATTAAACGCCGTGGAAACACTTGCTTCCGTTTCTATAATTTGCTCGGACAAAACCGGCACAATCACGCGCAATGAACTAATGGTCACAAATATTATTGTGGGCGATGATGAATTGACTGTGGATGGCGAAGGTTATCAGGAAAAAGGAGATTTTTATTCCTTTGGACGAAAAATTGATGTTAAAAAATATTCTCAACTTGAAACATTGTTTCGAATTGGAACGCTTTGTAATGATAGTGGTCTGATGGAAAAAAATGGATTAATTTCTATTACCGGAGATCCGACCGAAGCTGCATTGCTGGTGGTAGCAAAAAAATATCAAAACGAAACTGATTTTTTTCGAAATGGTTGGGAAAAAATTGATGAAAATCCTTTTTCTTCTGATCGGATGAGGATGAGTGTTGTGTATTCTAATAATATTTCTGGCAAAAAAACATCATTTGTAAAAGGTTCGCCGGACGTTTTGCTTGATCTTTGCACACACAAACTTGTCGGCGATCAAATAATTCCATTTACTCCTGCAGAAAAACAGAAAGCCAAAAGTAGTTATGACGCAATGAGCAAACAGGCACTCCGAGTCTTGGCTTTTGCTCAAAGAGATTTGGATGATGTTGCTCGGGATAAGTTTTCCTTGGAAGCTGAAAAGGATTTGGTTTGGGTTGGAATGATGGGAATGATTGATCCTCCACGCGCCGACGTGCGCAGCGCAATTGAAGAGTGCATCAAATCAGGAATAAAAGTGATTATGATAACGGGGGATTATGAAATTACTGCAGAGGCTATAGCCAAAAAGGTTGGACTTTTAAAATCAACAAACGCCGAAGTTATAAACGGAAGAGCGCTCGATTTGCTATCTGACGACGAATTGATTGCAAAAATTTTGGAAAAAGAGGTGGCTTTTGCGCGAATTGCTCCAGAGCAAAAATTGCGTATTGCAACTTTACTTAAAAAAAGTGGCGCTGTTATTGCAATGACGGGAGATGGCGTGAATGATGCACCCGCACTGAAGCGAGCTGATATTGGAGTTGCAATGGGGGTCATTGGAACGGATGTGGCAAAAGAAGCTTCTGATATGATTTTGCTTGATGATAACTTTGCTTCAATTGTGCGAGCAATAAAAGAGGGAAGAACCATCTATCAAAATTTGAGAAAATTTGTATACTATGTTTTTACTTCAAATGTGAGTGAATTTTTCACTGTAATCATTGGAGTTTTATTGCAAATACCTGTGCCAATAACAGCAGTGCAAATTCTGGCTATTGATCTCGGAACTGACATCTTCCCTTCTTTTTCACTCGGCTTGGAACCATCAGAACCAAATGTGATGAAAAGAAAACCATTTAGCGCAAAAGAAAAAGTCATTGATTCAGCTGGTGTGTGGCGATTGCTGCGGGTGGGTCTTATTATGGCAACTGGCGCCGTGATTGCGTTTATTCTTTCAATGAAAAGAGGAGGCTGGGATTTTGGTAATAAAATTGATCCCAATAGCGTATTATATATTAGGTCAACAACAGTGGCATATGCAGTGCTTGCAATGACTCAGATGGTCAACTTGATGCAAGCTCGCAGTGAAACACTTTCAGTTTTTACAATCGGTTTTTTCAAAAACAAATATGCTATCGGTGCTGCTGTTATTTCTACTGCAATGCTTCTTTTGTTTATGTATCTACCATTTTTGCAAAAATATTTGCATATGGCACCAATTATGTGGCAAGATTGGGTGGCAGTGTTTGTCGCCATGGTTGCAGTGTTTGTTTTTGAAGAAGGGAGAAAAGCCGAAGCCAAGAGATAATAATTTAAATAAAAAAATCATGATAGAAATAAAAGAAAATATCTCATTAGCACCGTTTACTTCGTTTCGCATTGGGGGAGATGCAAAATTTTATGCGGAAGTTTTTTCGGTTGAAGAACTGAAAGAAGCATTAGAATTTGCTAAAGACAAAAAAATAGATTTTTATATTTTGGGTGGCGGAACAAATTTGCTTGTTAGTGATGATGGTTTTGATGGTCTTATCATTAAGATAAAGATGAATGAAATTTCTATTGATGGCGAAATGATTGAGGTTCAATCTGGAGTACCTCTTATTAAAATTGTAAATACGACATCTGGTCAGGGGCTTTCCGGTTTGGAAAAATTAGCTGGAATTCCTGGAACAGTTGGTGGTGCTGTGAGAGGAAATGCCGGTGCTTTTTCAGTAGAAATAAAATCTTGTATCAAGACTGTGACAGCATATGACACTGAAAAAATGGAATTAGTTTCTTTTGAAAATGAGCAATGTAATTTTGCATACAGAACAAGTATTTTTAAAGAAAATAAAAATTTGATAGTTATTTCAACTACACTTGCTTTGCAAAAAGGTGATATTGCAGAAGTTCAAAAAATTGTTACAGAAACTATAATGACGAGATCGGCAAGGGGATTAAATGGAACCAAAAGCGCCGGTTCATATTTTATGAATCCGGTGGTTGAAAATGAAAAATTGTGTCAGGAATTTGAAAAAGAAAAAGGCGTTCCCGTGAGAAATAAAACTTTGCCAGCAGGTTGGGTTATTGAGCAGGCAGGACTTTTGGGAAAACAAATCGGCGGAGCGCAAGTCAGTGAAAAACATGCAAACTATATTATCAATGCTGGCGAGGCAACAGCTTCGGATGTTATAATGCTGGTGAGTTTTGTTAAACAACAAGTGCGAGATCAGTTTGGAATTCAACTGACAGAGGAAGTGAATTATTTGGGATTTTGAGACGATTATATGAATACGCGAATGGATGCGAATGACGCAAATATGCGAAAAATAAAAAAATTGTAATTTAATTATTAATATAAAAAACCGTATGAGCACAACAGAAAACATGAGATTTTTTTTCAAGGGAGTTGAGATCGACGTGACTACTAAGGAATACATCGAAAAGAGACTTAGCACGCTGGATAAGTTTGTTGATAATATTATGAAGAGTGAAGTTGAGATTGATTTGGACAAAAAAGGAAAATTTCGTGTAGAAGTTATGCTGCACACTCCTCGCAATATGTTTCGTGCTGACAACACCACTGAGAGCATCGAAGCTTCAATTGATATGGTTGTTGATGAATTGCAAGCGCAAGTTACACATCTTAAAGATAAACTTAGAACACTAAAAAAACGAGGTGCAATTTCACTTAAAAAGAAAGTCGTGCTTGATGAAAGCGCACGTTTCTAGGTTATAAAAACTTACGCAATTGTAAGAGTATTAAGCAATATTCCTTGTTTGGTTAACTTAATTATAATGGCATCTTGTCATCCTCAGCTTGACTGGGGATCCAGAGTTATGCCTAGCCCTGGATTCCCGTTTTCACGGGAATGATATAAAACAGATTCAATTAACTTTGTATTAAACAAAAGAAAGTCGAAAAGCTTTCTTTTGTTTTTTGTGGTATAATGTAATCATTAAAAAATAGTAATTTTTTAAAAAGCAACCCCAGTTAAATAGTGCGGATTACCGCAATTTAACGGGGCAAGAAAAATGGATACAAAAATAAAAATCGTCCTAGGTTTTGTTATTTTTTTGGGAGTTGTTTCTGGAGCATTTCTTCTTTTTGCTAAGAAAAAACCTGCCCCTGTTGCTGTTGCTCCCAAAACGATTCAAGCAAGCGCTGAGGTAAAATCTTTAAACCCTACAGTTGCAAATCCAAGTCAAAGCAAAACTGTTGAGCCAAAGAAAGCTCCAGCTGTGCAAGAAACTTCTGAAGAAAGAAAAAAACTTATTAGATCGCAATGGGAACAATGCAAAAACAAAACAATGACACCCAACACAAATTTGTTTTGGAGTGTGCAAATCATAGAGGGCATTCCAACCGGGGGCACATATGCCAAAGGTAATTTGGACAATGACGCCGCATATCCCGTGCGTGTGATTGTGAAATCAGACAGTCAAATTGCTGATAAAATCAAAACAATGCTTACTATTGGAAAAAAAGCATTCCTACGCGGAACCTGCACCGACGTCGCCCCCGATGGATCAATCGTGCTGCAATCATTTTAGCAAATTTTACAAACCAGACCCTTCCTTTACGGGAGGGGTTTTTTGATATAGAATAAGCAAAGAAACAAACACTAAAGACGTATAAAATGTTAGCCCTATAAAATAGGGTTTTGGTTTGTGTTCAATTTGCCTTATGAACTTTATAACTTTATTTACCCAGTGAAATCCAGCTTTGCTGGTGCGAAGCAATTTCACGGGGTAAACTTTTAAACTAATTTTTATGACATTATTCAGCAAAATATTCGGTTCAAATGAACGGGAGATAAATAAACTTAAACCGATCGTAACAAAAATCAATTCCTTTGAAGAAAAAATGATTGCTCTTTCTGATGAAGATTTGAAAGGAAAAGCCAAGGAATTTAAAGAGAGAGTTTCCAAAGGAGAAACCCTCGATGAAATTTTGCCAGAGGCTTTTGCGGTGGTGCGAGAAGTTGCCAAGCGTGTAAACGGAACGAGACATTTTGACGTGCAGATGATTGGCGGGATTGCTCTTCACAAAGGAACGATAACGGAAATGAAAACTGGCGAAGGAAAAACTTTAACATCAACTTTGCCAATTTATCTTAATGCTATTGAAGGAAAAGGTGTGCACGTCGTGACAGTGAATGATTATCTGGCTAAGCGCGATTGCAATTGGATGGGTTCGATTTATAACGCTCTTGGACTTTCAACTGCGTGCATTATGCATGACGTTTCATATTTGTATGAACCGCAAGTTTTTGATGGCGACGAAGTGAGCGTGGAGATGGAAAATTTGATTGAAATAACCAGGCGTGAGGCTTATGCCTGTGATATTACCTATGGAACAAACAATGAATTTGGTTTTGATTATCTTCGTGACAATATGGTGCAAAGTTTGGAGCAAATGTCACAAAGAGAACTTAATTACGCTATTGTTGATGAAGTCGATTCAATTTTGATTGATGAGGCTCGCACCCCGCTTATTATTTCAGCTCCAGACAGCGAATCAACAAAATTATATCAACGCTTTGCTCAACTTGTTCCACGTCTTAGGGAAAAAGAAGATTATGAAGTGGATGAAAAAATGAAAGCCGTGACGCTGACGGAAAATGGAATTGCAAAAGTTGAAAAAGATCTTGGAGTTGGCAACATTTATGAACTTGGAAAAATAAATTACGTTCATCATTTGGAGCAATCACTGCGCGCTGAAGTTTTGTTTAAACTTGATAAGGAATATGTCGTAAAAGACGGACAGGTTATTATTGTTGATGATTTTACAGGACGACTTATGGAGGGACGTCGTTATAGCGATGGTCTTCATCAAGCAATTGAAGCGAAAGAAGGCGTTGAAGTTCAAAAAGAATCTCGCACCTTGGCGACAATCACTTTTCAAAATTATTTCAGAATGTATAAAAAGCTGGCCGGAATGACAGGAACAGCATCAACCAGTGCTGAAGAATTTGCAAAAGTTTACAAAATTGATGTGATGGAAATTCCAACAAACAAAACTTTGATTAGAAAAGATTTGCCTGATGTCGTTTATAAAACTGAAAAGGGAAAATTTGATGCGATTGCTCAACTTATCAAAGAAAATCATAAAAAAGGTCAGCCATTTTTGGTTGGAACTATTGCTATTGAAAAATCGGAATATCTTAGTGCGCTGCTTGAACGTGAAGGAATAAAGCATGAAGTTTTAAATGCTAAACATCACGAAAGAGAAGCAGCTATTATTGCAGGCGCTGGACAACTTGGCGCGGTGACTATTGCAACAAACATGGCTGGTCGTGGAACTGATATTAAACTTGGAGAAGGAGTTAAAGAAGTTGGAGGACTTTATATTATCGGTACAGAAAGACATGAAGCACGCCGCATCGATAATCAACTTCGAGGACGAGCTGGTCGTCAAGGAGATCCGGGAGCATCACAATTCTATGTGTCATTGGAAGATGAGTTGATGCGAAGATTTGGAGGGGATAGGCTTAAAAGTATGATGGACACTCTTGGATTGCCAGAAGATCAGCCGATTCAAAATGCTATTATTTCTCGCACCATTGAAAGTGCTCAATCTAAAATTGAGGGTTACAATTTTGATATTCGAAAACATGTTTTAGATTATGACGATGTGATGAATAAACAGCGTGAAGTTGTATATAAAAAACGTAAAGAAATTTTAGCCTCGGATGATGTGAAAGCTGAAATTATGCAATATGTTGAAGAGGAGGTTGAACGTAATATTTCGGTGCACTGCACCGGAGAAGAATATGCTTGGGATATTAAAACTATCACAAACGAATTGCAAAACATTTTTCCCTTTTCTGAAAATGACAGTAAAAAACTTGAACAAATTAGGGATGACAAATCTAAAAACACTGTGGAAAAAATTTCCTTGATGATGGAATATGTCATGGGAAAAGCCAAGGAAGTATATATCCAAAAGGAAACAGAGATTGGTGCGCAAACTTTAAGACAAATTGAAAAGGCAATTATTTTGCAAACCATAGACACGCTTTGGATGAATCATCTTGATGAAATTGATTATTTGCGTCAAGGAATTGGACTTCGTGGATATGGACAACGCGACCCTCTTATTGAATACAAAAGAGAAGCTTTTCATATGTTTTCTCATTTGATGGAAAATATGCGTTCGACAACCGTGCGAACAATTTTCAAGGTCTCAATGGTTTCAGCTGAGCCTTCAGTCCAAAAAGAAGCTGCACCCAAAAATATTCAATTTCACGGAGCCGAGGATAGTCCTGCTCAATTTAGCAATGAGACTGCAAAAGAACAAGTTGGCAACAATGAAGCTGCTGCAGCGCAGAAGCCATTTGTCAAAAAGGATAATATCGGCAGAAATGACCTATGTTTATGTGGAAGCGGCAAAAAATACAAAAACTGTTGTGGAAAATAAAAATGAAATATTTATCATTTGAAAAATCAGTAGGATGCGTTATATATAGAAAAAGCGAGGATAAAACCTTGTTTCTCTTGGTGCAATACCGCAGCTGGCAATGGGATTTTCCAAAAGGGCATATGGAAAATGGTGAAAGCGAAGAGCAAACACTCAGACGTGAGGTTTTTGAGGAAACGAGCATTGATGACCTTGAAATTTTGCCTAATTTTCGCGAATCCGTGCATTATTTTTATACCGCTAAAGGTAATGAGAAAAAAGAAAGAATTTTACAAAACAAAGGAATTTATATTTTTAAAAACGCCGTATATTATGCCGCTGAAACGCAAACGGAAAAAGTAAAAATTGATTTTGAAAACAAAGCTTACGCCTGGCTGACATATCGAGAAGTTCTTGAGCGTCTTAGTAATGACGGCTCAAGAACAGTTATCAAAGAAGTTGCAGTTGCATTAAAACAAGATAATTAAACAAAACTCAGCATAACTTGCCATAAATCCTCAATTGAATTAGTATTTAATCATTAAAAGTACATTTACAGAAGAAAAAATATAGCGTAATTTAAAAAATTGAATTACAAAAGGGAGGATTTATGCTGCAAAATGAAGTGCAAGTGCGTAAAAATCAACTTGAAGATCTATTTAAACTTCTTATTAATGAGAGTAAAGAAGCTTTAGATCGAATGGCAAAAGAGGAGACAACATTGCTTAAGGTGTGTCAGGAGTTGAATAATGTTCCTTTACCCTGGAAGGTCCCGTGTTCTTATTTGCTGGAATGGATTCGCAGGAATTTATTCAGGCGTAAGTTTTTCAAGAAGGTTGGAGATGAGATAACTGAAATCGAGAGAGTTCGAAAAGTTGTTTCGTGCCATCTTGCATATTGCGATGCTCTGCATTACAATATCTCCAAGATGAGTTTTTCTGAGATGGGCGAAGCTCTCGGCATAATGCTGGAAAAATGGTATGTTGATGAGTTGCAATTACGTCACAGGATTAAATTTATCAACTTTCCATCCGAAGTTAGGCTGTACAACATAAGGCAGTTGTCAGAGCAGTTGTCTGCGTAGTTTACTCCCAAGCCATTTATGCCCGCTAGTCATTAGACTGGTGGGCATTTTTTAAAATATTGCCTATTTGAAAAAAATGATATAAAATTAAATTTATGAATATAAAGAAAAAATTACAATTGAAATTTGCTGGGGTAATCGTTTTGGCAGTGGTTGCTGGTCTTGTTGCATATCCACAGGCAGTTTCAAAAATAACGCCACTTTATGACGCACTGAATAAGTTTAAATTGAAATTGGGACTTGATTTGCAAGGAGGATTTCATTTGGAATATAAAGCGGATGTTTCGAATATTGATCCATCAAAAGTGGCAGAAGCAATGGAGGGCGCGCAGACTGTCATTGAAAGACGCGTGAATGCTTTTGGTGTGGGGGAGCCATTGGTGCAAATTGCCAAGAGCAGTGGAGAAAATCGTATCATTGTTGAACTTCCCGGTATTAAAGATATTGAAGAAGCTAAGGCTAAAATTAAAGACGCTCCGTTATTGGAATTTAAAGAAGAAGGTCCTGTCGATCCGCAAGTTCAACAAATGTTTGATCAGATGAACACGCAGGCAAAAGAAAAAGCACAGAAAATTTTCGATGAAGTCAAAAATGGTGGAGATTTTGCTCAGCTTGCCAAGGATAATAGTGAAGATCCCGGCTCCAAGGATAAGGGCGGAGATTTGGATTTCGTGAAAAAAGGTGCTTTTGTGCCAGAATTTGATAAGATTCTATTCGAAAGCAATTTGAAATCAGGAGAAATTTATCCTGATTTGGTGGAATCTCAATATGGTTGGCACATTATTAAATTTATTGAATCTCGTGGGGAAGGAGAAAATTTGGAAGTTCATGGTGCGCACATTCTTTTTGCAAAAAAAGATCCTTCTCAATATGAACAGTTCAAATATCAAACAACGGCGCTTACCGGAAAAAACTTAAAAAGTGCAACAGCGCAATATTCAAACGGGCAAGGTCTTGGAGAACCGGAAGTTTCTCTTCAATTTGACGAAGAAGGCACAAAGCTTTTCGCAGAACTAACCAAAAAAAATCTAGGAAAAGAAATCGCAATTTTCTTGGATGGACAATTGCAGATAGCACCAACCGTTCAAGTTGAAATCACAAACGGGCAAGCGGTGATTACAGGAAATTACACATTCAAAGAAGCCAAGGATATTTCTGACAGATTAAATCAAGGTGCGCTGCCAGTTCCTTTGACATTGGTTGGTCAACAAAGCGTTGAAGCAACTCTTGGAGCAGATTCGCTTAGAAGTATTTTGATTGCTGGAGCAATAGGCCTCGGAGCAGTTGTTGTTTTTATGCTTATCTTCTATCGCTTCCTAGGACTTGTCGCATCATTAGCTTTGCTTATTTATACTGCAGTGATGATAACTATTTTCAAAATGACAGGAATTACCCTGACACTTTCCGGTATTGCAGGATTCGTGCTTTCAATTGGTATGGCGGTCGATGCTAATATTTTGATTTTTGAAAGAACCAAAGAAGAAATACGTGGTGGAAGAACGATTGCGAATTCACTTGAAGAAGGATTCAAACGTGCTTGGACATCAATTCGCGACGGCAACATTTCATCCTTGCTGACCGCTGGAATTTTGTATCTTATGGGTACGGGTTTTGTGAAAGGTTTTGCAGCCGCACTTTTTATTGGAGTTGTGGTTTCAATGTTTACTGCTGTGATAATTACCAGAACAATGCTTAAAGTTATCATTAGTGACTGGATCCATAATAGAATGTGGATGGTAGGAGTAAAAAAATCTGATATATTGGATTAAATTTTTAATTTTTAATTTTATAAATAAATACAAATTTTATAATTTTTAAAAATTAAGAAATTAAAACATTATTTAAAAATTACAAAATTAAAAAATTATAAAAATTTTATCTCATGTTTAATATTATTGGAAAAACCAAATACGCCTATATCTTCTCTGGCATTCTAACTGTCCTGTGTATTTTAAGCTTGGCAGTTTGGGGGTTGAAATATGACATTGATTTTACTGGTGGAACCCGAATGGTGGTTAAATTTGCCGAGCAAGTTCCTTCCAAGGAGGATGTTACGGAAACACTTAAGGATTTGGAGTTAAAAAGTTTAGCCTTGCAGGGATTAGAAAATAATTCAATGGTAATCCGCTATGCTTCTGAAGATGACAAAACAAACAGTGATGTTTGGGGAAAAATTAGTGAGAAATATTCCGGTGCTACTCAATCCAGTGTTGATTTTTTCAACTCTTCAGTTTCTGGCGAATTAAAATCAAAATCAGTAAACGCCCTGTTATTGGCAATTATGGCCATTATGGCATATATTGCTTGGGCTTTTCGCAAAGTGTCTCGTCCAGTTGAATCTTGGAAATATGGTGCAGGTGCAGTAATTGCACTTTCTCATGACATCTTGATTACAATGGGAGTTTTCTCAGTGCTCGGACATTTTTATGGAGTTGAAATCGGTATTCCTTTTATTGCAGCGCTGCTTACAATTCTTGGTTTTTCTGTTCACGACACCATCGTGGTATATGACCGAACGCGAGAAAATTTGCTTAAAAGTTCACAGAAAGTTCCATTTCCAGAAGTGGTCAATCAAAGTTTAAATGAAACACTTGTGCGTTCAATCAACACTTCTCTTACTGTGATCATAACTTTGTTGGCGATATATTTGTTTGGTGGAGCATCAATCAAGTTTTTTGCACTGGCGCTTTTGGTTGGAGTTACTTTCGGAACGTATTCTTCAGTTTTTATCGCAACCGCGCTGTTGGTAACAAGTTATGAATTAACACTTAAATACAAGAAGTAATTCATCTTGTCATTCCCGCGGAGGCGGGAATCCAGGTTTTTATTAAAAATTAAAAATTTGTAACAATATGGGTATTTTAGATGCTTTCAAAAAGAAAAAAGATAAAAATGCTAATCCTATGGATCCTGAAAATATGGGATTTATGCAAAGGATGGCGATGAAAAAATTGGAAAAAATGAGTCCAAGTGAAAGGGAAGCCTTAATGAAAAAGGTAATGACTCCGGATAATATTCAAAAAAACAAAGCTGACATTCTCAAAACTCTTGAGCAAATGAAAAAGTCTGGTCAAATGAATGATCATCAAATATTTGAAGCCAAGAAAAGACTAGGACTTTTATAGAGATATTTTTTACACAAATTAAAAAGCCGGCATAGTGATTTAGCACTATGCCGGCTTGTATGGTTTACTTTCTTGTTGCTTTTCCTCCTAGCTTCCTATCTTTTTTGATTGCGTACATTTTTTTGTCTACAATTAAAAGTTCTCTCCCAATTGTGTTTTCGGGATTTAGGATGTGTGCGCCAATGGAAATTGATAACAGTATCTTGTCTTCACCATAACGCACTGGTTTTGTACTTACAGAATCCGTTATTCTCTGAGTAATTTTTGCTACTTCTTCCTCCGCCTCGTTTTCGGGGGTGTTTTTTAATAATGTTATAGCAAAAAATTCATCTCCTCCGAAGCGAAACAAGAAATCATTATCCCTAAATGCATTGCCCATGCGTTTTGCTGTTGCTACGATAGCACTGTCACCCGCTAGATGCGAGTAATTGTCGTTTATTTCTTTGAGGTCATCGAGATCAGCAAAAAAAATCGCTACAGATTCATTGTTTGCTTTCGCATACGTTGACATGCATTCCAGTTTTTCAGTCATGAACTTTCTGTCATTGTATAACCCCGTCAAGGAATCTCGAAGGGAAAAATCCTTCAGTTTTATGTACAATGTTGCGAGGGTTCTGCGATTTCTTGCAACTGCTGTTAGTAGAATTGAAACGATGTAGAATGCAATTGTTCCCAATATAAATTGTGTTAAAAAAAGCAATGCATGTTGTTTTATCTCAATAAAAAATAGCATGGGTACAGTGAAAACAAGAAAAGATAAAATCATTGAAATAAACAATCGTATCGTACGGCGCCACCATGGGTTGATGCATAACCACTTTCTTTCTAACGGTTCGAATACGCTAATGTCTAATTGTGAATAATTTTCCACTTTGAATCCTCCTTGGTATATAAAATTGTAAAGGTTCTATAATTTGCTGTGGGAAACAATTTTCCCACAATATATAATTATACATCTTTTTGATAAGTTAGTCAACCCCTTGTCGATTTGACCTTTTGTGAAGCCAAGGCTGGGTGTTGCAAAAAGTTGTGTAAATTGGTATTATAAATCTATATTAGTAATGAAAATTTAAGATTATTCACCCTGTTAAATAATTTTAAATTTCCTTAAAAAATTTAAAATTAAGATTTGGGTTCTTGAATTAAATAATGTTGTGAATAAAATTAAAAAATTAACTTTAATAGGTGGGTTTTCTTTTTTAAAAAGCCCAAATCTTATTTAACAGGGTAAATGGAAAAACAACAAGAAAAAGTAATTGAAGAAATTTTGACTCGTGGAGTTAATGAAGTTATTGATTGTGAAAATCTTAAAAAGAGGCTTCTTAGTGATGAGAAATTGCGTATTAAATTCGGCACTGATCCTACTAGTCCAAATATTCACTTGGGTCGAGCTGTGCCTCTTTTGAAGCTCAGAGATTTGCAAGAGCTGGGACATCAAATTGTTTTTTTGATTGGCGACTTTACTGGTGTGATTGGGGACACTTCTGACAAGGAAAGTGAGAGGCCAATGCTTGAGCGTGAGGTTGTTGAAAAAAATATGGAAACATATTTCGAGCAAGCTGGAAAAATTTTGGATATGAGTAAAGTTGAAGTTGTTAAAAATTCTGATTGGCTCGGAAAACTAACATACAATGAAATTTCTGAGCAAGCTGATATTTTTTCTTTAGCTGAATTTATTGCGCGGGATAATATTAAAAAAAGATTAGAAAAGGGGACACGCATATCGCTCCGCGAGCTCTTGTATCCTTTGATGCAAGGTTATGACAGTGTGGTATTAAAAGCCGATTTAGAACTCGGTGGAACTGATCAACGTTTCAATCTTTTGGCTGGTCGCGAGATGCAAAAAAAATACAAGCAAAAACCTCAAGATGTTATGATGACTGATTTGATTGAGGGTCTTGACGGACGCAAGATGAGTTCTTCGTGGGGAAATACTATTAACCTGACTGACGATGCCAATTCAATGTTTGGCAAAGTGATGAGTATGGGAGATGAACTTATCGGAAAATATTTTGTTCATTGCACTCGCATTCCAATGGAAGATGTTGCTCAAATTGAAAAAGAGATGAAGGAGGAAATATTGAATCCTCGCGATGCAAAACTTAGGTTGGCTGGAGAAATCACAGCAATATATCACGGAGAAGAATTAGCAAGAAGTGCAAGAGAATATTTTATTAACACATTTTCCAAAAAAGAAATCCCAACTGAAATTGCCGAGTTTGAAGTTTCTGAAGAAATGAAATTGTCAGAACTTGTTGTGAAATCAGAAAATGCTTCTAGTATGGGAGATGCTCGTCGCAAAATTGAGCAAGGCGGTGTGTCAGTTGATGATGAAAAATTGCTTGATCCACAAATACTGGTCACGAAAGAATTTGATGGCAAGGTTTTGAAAATAGGAAAACTGGGCTTTGTAAAAATAATTTTCAAGAAATAATATGCTCGAAGAAAAAATAAACAAAATTAAAGAAGATGCTTTGGCTGAAATTCTCGCCGTAGAATCCTTGGCCCAACTTAATGACTTGAGAATTAAATTTTTGGGAAGAAAAAGTGAATTTACAAACATTCTCAAGAGTCTTAAGGACTTGACTGAGCAGGAGCGAAAAACAGTGGGACAAATTGCAAATGCAACAAAAATTGAAGTTGAAAGCGTTCTTGCTGAAAAAGAAAAAGAACTTAAGGAAAAAAGTTTTGATTTTGCGGCGGAAAAAATTGATGTGACGATGCCGGCTAAAAAATTGCAGCGAGGTCATCTTCATCCGCTGAGCAAAATTCAATATGAAATAGAAGATATTTTTAATTCAATGGGATTTGAAATTGCAGATGGGCCAGAAGTGGAAACAGAATTTTATAATTTTGATGCTCTTAATATCCCTAAGGATCATCCAGCTCGCGATATGCAAGATACCTTCTGGCTAAAAGATGAAGGCAAAGATGAAAAAGTCGTGATGCGCACGCAAACTTCTGATGTGCAGATTCGCTTTATGGAAAAGCACACGCCACCATTTCGTATTATTGCTCCGGGGCGAGTTTTTCGTCGCGAATCAACTGACACAACTCATGATCACACTTTTCATCAATTCGAAGCCTTAATGGTTGGCGAAGACATCACGGTGGGAAATTTGAAATTTGTGGCTGAACAGTTTTTCTCAAAATTCTTCAAGGCTGATGTTGAGATTAGACTTCGTCCAAGTTATTTTCCATTTACAGAACCAAGTTTTGAATTTGATATTAATTGCTTGGTGTGTGGTGGCAAAGGTTGTTCATCATGCAAATGGGCTGGCTGGCTGGAGCTTGGTGGAGCTGGAATTGTGAACCAAAATGTTTTTGAAGCTGTGGGCTATCCAAGAAATAAATATCAGGGATTTGCCTGGGGATTTGGCTTGGAACGATTGGCGATGATGAAATATAAAATAGACGATGTTAGACTTTTTCACTCTGGAGATTTAAGATTTATTAAACAATTTTAACAGCTTTTTAGGCGTTAGCTTTTTAGCTTTTCAGGTGTCCTGAATTTTCTAAGAAGCTAAGAAGCTAAAGGCTGAGAAGCTATTTTTATGAAATATAGTTATAATTGGCTCAAAGAGCTTTCTGATACAAAAAAAACTGCTGCTGAAATTGCTAATCTTATCACGCTGCATTCTTTTGAAGTTGAATCGGTTGAAAAAGTTGGATCAGATTTTGCTGGAGTGGTGGTTGGGGAAATTTTGGAAATATCAAAACACCCCAATGCGGACAAGTTGCAACTAACCAAGGTTAACATTGGTAAGGAAGTTTTAGATATTGTTTGCGGTGCTAATAATATCTCAGTAGGAGATAAAGTTCCCGTAGCAACTGTTGGTAGTATTTTGCCTGGAAATTTTGAAATCAAAGAAAGTGAAATTAGAGGAGAAAAATCTCACGGGATGCTTTGTGCTGAAGATGAACTTGGACTGGGAATTAGCCATGCCGGAATATTACTTTTGGATAAAAACATTGAAATTGGAACACAATTGCGAGAAGTTTTTAATAATATTGATGAAGTTTTGGATATTAAAGTTTTGCCAGATCGCGCGCATGATGCCGTGAGTCATGTTGCGATGGCCAGAGAAGTTTTGGCATTGGAGGGTGGAGAAATGGATTATGACTATGACGGGTTGGTTTTGGAAAGCAAGAAAGCTAAGAACTTGAAAGTTGAAATTGAAAATAAAGATCTTTGCAAAAGATATATCGGCGCAGTTCTTAGTGGTATTCAAGTGAAAGCTTCTCCAGACTGGATGAGAGCGCGCTTGGAAGCTTGTGGACTAAGCGCAATTAATAATGTGGTTGATGCCACTAATTACGTTATGTTGGAATTGGGACAACCGCTGCATGCTTTTGATGGCGATGTGATTGGCAATGAAATTGTTGTTAGAACTGGGAAAAAAGATGAAGAAATTGTTTTGCTCGATGACAGCAAGATTAAATTGACCAATGATGACATTGTTATTGCTGGTAAAAATGGAGCTTTGGCCTTGGCTGGAATTATGGGTGGAAAAGATTCTGGAATTTCGCAGCATTCAACCAATATCATTCTTGAGGCTGCAAATTTCAAACCTCTTTCAATTCGAAAAACCAGATCTCGTTTGGGACTTTTTACTGATGCATCTTCACGATTTGAAAAAGAGCTCGATCCAAATTTGGCTGAAAAAGCCATGGTACGTGTAATTGAAATTTTGGAGCACACTGCAGGTGCAACTTTTGAGGGTATGATTGATGAATATCAAGAAAAAATAAAACCATGGACAGTTGAGCTTAGCCTTGCTTACGTTGATAGATTGTTGGGTGTTGCTGTTCCTCCAAAAATGAGTGAAAAAATTCTGACATCTTTGGGCGTGAAAGCGAAAATTGAGAAGGACATTCTTTTGGCTGAAATTCCAACTTTTAGAATTGATCTTAAAAGTCAGGAAGATTTAATTGAAGAAATCGGAAGAATCTATGGATATGATAAGGTTGAAAATATTGCTCCATCAGTTGCTGTAACAGCTGCCAAGCAAAATGAAAGCAGGATTTTTGAGCGTGCTTTAAAAAATATTTTGACTGGGCAAGGTTTTTCTGAAGTGTATAATTATTCTTTTTATTCTGCCAAAGATGCTGAGTTTGCTCAGCTTGGTGAGGTAAAACATTTGGAATTGGAAATGCCAATGAGTCCGGAGCAATCACAGCTTCGCGTCAGCTTGATTCCAAACATACTTAAAAATGTTAAAGAAAATCTGAAAAATTTTAATGAGTTTAATATTTTCGAAATCGGAAAAGTATATTGGTCAAACGGGGAAGTTTTGCCTGAAGAAAAAAGAATGTTAGTAGGTGCAATGGTGCTAAAGAAAAAAAACGCTAAGGAAGAAAAAATGGATAAGCGACATGAGTCGGGATTTTTTGAGGCCAAGGCTGCAGTTGATCATATTTTGGCGCAACTTGGAATTATTGACCATTATTACGACACGTTCGGGGGAGTTCCAATTGAAACACCGCTTTCATTGTGGCATCAAAGTCGTGCTGGCGAAATAAAAATTCAAGGCAGTGAAAAATCTTTTGGATATGTTGGGGAAATAAATCCATTTGTCTTGGAAGGTTTTGATATCGACACTAGGGTTGTAATGTTTGAATTTGATATGGATAAACTTTCACAAATTTCTGATGATGAGCGAGAGTACACGCCAATTCGAAAGCATCCAATTGTGACTAGGGATATTTCCTTGCTTGCACAAAAAGATGTGCGCATTGATGAAATTTTGATGGTTATTCAATCAGCTGGCAAGGATCTTGTTTTGGATGTTGATCTTTTTGATGCTATTGATTTTGCAGATGACACTTCAAGCTTTGCTTTCCATATAATCTTGGGAGCACAGGACCGGACATTGACTGGAAAAGAAATTGATGATGTTATGTTGGCCATTACAAATAAGCTGGAAAAGGATTTGGATGTCAAAATGCGGAGATAGTGCAAAAAAGAATTAAATTTAGTGTCAAATCAAGGAGTCTCTACCGGACCCCTTGATTTTTTTGTTGCCTATTGACAAAATTTTAATATGTGTTAATATAATTTGAAACCTAATATATTCAAATTTAGTCGTAAAGCATATGGAAAAAGCAATTGTTGAAAATAAAGGGGTAGAAATTAAGACAGGATTTTTTTCAGACGCACTCAGGGAGATTGTGGCTGATTTTTCTGAGCGTTCTCAGGAGATAATCTTCAGTCGTTGGGGTGTTTTTAATTCTCATTCAATGACTTTGGAAGAAATTGGAAAAAAATATAGCATAACTCGCGAAAGAGTTAGACAAGTTATTCGTGAAGTTCTGAAAAAAGTTAAAGAAAAAAAGAACGACACTTTGTTTTTGCAAATACAAGAAAAAGTTATGTTGGCACTTGCTAGCAATGGTGGTATAATGGGGGAGAAGGAGCTATTGTTTGCACTTGGAAAAGGACAAAGAAGCGAAGAGTCTTCAGTTTCTTTTTTCTTGGAATGTTTCGATAATATTGCAAACAATGAAATCAAAGGTGAATTGGCTTTTTCATATTCATTACCTGATTTTGATATTGAAAAATGGCGTGCAGTTAAAAATGCTGCAGTTGCAATTTTAAAAACACAAAAAAAACCTCTTTCAGCTGAAGAATTGCTTGCACTGATGAAAAATGAATTGTCATCATTTGATTTAACCAAGGAAATGTTCACACATTATTTGGAAGTTTCTGATGAGATCAAGCAAAACACTTTTTCAAAATGGGGGCTTGCAAAATGGAAAGAAATTTCACCTAAGGGCACAAGAGAAAAGGCTTACTTGGTTTTGAAGGAGGCATCTCGCCCACTTCATTTTCGAGATATTGCAAAAAAGATTGATCAGTATCATTTAAACAGAAAGAAAACTCACGCTCAAACCGTGCATAATGAATTGATTAAAGATAAAAATTTCGTTTTGGTTGGAAGGGGAATTTATGCTTTGGTTGAATGGGGATATAAAAGTGGAACAGTGAAAGATGTGATTGAAGAAATCTTGAAGAAAAAAGATGGAACGCTCAGCAGAGAAGAAATTCTTACCAAGGTTTTGGAAATAAGACATGTGAAAAAATCAACTATTGTGATAAACTTGAATAACTACTTCGCCAAATCAAAAAGTGGAACATATTCAATAAAGAAATAAAGATACGAATTATGCAAATTCATGCAAATACGCGAATATGCAAATAATGCAAAAATTCGTGTCATTGGCATATTCGCAACATACGCATTCATTCATGTATTAGTATCGCTAAAATAAATACAACAAAATGGACATTATTTCATCTTCAATAATTGGAATAGGTACAGATATAAAAACGGCGTCGCAGGTGATGAGCTATGTATGGTTCATTATTTTGCCGCCGCTTTTATTTTTTACGTTTAAAATTTATTGGCTGAGGCATGTGCAGGATGCTTTTTGGGCTTCAGCTGACTGGGTGCTTTTGGAGCTTATCCCGCCAAAAAATATTGAAAAAAGTCCCAAGCCTATGGAGGCACTTTTCACAACCTTTGCTGGAGTTGAAAAAGGTTTTGATATTGCTGAAGTATATATCAGTGGTATGTTCACTGATTATATGAGTTTGGAAATAGTAAGTAATGCTGGCGATGTACACTTGTATATTCGTTCGATGAAAAAATATCGTAATCTTGTCGAGGCAGCTTTGTATGCTCAATATCCTGACGTTGAAATAATTGAAGTTCCTGATTATGTTGATGATGTGCCAAAAATTATTCCTAACGGGAAATGGGATTTATGGGGAGCTGATATTGCTCCTACAAGTAAGCATTTGGCTTATCCTATTCGATCTTATAAGGCATTTGAAGAAGATATCACTGGCACTATGATTGATCCACTAGCTGGGCTTTTTGAAGTTATGGGTAAACTTGGTCCAGGGCAACAGATGTGGCTTCAATGGATTATTGCACCAAATTCACCATCTTGGGCTTCGACAAAAGGAAAAGAATTAGTTGAAAAACTAAAAGGCAACGAAAAAAAGAGCGATTCTATTCTGGAAAGATTTTGGAAAGACTTTGTTGATGTTATTAGCAACTTGTTTAAAGCTACTCATTCGCCAGTTGAATTTGCATCGGAAAAAAAGAAAGATGAGCAACCGCTTGATACCCGTCTTTCTCCAGGAGAAAGAGATGTGCTCAAAGCTGTTGAGGAAAATCTTGGAAAATGGCAATTTAGTGTTAAAGGACGATACATATATCTTGGTCTTAGAGAAAATTTTGACAAATCTCACGGAGTTTCTGGTTTTTGGGGTAGTTTAAAACAATTTAATGATGACAATATGAATGGCTTTAAGCCGGACAATATGTCTAAAACTTTTGCAAATTGGGTTAATCAACGAAATCGTTTGCGTTATCGTCAACGCAAAATTTTGCGTCGATATCGAAACAGAAGCGGGGATGGTGTTCAGATGGTAATGAGTACTGAGGAGTTGGCAACAATCTTTCACTTGCCAGATATGAATGTGATCGCACCATCAGTTTCTCGAGTGGAAGCCAAGCGTGGTGGCGCCCCTTCGAACTTACCAATAGAGTAAAATAACTCATAACTCACAACTTACAACCCACAACAAAAAAACAAGAATGCATTTTAATAAGCAATAACTACAACGCTAGTTACAACTATGGCAAATAACAACGAAATTGCATTTTTTGCAAAAACGAACTTTAGAAATCAAGAGAGAGTTTTCGGAATAAAAACTGATGACCGAACTCGACATATGTATATCATCGGAAAAACCGGTATGGGTAAAACAAACCTGCTGGAGAATTTGGTGGTGCAAGATATTCGTAATGGTCACGGAATTTGCTATATCGATCCTCACGGAGACACTGCTGAAAAACTTTTGAAAGCGGTTCCTGCAAATCGTATTAATGATGTTATATACCTCAATCCGGCTGATCAAAATTATCCGCTGGCTTTTAATGTGATGGAATCGGTTGATCCTGATTATAGACATTTGGTAGCATCGGGACTCATTGGCGTTTTCAAAAAGATTTGGGCTGATTCTTGGGGACCTCGATTGGAATATATTTTGCGTAATGCAATCTTGGCTTTGTTGGAATATCCTGGGAGCACCTTGCTTGGAGTGACGAGAATTTTGGTGGACAAAAAATATCGCGAGCGTGTGGTGGAGAAAGTTACTGATCCTGTGATCAGGCAATTCTGGGTTGATGAATTTCCAAAATGGAGTGATAAAGTTTTGCAAGAAGTTGTTTCTCCGATTCAAAATAAGGTTGGACAATTTTTGTCCAGCTCATTGATTAGAAATATTGTTGGTCAAACTCAATCTTCTTTTGATATTCGCGATGCGATGGATACTCGAAAGATTTTAATCATAAATCTTTCAAAAGGACGAATTGGAGAGGACAATGGTGCGCTTTTGGGAGCTATGATGATTACCAAGATTCAGCTGGCGGCAATGGGACGCGTGGACATTCCAGAAGATCAGCGCAAGGATTTTTATTTGTATGTTGATGAGTTTCAAAACTTCGCAACAGAATCTTTTGCTAATATTTTGTCTGAGGCTCGAAAATATCGTCTCAATTTGATTTTGGCAAATCAATATATAACTCAGATTGATGAAAAAGTTCGTGATGCTATTTTTGGAAATGCTGGCACAATCATTTCTTTTCGTGTTGGTGCGATGGATGCTGAATTTTTGGAAAAAGAATTTATGCCCGTGTTTGTGCAAAATGATATTGTGAATTTGCCAAAATATAACATTTATCTGAAATTGATGATTGACGGAATTGCGGGGGATGCTTTTTCTGCTCAAGTGTTGCCGCCTGTGTACATTGAAGATACTGCCGAAAATGAAGAAAAGATCATTGCCAACTCACGTGAGCGTTATGCTTCTAGTAAAGAAGAAGTTGAAGATAAAATTTCTCGTTGGGCTGGTGTTATGCCTGCTGCTGGTTTTCAAACGGTCAACAAGCCTCCAACAGGTCAAATTATTCAAAATCCAAACAATGTTCAATACAAAGCTCCGCAGCCTCAGACTGCACAAAGTGCTCATCAAAACTTTGCCCCTAGAATTGAGCAAACCGTGCAAAAACCTCAAATTCAGCAACCAGTCGCAGCTGAGCAAAAAAATGAGCCGCAGGCCTCTGTAAGCATCCCAGAGCCCCTTGGTGCTTCGCAACCTCAAAAAGTGATCCAGACGCAGGTAACAACTGAAAAAGCACCTATAAATCAAGATGATCTTGGAGAATATAATCAACCGCAGCCTCAAGCAAGCCAAATTCAGCAACAAGAGGAGGAAAATCCTGACTATTACGTCAAACCAGTTGATGACAGGCCAAAATTTGATGCAATTTGTGATATGTGTGGAGACAACATTCAAATTCCTTTTCAGCCAGATGGAAAAAGGCCGACCTTTTGCAAAGATTGTCTCAAAGAATATCAACGGATGACTGCCAAGGAAAAACTTAATCAAGAAAGAAAAATGCAAAGACAGCAAGAAGAAAATGCTGATCTTGCTGCGCCAATTGAGCAACCAACAAGGCAACCAATTAAAACAGTGCAAGAAAATAAGCCAGTGCAAAAAGTGACGCAGCCAGCTGAAAAAAAAGTTGAACACAAAGCCTATGTTTCAAAAGATCGTCCAATGTCACTTTCGCAAATGCAGCACATTGCTCCCAAAAAATTTAAACCCCAGCGCACGCGTCCACAAGTAAATCTAGATGAAGTTCGCAGGATGATTGATGCGAGCAAATAGAAAAAACAGAAACTCAAAAACAGTCCCATTTAATTGGGATTGT
Organism: Parcubacteria group bacterium GW2011_GWC1_36_108; assembly: GCA_000991245.1. Taxonomy (GTDB): domain Bacteria; phylum Patescibacteriota; class Minisyncoccia; order Moranbacterales; family GWC2-37-73; genus UBA12068. The sequence continues at coordinate 45,220 of LBRD01000005.1, read as the reverse complement.
TTTTTGTCTCTTGAATAAAATAGCTAAACAGGATAAGCTTATTTTATGAAACAAAAAACAGCACTCGATATTTTAAAGCTTGGACATAACGTTTTTTTGACGGGACCTGCTGGCTCTGGCAAGACATATTTGTTAAAGCAATATATTGAATATCTAAAAGAGAATAGTATTGGTGTGGCGATTACTGCTTCAACCGGAATTGCAGCGACCCATATGAATGGTCAAACTATTCATTCTTGGTCCGGAATGGGGATCAGTGATACATTCACGGAAGAGGATTATACTAAGCTCAAAAAAAGACATTATCATAAACAACGCTTTGCAACCACGAGCGTGCTTATTATTGATGAAGTGTCTATGCTTCATGCGCATCAACTCGATATTATTAATGCAATTTGCAAAAAATTTAAAGAGCCATTTTCGCCATTTGGTGGATTGCAGGTTATTTTGTGTGGAGATTTTTTTCAATTGCCACCAGTGGCAAAATCTGGAGAAGAGTCTCGCTTTGTTATTGAATCTGCGGCTTGGCAAGAAATGGCTCCAAAAATTTGTTATTTGGAAGAACAACATAGACAAGAAGATGGACAGATGCTTAAAATTTTAAACGACATCAGAAACAAGTCTTGCAATCAGAAAACCTTAGATTTAATTTTGTCACGTCAAAATAAAAATATAAAAAATAGTGTTACGCCAACCAAGTTATTTACACATAATATAAATGTTGATGCTATTAATAATTTGGAACTTAAGAAGATAAAAGAAGAAGCTAGAATTTTTGAGATGAGTTCCAAGGGAAATGAATTTGTGGCAGCTGCGGTAAAAAAGGGATGTCTTGCTCCGGAAACATTATTTCTCAAGAAAGGTGCGGTGGTTATGTTTGTGAAAAATAATTTTGAAAAAGGTTATGTTAATGGAACATTGGGAATGGTGACTAATTTTGATCATGCTGGTACACCGATAGTAAAAACTTTTTCTGGTAAAACGATAATTGCAAATCCTGAGAAATGGTCAATCGAAGAAAATGAATCAGCGCTTGCCACCATAACACAAATACCACTAAGACTTGCTTGGGCAATCACAGTGCATAAAAGTCAGGGAATGACCTTGGATGCGGTTGAAATGGATTTGTCTAAATCTTTTGAATACGGAATGGGATACGTTGCACTCTCGCGAGTTAGGACATTGGATGGTATAAAATTATTAGGAATTAATAAAGTAGCCTTGGAAGTAAATCCAAAAGTATATGAATTTAATAAAATTCTAGAGAAACTTTCTCGTGACAATGATACATATGTTCTCAAGATGAAAATTTTGAAAAAGCGGGAACTCCAAAAAACATTTTTAAAAAATTGTGTGTAAAAATTAAAAAAAATAAAATTATGGGAGCGTATAATTTTACAAAGGAAAGGAAAAAAATATATCAGATGCATGTTGAAGGTAAGTTTTTTCGTGATATTGCAAAAGAATGTAAAATTTCTGCAACTCGAGCTCATCAAATTGTCAGAAGAATTGAGGAGAATGTGCCCAAAGAGGAGCTGGATAATTTTAAGGCGAAATATTCCAAGTAAATGTGGCAAATATATATTTTGAAATGCTCTGACAAAACTTTTTATACTGGCATTACGACAGATTTGAAAAGAAGAGTTGATGAGCATAATAATTTAAAGTTGGGCGCAAAATATACGAGTGGTAGGCGGCCAGTTGAACTTGTTTATGCAAAAAAATTCAAAAATCGCTCTACTGCATCAAAAGAGGAAAATCGTATCAAAAAATTATCACGAGAAGAAAAATCGGAATTAATATCCCAAATCAAAAAAGCTAATTGATTGGCTAGTTTTTTGTTTACAATGAGGAAAAATGGTGGTATTATGAAGTACATATGAGTAAGAATATAATCAAGAAGAGGGTAATTGTGGGGATGAGCGCCGGGGTGGACTCTTCGGTGGCAGCCGCACTTCTAAAAGAACAAGGCTATGATGTCGTGGGTGTTTTTTTGCATTTTTGGAAAGAACCAGGACAGGATGAACTTAGAGAGAACAAATGTTGCAGTGTTGAATCTCAACAAGATGCTCGAAAAGTGGCTCAAATTTTGGACATCCCTCTTTATACTTCCAACGCTGCTCAAGAATTTAAAAAAGAAGTCGTGGATTATTTTCTTTCAGAAATAAAAGCTGGACGCACTCCAAATCCTTGCGTGGTTTGCAATGAAAGAATCAAATTTAATTTTTTGTTTAAAAAGATGTTGGAGATGGACGCTGATTTTGTGGCAACTGGACATTATGCTGAAGTGAAAAATATTGATGGAAAGTTTCATCTCTACACTTCAAGTGATGAAGAAAAAGATCAGACGTATTTTCTTTATTCCTTAAAGCAGGCACAGCTCGCAAAAATTTTATTTCCCGTGGGAACATATAAAAAACCTGCTATAAGAAAAATTGCCGAAAAAATAAAGTTGCCAGTTTTTGATAAGGAAGATTCGCAAGGTCTTTGTTTTACACCGGAAAAAACTCCAACCAAATTCATCAAACGTAATCTTGCTTTGTCGCCAGGAGATATTATTAATACCGAAGGTAAAAAAATTGGCACACATGATGGACTAGAAACTTATACTATTGGTCAACGCAAGGGAATTAATATTGGCGGCAATGGACCATATTTTGTGGTCCAGCGTGATTTTAAGAATAATCAACTCATCGTTACTAATAATGAAGAAGATGAAAAAGTGTTTAAAAAAATAATGACAGTTGAACTTAAAAACTGGATTGCGGATGAGCCGAAATTGCCATTAGAGGTAAATGTAAAAATAAGATACCGGCATCCTTTGGTGCGTGGTATAATAAAACAACAAGCAACATACAACAAGCAACATACAACAGGGGCTCAAAAAAATACCGTTTTGGAAGTGGAGTTTTTGGAAAGACAAAAGGCGATAACGCCAGGGCAAAGTGCTGTGTTTTATGCGGATGACAATGAGGTGTTGGGCGGAGGAATCATATTATAGCTTGTAGGTTGTAGGAATTAGGTTGTAGTAAAATGCAGGATTTTTATTGCCTAATTCCTAATTTCTAATTACTAACTCCTAAACTTATGCAAATGGATCCTGAATTGTTGGCGCAGAGAAAAAAGTTGCAGATGGCGATAATGCTCAAAGATTCTGACATAAAAAGAAGTGAGCGTGCTATGTTGGATGTTGATGTTGTTTTGCGCGAACTTAAACACAAACAGTCGCAACTTCAAACCGAAACTCTTCTCAGGGAAAATCAATTGAAAAAATTGACTGCTGATCATCAGCAAATGCAGCTTGAGATTATCAAACTTAAACATCAAATGAATAATTTGGGGAGGTAATAAAAGGTAATAAATAATCAGTAAAAAATATGTACGTAGATTTGAAAGGATTTATACTGGGTATTGTCGAGCAAAAAGAAATTAAATTGCATGGCTTTACAATCGATGCGATTGATGATGCTGTGAGGGCAGCGAAAGACAAAAAGGATGTTGCTGATATTATGGGAATGCTCAAGAAAAAAGATCAATTGAAAAAATTTAGTGGCAGTGATTGGGACGCCATTGAGAATGAAGTCCAAAAAATGCTAAAATAAACTTTTTGATACAGAGCCTAGAACCTAAAAACTAAAACCTAACACCTACCCATATGACAGCAAATGAACTTAGAAAAAAATATCTTGATTTTTTTGAAAGCAAGGGACACACAATCATCCCTTCGGCTTCTTTGGTTCCGCGTGAAACTGATGGTTCAACGCTTTTTACGACTGCCGGTATGCATCCCTTGGTGCCATATCTTTTAGGCGAACAGCATCCGGGAGGTAATCGTGTTGCTAATGTGCAAAAGTGTGTGCGCACTGGGGACATTGATGATGTGGGCGACAATCGTCATCTGACTTTTTTTGAAATGATGGGGAATTGGAGTTTTGGAGATTATTTCAAAAAGGAAGCAATTGTTTGGAGCTTTGAATTTTTGACTGATCCAAAATGGTTAGGACTTGATAAAAATAGATTGTATGTGACGGTTTTTAAGGGTGAAAATGTTATTCCGCGAGATGAGGAAGCGATTGCAACTTGGCAAAAAGTTTTTGCAGATGCCGGGATGGAGGTTGAGGTTGCAGGCGAAGATGAAATGATAAAAAGTAATGTGCGCATCATTCCACTTGGAACCGATGATAATTTTTGGATTGCTGGTGCGACTGGTCCATGCGGAGGTGACACAGAAATGTTTTATGATATGCGTCCTGAAGAAGGAAAACTCGAAGGAAAATTTGGAGATTTGGTTGATAGTTTCAGAATTATGGAAGTCTGGAATAATGTTTTTATGGAGTTTAACAAAACGGCTGAAGGTAAATATGAAAAACTTGCCAAACCGAATGTTGACACTGGAATGGGAGTTGAAAGGACACTGACAGTCCTTGATGGGGAATACACGGTTTTTGAAACTGAATTATTTAAACCACTTTTTGAAAAAATAGCTGAAATTTCTGGCAGTGGTTATCAAGATAGCGACGAAACAAAAAAGGCATTTCGCATTATCGCTGATCATGTTCGCGCCAGTGTTTTTATGATTGCCGATGGCGTGACGCCTCTTAATACTGGAGCTGGTTATGTTTTGCGACGACTCATTCGTCGGGCAGTGCGCTATGGAAAACTTTTGGGAATTGAAAAAGATTTTACAGTCAGTTTGGCTGAAATTGTTATTCAAAATTTTGGAGATTTTTATCCAGAACTCAAAAAGCAAAGAGAAATAATTTTTGCAGAGTTGAAAAAAGAGGAAGAGAAATTTAGAAAGACTTTGGAAAATGGCTTGAAACAATTTAATAAATTATCCAGCACTGCGATATCAGGAAAAGATGCTTTTGATTTGTATCAAACTTATGGATTTCCATTGGAACTTACAATTGAAATTGCCAAGGAAAAGGGTGTAATAGTTGATGAGAAAGAAGCTGGAGATGAAATGAAAAAACACCAAGATCTTTCTCGCACGGCTTCAGCCGGAATGTTTAAAGGTGGACTCGCAGATTCTGGAGAGGAAACAGCCAGATTGCACACCGCGGCGCATCTTCTTTTGGCTTCACTTAGGCAAATATTGGGTGATCATGTATTTCAAAAAGGTTCTAACATCACACCAGAGCGACTACGGCTCGATTTCTCGCATCCGGAAAAGGTAGTGCCTGAGCAGCTCATATTGATAGAAAACCTCGTGAACAGAGCAATAGAGGCCAAATTGGACGTTTTGAATGAAGAAATGACCTTGGAGCAAGCTAAAAAGCTAAATGCTATGGGAGTTTTTGAATCAAAATATGGCGAAAAAGTGACCGTATATTCAATCATAAATGACGCCGGAGAAGTGGTTAGTCGTGAAATTTGCGGAGGACCGCACGCCAAAAATACTGGTGAATTGGGTCATTTCAAAATTCAAAAAGAAGAAGCATCGTCAAGTGGCGTAAGGAGGATTAAAGCTGTGTTGACATAGTTTTGATTTTCGGTTATACTGATTTAGTAACTAAATGGCTTAAATTATACATAAAAAAATGTTAGCAATTATCAAAACAGGCGGAAAGCAATACAAAGTAGCTGTTGGGGACAAGATCAAGATTGAAAAGCTTGAAGGAGAAGCTGGCGCAGTTATTACTTTTGACGAAGTGCTTTTTATTGGAGATGAAAAAGATGCAAAAATCGGAACTCCTTTCATTGAAGGTGCAAAAGTTGAAGGAACTTTGGTAGAGCAAGGACGTCACAAGAAAGTTTGGGGTATCAAGCACAAACCAAAGAAAAGATACAAAGTTAAATTTGGTCACAAGCAACTTTTTACTGAAGTGGAAATTACGAAAATCGCGTAATCATGTAACATACAACAAACAACAAACAACTTTCAATCTACAACAAAATACACTTTGAATATGAAAAAGCCCCGCGGAGTCCGTGGGGCTTTTTTTGTAGTATTTTATGGAGATATTAGTCGCAACCAAGATCTCCCGGTCTTGGTCCTTCTTTGCAGGCTGAAAGTATCGCGTCGCCATTGGCAGCCATGAGTTTTTTCCATTCCTCTTTTCTTTGTTCGGAAGTGGTTTCGGGAAGACCCATTGCTCTTTCAACTGCATTAATGCTTTTCTCTGCATTCATGGCTACGGAGCCTTTTTCTGAAAGGTATTTTCTGGCAGAGGCTCCTGTTGTTCCACAATATTTTGCCAAACCTTTCATTATCAGTAATTCTTCTTCATCGGATAATCCAGTGGAAACTACGGTAACGCGGTCAATGTCGCCTGCGTGTACTATTTCCTTATCTGCTAGTATTTCAAAATGAGGATAAAGAATTTTATCGCCAGGAGTTTTTGCAGAAGCTCGACTTGCGGCAATTTTGTATAGCGCATTCGCAGGATTTCCAATGAGGATTGTTATTGATTCTTGCATGGCAAATCTCCTTTGGTTATTTTGATTTTGGAGCATCAGCTACTCCCTGCATCTTCTTTATTTCTACTGCACGCAACAATCCACGGGCATCCCTTTTTGATATTTCTCCAGAAAAAAAGTACACACCCATCTTAGCCTTATCTAGTTGCACATGAATTTCAAGATAATCTCCCGCTTTTACCGGAGTAAGATGCTTGATTCCTTCGTAGCCGACAACCTTTGGTAGGCCATTGACTGATGTCGGATTCATGAGCTTGACCAAGAGAGCAGCTGCTTGGTTAAAGCATTCATATTGACAAACTCCTGGATAAAACACTTCAGTAAAAAAATGTCCAAACAGAAAAGGAAAGTCGCGCCACCAGGATATTTTTTTGTATGCAATAATTTCTTTGGAACCTTCCTCGTAAATAGCACTCGAAATAAACAGCATCCAAAAGCGGTGTGGTAGTAATTTTTTGATATCCTTGCGATCAAGCTTAATTTTAGCCATACGGTCCTCCTTAGTTTTGTTTTAGTAAGAAACTCAATCAATGTATTTTATCCAGCCAATGTGCTCTTCTCCGTGAACTGTCACATCCGCAATCATAAAGGGTGGGCCGTCATTTTTTTTAACCATACTTTGGCAAAAATGAAAACAGACGGTGTTCCCGATGTTGCTAGGAATTTCTACAATGATTTTTTCTGGATCAAAAATGTCCCCAAATGGAAAGTTGTTGTAAAAAATTTCTCTTAATTTGTCTGTGACAAATTTCTTTATAGAGTCAAGACTATCAAAAGTCATTGGATCTATAACCGAAATTCCACTGGAAATCAGAACTGTTGTGAGCATGGCGCGTTATCCTCCGTATATTTTTTTAATGTGCTGCATCAATTGACTTGATATTATAGCAATTCCTTGCGATTTGTCAATGCTTCTGAAAGAGTGAGTTCGTCGGCATATTCCAAATCCGCTCCGGTTGAAAGACCGCGTCCAAGACGGGTGATTTTTATTCCAAGTGGTTGAATTTTGCGTTTGAGATAAAGTGCGGTCGCATCGCCTTCAGTTGTTGGATTGGTGGCCAGAATAACCTCGGTAATTTTTTCATTTTCAATGCGAGAGATAAGTTCGGGAATTTTGAGTTCTGCACCAGAATCTCCAACTTGAATGACACCGCCAAGAACGTGATATAGTCCGGTGTATGCCTTGGTGCGTTCAAGTGAAATGATGTCGAGTGGTTCTTCAACAACGCAAATTGAATGTTGGTCGCGTCTTTCATCTTTGCAATATTCGCAAAGTTCTGCTTCAGCAATGTTGAAACACCTTTTGCAAATTTTCATATTCTTGATTTCCAAGAGATTTTCTGCAAAATCGCGAATTTTTTCAATATCCTGCTTGAAAAGAAAAAGCACTAACCGCTCGGCCATTTTAGGACCAACCGAAGGAAGGGAAGCAAGATTCTTGATTAATTTTTGAAATGCTTTGGGATACACGAGGTTTAATTTTAAATTTTAAATTATAAATTTTAAATCAATTTTAAATAATAAATTCAAATTTTCAAAATGTTTCGAATTTTTGTTATTAGAGTTTTGATATTGTTTCGAGTTTCGTGCTTCGTATTTCGGATTTAATTTTGTTGGTGTATTTTCTCGAGTGACCTAAAACTCGCGCTGTTTTCTTGGAAGAATGCGCTGACTTCGCCGACTGGACCATTACGATGCTTGGCGATGATGATTTTAACAATACCTTTGTTTGGGGTGTCTGGTTTTTCGCGATCTTCGCGGTATAGGAAAAGAACCACATCAGCATCCTGCTCAATCGAACCAGACTCTCGAAGATCAGAAAGTTTTGGAATTTGTGGAGAGCGAGCTTCAACGGCGCGGGATAACTGCGAAAGTGCGATGATTGGAATGTTAAGTTCACGAGCCAAATTTTTTAGTCCGCGAGAAATTTCAGAAATTTCCTGCACGCGATTGTCTCCGCCGCGTCCTTCCATCAATTGCAAGTAATCGATAATAATAAGTCCGAGGTTGTTATCAGCTTGAAGACGACGTGCCATTGTGCGCATTTCCATAATGTTGGCGCTGGCAGTATCATCGATGAATAATTTTGCTTCAGAAAGAATACCCATTGCTTCGCCAATTCGTTGAAAGTCATTGTTCTCGCCTTCACTGTTGAGTCTCCCAGTTCGAAGTCGCCACAAATCAACATTGGCTTCAGCGGCAAGCATACGATCCACAAGTTGATCGGCTGACATTTCCAAAGAGAACATCGCTACTGCTGCATTTTCTCTGACCGCCACGTGACGTGCGATGTCGAGTGCTAGTGATGTTTTTCCAACTGAAGGTCGGGCAGCAAGAATCAAAAGATCAGATTTTTGCAGGCCAGCCAGAACATTATCAAGATCAGCAAAGCCGGTTGGAATTCCGCGGAACTTGTTGCCATCGCGATGAAGCTCATCAATACGATTAAAGGCAGCTTCCAAAATTGATTTGATTGGCAAGAAATCCTGCTTTATATATTTTTGAGAAACAGCAAAAAGTTTTTGTTCAGCTTCATCGAGAATTTTTTCTACGTCATCACCTTCGCGGAATCCAGCTTCAATAATTTCACTGGCAGCATTGATAAGTCTGCGCAACAATGCTTTTTTCTGAACAACTTTAGCATAATGTACAATGTGGGATGCTGATGGAACTGTTCCAACTAAGGAAGCCAAATAACTTGAACCGCCAATTTGTTCCAATTGTTTTTTTTCATCCAGCTTGTTGGAAATACTCAAAACATCCAAAGGTTCTCTCTGCTCATAAAGTTCCAGCATTGCTTCATAAATCTGATTGTGAATGTCTTTATAAAAATCACCAACTTTTAAAAGATCAGCAATTTTGATAACTGCATCTTTTTCCAACATCAAAGAACCCAAAATAGACATTTCAGCCTCATTGTTATGTGGTGGCGTGCGCAGCGGATCATAATTTTGCGCCGGAGCCTGCTTTGGTTTGTAGTCTTTCCATTCTTTAGCCATAAGGGGTAGGCGTTAGGCTTTTAGCTTCTTAGCTTTTTAGAAAAAAGATATCTTATCAGGTTTCTAAAAAGCTAATGCCTAAGAAGCTGATAAGCTGTTTTTTTATTATAGCAAGTATGTTGGTAAAATCAACCCAGCCCAGATGGATATTTGTGCACGATTTGCGCACAGTTTGACGTAATCGCAAAAAAATAGTATAAATCTATATTAGTAGTTCGTTGTCAAATTAAACGGCAAATGCCGGAAAGGGAAGGTAATATTATGACCAGAGAAGCTGGAGATTTTAAACTTAATCAGGTAGAAAATCAGAAGGATGAGGAAATAACTGATTCGAAAGATAAAAACACCCTCCTGAATACGGAAAATAAGAAATTGCAAAAATGTATTGCAAATTTTGAACAATCTTTGAGCGTCGCTGGTGCTGGTGTCGAGTCTGATTTTTATGATCTTGAATAAATGTTTTGGATATTGGAAAATAAAAAAGGCGAGGGATGCATAAACTGCAACCCCCGCCTTTCTTTTTGTCTAAAATAGTATCTTGCATTTCCTAACACCTAAAACCCAGAACCTAGAACCCAATATCTAAAACCTAGAACCTAAAACCTAGTACCTAGCTAGCTAGTCTAATTTTTTGCCCATCCTTAGTATCTTCCAAAATAAAACCATGTTTTTCGATGAGGGCGCGAAGGTCGTCCGATTTTTTGAAATCTTTTCCGTTTCTAGCCTCTTCGCGCTGCTTGACTAAGAGTTTAATTTCTTCTGGAATCTCTGCTTGACCGGAAAGTATAAATCCAAAAACAGAATTTATTTTTTTCCAAAGTGTTAAAATGCTATGCGCACTTTTGCTGTCTATGTGGTTTATTGCAAGAAGTTTGTTGCAATCAGAAATAAATCCATAAAAAATACTTAATGCTAGGGGGGTGTTGAGATCATCATCCATCGCAGCTTCAAATTTTTCTACAACAGCTTTTGTGTCGATTGTTTTTGGTGAGACTAAATCCCTTGAGGCGATTGCTTCAATATTTAATACAAAATCATTAATTCTCTGAATATTTTTATGTGCTTGCTCAAGAGCTTCCCAGGAGAAATTTGTTTGACTGCGATAATGAGAAGAGAGAAACAGTAAACGCAGATCCATTGCAGAAAATCCTTTTTCTTTGATGTCTTCAAGCGTGAACAAATTGCCTTTTGATTTGCTCATTTTTTTGCCATCTATTAGTAGGTGACGAGTATGAACCCAAAAATTTACAAATTTTTGACCAGTGTAACATTCTGTTTGCGCAATTTCAGCTTCTTGATGAGGAAAAATGTTATCTTCGCCGCCAGTATGAATATCAATTGTATTGCCAAGGTATTCTGTGCTCATAGCGGAGCATTCAATATGCCAACCAGGATATCCAACTGACCAAGGAGATTCCCATTTCATCGCATGCTCTTTTGGAGCTTTGATCCAAAGTGCAAAATCCCAAGCATTTTTTTTGTCAGGATGTTCTTCTATTCTTGCTCCTATTTTTAAATTTTCCAAGGTGTTGCCAGAAAGTTTTCCGTAATCCTCAAATTTTGTGACATCAAAAAAAACGTTACCATTTTTTTCATAGGCGTATCCTTTTTCAATGAGACCTTCAATGATCTTAATCATTTGCGGAACATGCGCAGTGGCGCGTGGAAAAAAATGCGCAGGAATAATGTTTAATTCCTTCTCGGTTTGTTTGAAATATTCTTCATAAAATCTGGCAATTTCTTCGGGAGTTTTTTTCTCACGCTCGGCAGCTTTAACCATCTTGTCTTCTCCTGAATCTCCTTGAGCAACGTCATCATCGGTCAGATGTCCAACATCGGTGATATTTTTAATCAGGCGTACTTCATATCCGATATATTCTAAATATCTTCGCACGGTGTCTGACAATAGATATGCTCGAATATTTCCAATGTGTAAATAACTGTATACAGTTGGTCCACAAGTATACATCCCGACTTTACCGGGATTTAATGACTTGAATTCCTGCTTGGTTTTAGATAGTGTATTGTATAGACTTAACATATTTTTTAGCTTATTAGGCGTTAGCTTTTTAGGGAGGAAATCATTTTGTTTAGCATTTTTATTGTCTCAAGTAATAGTGCATCAGTTTTTGTATATTTGTCAACTTCAATGAAATTTAAGCGTTTTGATATTTCAATTTGCGTTTCCAATTCAGAAGCGCTGGCGTACGCTATAATTAAAAATTGTCTGAAATCTTTTCTCGTACTTCTTTTTCTTCCTTCTGCTATATTGCTAGGAATCGAGACCGCAGCTCTGCGCATTTGGGATATGATACCATACAACTCCGCTATTGGAAATTCTTCAGTAACTTTATAAATTTCAACAACAAGCTCCATTGATCTCTGCCAAACAATGAGATCTTTATATGAATTTATCATGCTGTTGTATTTCTTAATAAGCTAACGAATGCATTTTCGCATTTTCTAAAAAGCTAATAAGCTAAAGCCTAATAAGCTGCCCCCTATAGCCATTTTCTGCTTTTGAATACGATTATAGTGCAAAGTGAGATGAAAAGCATTATAGAGACATGAATAGCAAATGCATGCGGACTTTTGCCAAAAGGGATATCAGCGCTCATAGCAAGAATATTTGAATATACTGTCATTGGCATCATAACTGCTGAAAAAACGGTAAGCACTTTCATGGTGAAATCCAATTTGTTGGAAAGCAGAGAATTATTAGTTTCCTCCATAGACTCAATCGTTTCCTTGTTTGATTCCAGCGCATTCCAAAGACGGATGTTTGTACCTGTAAGATCTTGAAAATATGCTGAAAGCTCCGCAGCAATCAAAGGGGATTTCATTTGCGCCAGTGATTCAATGATATGACGTTGAGGTTTGAGTGTTCGGCGAAAATTAAGAATATCACGTTTTACGACGGATATTTCGAAAACCATTTCCTTTTCTTTCCCATTGAAAACCTGCTCTTCAATATGTTCCAATTTTCTGTGGATATGATCAATGCGTGGAAAGCATGATTCCAAAAGCATTTCAAGAATACTATACAAAAGATGAGCGGGAGTTTTGTTCATATACAAACGACGTTGCCCTTCGTTGTTGGCTAATTTTGTGAAAAAATCATCTAGTTGATAAATTTCTTTTGTCTGCCCAGTTATCAAATGATCTTTAGTAAGAACAATGTCTAATTCTCCTGGATAAGTTGTTCGTGTTTCAACATTAAAAAGGGGAATGTGAATTGTAAGAAAAATGCAATTTTCATATTGCGTAGCTTTCGGACGATATGTCGGAGTGACAAACTCTTCAATCGCCAGCGGGTGGATATCGAAATTTTCCTGCAGATACACAACATCGTCTGCTCCCGGATCAACAAAGTCAATCCAAGTGATATTTTTAAATTCAACAGTTTTCATTATTTTTTCTTTTTATTTTTCAATAGTTTACCACGTAACAATATAATTATAAACCATATTTTGAATATTGACAAAAGGAGGGAAAATGAGTATTATCATATCATTTGATTGCGCATAAAATTATGAAACCTATATATATACTTAAAATTGGTGGCAGTGTTGCAACCCACAAAAACAAAAAAGGTTTTTCTGTTAGGCATTCTCTCATGAAAAAGGTTGCTCAGTCTATAATTTTTGCCAAAAAAGAAAAAGACTTCGATCTAGTGCTTGTTCATGGGGCAGGTGGTTTTGGTCATACCTTGGCAAAAGAATATGCGCTTATGGATGGCACTGGAAACGATAAGCGAAAAATAGAAGGCGCACTTCTTTCGCGCAATGCCAATCAACGATTAAACAATGCTATTACTGAAATTTTTGTTTCTGAGGGGTTACCTATTACCTCGGTGCATACAGCTTCAGTTATTATTAATGATAATAAAAAAATTGTTGATTTCAATATGTTAACAATCAAGGAATCATTGAAAAAAAATTGTATTCCTATTTTGTATGGAGATATGGTTTTTGATAAAAAACTTGGGATGACAATATGTTCTGGCGACGCCATTGTTCCATACTTGGCTGATAAATTAAAAATAAAAAAAATGTTTTTCGCTTCCGATATTGAAGGTGTTTTTACTAAAGATCCCTATTTGCATAACGATGCTGAACTTGTAGAAAATATCTCATTAAAAAATATCAAAAAAAACATAAAATTATCAGAATCTCATAATGCTGATGCTACAGGTGGTCTTTTGGGTAAAATAAAAAAGATTAGCATACTTTGCGGTAAGGGATCAAAATCAGTTGAGATATTCAATGGTCTAAATGAGAAAAATTACGAGAAAATATTGTTGGGTAAAAATTTTCCTCACACAAGGATTATATTATGAAAAACCCTCTTGGAATCAAGAGGGCTTTTTTGAGATTTACTATGCTAGTTGTGACAAAACTTATGACAAAATGAGATGGCATAATTTTGCATAGTGTGAGTTTCTTTTGAAATGATTCAGAATAGGCAGCGTTTCAACTCTGGTAAATTTGTCATACATTTCGCAAAGTGGATGCCAACCAGCAAAACTAATGTCAATATCTGGCAACTCCAAGATTTCTTTTGGTGGATCACTTTTTAGTGAAGCATACGCATAACGAGTGAAAATGTCCGGTCTTTTTGGTATGAGGTTAAAATCTTCGGAAATTATCTCATGAAGGCGAATTTCACTAATAGAAAATGGCGTTTCTTCTCGAATCAATCTGGTTATTGTTGTTTCGATGTTGTCGTCGTCTTTTTCTTCCATAGTTTCGAAGGGAGGTCCTATCATCCCAACCTCCTTAAATATAGAAGGTTTTGCTTTTAACTCTTCGACAGTGTACATTTTTGGAATACCCTTAATAGAGGTAAAAAGAAGTAGCCCTACTCCAATAATTTTTTTCATGATAATCTCCTTTTGAATTTGAGTTGCACTATATTATAAATACCCGTGTAAAGAACAATAAAAACATTTTTTGATAGCATAGGATATTATAAGATTTTTGTCCAGTTTCTAGAATGGCTTACAATATTGACAAAAGTCATTTTATGGTGTAGTATTGCAAATAAATGAAAAAAGTTATATTATTTTTAATATTGATTTATCAGAAGGTTTTTTCGCTTGATCACGGCATTCCTTCTTGGTTTTGGGGAGGTAGAATTTGTCGTTTTCATCCATCCTGCAGTCATTATACATATCAGGCTGTGGAAAGATTTGGTATTTTGAAAGGAATGTGGCTGGGAATAAAGAGATTTGTGCGTTGTCATCCTTGGAATGATGGTGGATATGATCCAGTTCCGAAAGACACGAAACATGGAGCATAGAGCTTGGAACATTAAATACGAAATTGGGAATTTTAGATATAATATAGTAGACTTAAAAATTTGAAAATGGAGGTGTGAGAATGTGTGTGTCATCAGGAGGTTGCGCTGGTGTTTATGATGATAAGGAATTTAGGAAGGTAACGCGGGATATTGTGGATGAGGATAAAGATCGAAATCCAGGTTTCTTTACTTTCTTGTTTTCCCTGCTCGAGTACTAAATAAAAAATGAAAGGAGGGAATACCTACGTGTGTCATAATACTCTTACAAAACAGCTGTGCGAAGAAAGTTCTAACAATATAGATATTGTTGAATGTTCTCATCAACTAACTGTTGGCGAGGAAATTCCAAGATCTTCTGAAGAAGAACCTTTTGTTCTGGGTGCAACAGCATCGGTTGAGCTGTTAACTTAAAAAAGGAGGAAAAAGAATGAAAAAACGTATCAGAGTTTGTGTTGTTACATATGGCGCTCTTTGCATACAAGATATTTGTAGAAGAGGTGTGCCTGCCGACAATACAGATTCGTTCAGAGAGAAGGATTGATTTTAAAAGTTTTTTACAGCGCAATGCGCTGATCTCGTTGCTTGGAGGCAGACTATGAGTACACAAGTTTCAATGCCGTCTGTATTCGTTGGTAACAAAGTGGTTGTTTTTTCAAGGGGACTTTTTCTTTCCGCCCTTGTTTTTCAGGGGAAGGGGCGTCCTAATCACGATTTACTTGTCAGGGCGATTCCTGGCAAAACAAGAAATCATGATTGTGCCGGCAGTGGAATTTGTGTCCGCTGTAAATAACAATTATCTCTTGTAATAATAGGAGCCCCGATTCTCATCTGAGAATCGGGGCTTTTTTCTATGTCAAAAATAGATTATTTTAAAAATTAGCACTCGGACTTGACGACTGCTAACGGATGGATTATAATGAATGCATAAGTTCTTAAGGTTCATAAAGTTAAAAGTTTATAAAGTAATGTTTGGGCTCGTATTGCTTTAAAAACTTTATAAACTTTATAACTTTATAAACTATTTTATATGAATCCAAGACAAGAAAAAATATTATCAGCTGTGATTGAAGAATATACTCAAACCGCTATTCCGGTTGGTAGTAGTATTTTGGCTCAAAAATATAAGTTTAAAGTTAGTCCAGCAACAATACGAAATGATATGACTGCGCTGGAAGAAGATGGATATCTGTATCAACCGCATATCAGCGCTGGCAGAATTCCAACTGACAAGGGTTATCGATATTTTGTGGAAGAAGTGATGAAGGACAAAGAGCTTTCAAAAGAGGATCAACAAAAAATGCAAAGAGAGTTTTTGAAATTAAAAGCGCAGAACACTCGCTTAACTCGCACAACTGCAAAATTGCTTTCTCACGTGAGTGGAAACTTTGCTATTAGTGGAATGGTTGAGAAGGATGATTTTTCAGATTTTGGAATGCGAGAATTGATGGAAGAGCCTGAATTTAAGGAATTGGATGAAATGTGCCGTTTAGTTGAAATGTTGGATTATGTTGATGAAAAATTTGATCAACTCACAAAGAATATTAAAGAAGGAGAAACAAGAATTTTTATCGGTAAAGAAAATCCAATTGATGGCACAGCGAATTGTTCAATGATTGTATCGCCATACAGATTGAGCTCTGGTGAAAAAGGAATCCTGGCACTCATTGGTCCTAAAAGAATGGAATATGCAAAAAATAAATCAATGATTGAATACGTCAAGAAACTTTTAGGAGCATCAATGGTAGTAATAATAATGGTAAATATTTTTTAAAACCTATGTCAAAAGAACACAAAAAAAAGAAAGAAAAAGAGGAAATTATTGATCTCAAAAATGTAGAATCTGTTGAGGAAAATATTTCTCTTGATGAGGCCATGGATGAATTTGCTGAGATAAAGAAAAAAGCAAATGAAAACTTGGAAGGATGGCAGCGTTGCCAAGCTGACTTTGAAAATTACAAAAAAAGAAGTGCGGAGTCGCAAAAAGATTTAATCAAATATGCAATGCAAAGTATCATTTTAGAAATTCTGCCAGTAATTGATAATTTTCATGCTTCGACTGATCATATCCCGGAAGATCAAAAAGAAAATTCTTGGGTAACTGGAATTATGTATATTCAAAAACAATTGGAAAATATTGTGACCGAAAATGGGGTTGAGGAAATTGAAGTGAAGGTTGGAGATAATTTTGATCCAATTTATCACGAAGCAATTGAAGATCATGAATGTGTGGATTGCAAAGTTGATCACAAATATAAAAACAAGATTAAAAAAGTTTTAACTAAGGGATATAAGATTGGAGAAAAAGTTATTCGTGCAGCAAGAGTGGTGGTCGAATAGGTTGTTAGGAATTAGGTGGTAGGTGGTAGAGTAAAAAGTTATAAAGTTATAAAGTTATAAAGTTTATAAAGTGGTTGAAGAAAACTTTATAAATAAAAAAGCCCATACGGGCATAAGTTAAATATCCCGTAGGGCGAAGCAGATAGCGATGTATCAAGCTCTAATATAAGTATAACATAAAACATATAACATGTAACATATAACAAAAAATAATAAGCAATAATTAATTTAACCTATAATTTTGCAAATATTTTAAAAACGAATTTAATTTGTATATTCGTAAAAGATTTGTAGATTTGTGGGGTTATAAAAATATGAGTAAAATTTTAGGAATCGATTTAGGAACAACAAACAGTGCAATGGCTATCGTGACTGGTGGCAAACCGGAAATCCTTGAAAACAAAGAAGGAAACCGCACAACACCTTCAATGGTGGCAATTTCAAAAACAGGTGAGCGTCTGGCTGGTCTTTTGGCAAAACGTCAATCAGTAACAAATCCCGCTAACACACTATATTCAATCAAGCGTTTAATTGGACGAGCTTATCACGACGCTGAAGTGCAGCGCGATGAAAAACTGATGCCATACAAAATCGTGCATGCTGGTGAAAACGTAAAGGTAACAATGGGCGACAAGGATTATTCTCCACAGGAAATTTCAGCGATGATTTTAGGAAAATTAAAAGCTGATGCAGAAGAAAAACTTGGAGAAAAAATTACTGATGCTGTGATTACCGTGCCGGCATATTTTGACGATGCTCAAAGAAAGGCAACCAAGGAAGCTGGTGAAATTGCAGGGTTTAATGTTCGTCGAGTTATTAATGAACCGACAGCTGCAGCTTTGGCTTATGGTTTTGACAAAAAAGCTGATGAAAAAATTGCAGTATACGATTTGGGCGGCGGAACATTTGATATTTCAATTTTGGAAGTTGGAGGAGACACTGTTGAAGTAAAATCAACAAACGGTGACACTCATCTTGGTGGAGACGATTTTGATCAAATCATTATTCAGTGGATCATCGATGAATTTAAAAAACAAGAGGGAATTGATCTTTCAAAAGATCCTCTTTCACTTCAACGTATCAAAGAAGCTGCTGAAAAAGCTAAGATTGAACTTTCAACAGCTGCTGACACTGAAATAAATCAACCGTTCATCACTTCTGACGCATCTGGTCCAAAGCATTTAGTGATGAAAATGAGTCGTGCAAAATTGGAAGAGTTGGTTGGCGACCTTGTGCAAAAAACTTTAGAGCCAGTAAAAAAGGCACTTGCTGATTCAAAACTTTCCGTTTCTGATATTAATGAAGTTGTGATGGTTGGAGGAATGACTCGTATGCCACTTGTTCTTCAAACTGTTGAAAAATTCTTTGGCAAAAAACCAAACATTTCCGTGAACCCTGACGAAGTGGTGGCGCTTGGAGCGGCTATTCAAGGTGGAGTGCTTGAAGGATCAGTAAAAGACGTTTTGCTTTTGGATGTGACACCGCTAACATTAGGAATTGAAACAATGGGAGGAATTTCAACACCACTCATTGAAAGAAACACAACTGTGCCAACTTCAAAAACTCAAACATTCTCAACTGCAGCTGACAATCAACCGGGTGTTGAAATTCACGTGCTGCAAGGAGAACGTGAAGTTGCTTCTGGAAACAAGACACTTGGAAAATTCTTGCTTGATGGAATTCCACCAGCACCTCGTGGAGTGCCGCAGATTGAAGTTGAATTTGACATCGATGCAAACGGAATTTTGAATGTGACAGCCAAAGACAAAGCAACCGGAAAATCACAATCAATCAAAATCGAAGCATCATCCGGTCTTTCAAAAGAAGAAATTGAAAAAATGAAAAAAGATGCTGAGATGCATGCTGATGAAGACAAGCAAAAGAAAGAACTCGTCGAAGCTCGCAATATGGCTGACACACTTGTCTACACCACAGAAAAAGCTATCAAGGATGCTGGCGACAAAGTGACTGAAGAAGAAACAAAGCCAGTCAAAGAAGCAATCGAAGAACTTAATAAAGTGAAAAACGGTGAGGACTTGAATGAAATCAAAGCCAAAACTGAAACACTTTCACAAGCTGCGCAAAAGATTGGCGAAAAACTTTACGCTGCTGCTCAAGAAGCAGAAAAAGCAAAAACCGAAGCCAACGCCGGCGCCGAAGGCGCAGATGTGAAAGAAGCTGAAGTCGAAGGCGACCCGTCTGCCGCCGAGGCAGGCAAACCTGCTGACGAAGCAGGGGAGGAGAAAAAAGACGAAGACAAAAAATAATCCCCAAAAAGAGTCCCGATTTTGTCGGGACTCTTTTGTGATATAATAAAAACAAAAATCAAATAGGACGAATATGACAAATAGGACTGATGAAAATTTAATGTTCACGCATGGTGGCTATCGCGATCTGAAATCCTTTCAGATGTCGACGATTGTCTACGATATTACTGTTGAATTTACAAAAAGATACATTGATTATAAAAGCAGGACTCGCGATCAGATGGATCAAGCGGCACGCAGTGGCAGACAAAATATTGCTGAAGGAAGTCGGGCAGCAGGAACTTCAAAAAAGACGGAGCTCAAATTGACAAACGTCGCACGTGCAAGTTTGGAAGAATTACTTTTGGACTACGAGGATTTTCTTCGACAAAGAAATTTGAAACTTTGGGCGAAAGATTTTCCGCAGGCAAAAATTGTGCGAAACTTGTGCTATAATAATCCGTCCTTTCAGTCTTATTCGTCCTATTTGAACGATCCTGAGTCAGCTGCTAATGTTGCCATCTGCGTCATTTATCAAACAAATTATCTTCTCGACAAACAACTCGCAACTCTAAGTGAAGAATTTGTCAAACAGGGTGGGTTTAATGAGAGAATTTATCAAAAAAGAAGCGAGTATAGAAATAGATTTTAAAAGAAATATAAAATCCATCATCTTCTACATCACTCACAAAAACCTCAAAGAAGCGAAAAAAGTTGCTGAACATTTGCTTGAGGAAAAACTTATTGCATCTTGCATTTTGCATTCCCTTTGCACCATATGAAGTACGTAGGCAAAAAACGAGTGATGAGCGTTAAGAAATTTTGAAACGTAGCGCCCGTCAGCAGACGTAGGCGCGCAGTGTAAATTTTAGCGAAGAGCGAAGTTTTTGCCACAGTATCTTCATCAGGTGCGAGCTTTTCTTTCCTCCAGGTTTCTTTTTGCGGGAAAAAGAAATGTGGAAATGAGTCAGTCCTGCATCATGAAAATTGAAGTTGAGGCAAATGGGGGATATGTGAATTGGATAAAACAAAAAACTAAATAGTTGCTTGGATATGAAAAGAGCCCTGCGATTTAGATCGCTGGGCTCTTTCTTTATGCTGTAAGGTTGGTCTAGCAGTGAACACCATTCATCTCTAAATTGTTTTCACCGGGGATGTGAAATTCTTTAAGCGTCTGCCAACCTTTTTCTGTGAGCCCATGATAAGTTTTGAATTCAATCTGGGCTTCTCTGAGCTTTTGTTCTAAGGCGATTGTATATCGTCCGAAGATAGCTGTTGGTTCTTCAAACAGTTCTCCAGCAAATGAACCACCTAGAACCATCGCAGAGAGGAATGTATATTTTGATGCAATCCAGCCCACATCTTTTGATGAAATTTCATCGGGCTTTACGTCCTCCATGTAATAGCGTAATGTTCCAATGGCTCGATCGCCGGCGTCATATTGGTCGTTTTTTTGCCAGGAATCTTCCGGTCGCGGTTCAAAACTGTAATCATCATCTCTGTCAAACGGATCAAGCTCGAAGCTGAAACCGCCATAAGGAGAATCGTCAAAACCAAAATCGCATTCGGGTTGTTCGTCTGTAGCGTCATCGACGCCGAAAAGAGCATCATACATACTTTCTCGTTCCTCGTCCGCAGCCATATCCTCAAACATGAGCTCACGGGCCCTCTCAGTTTCTTCCTGGTTGGCGAGAGCCAACAATTGCGGTGTTGAAGTCCTATGCTGATGTCGCTTGTAGCCATCATGCATCTTGTGCACATTTCCTTTTCCTCTGGCCATGGTTTTTTCTCCTTCCTCGTGGGATATTTGATTGGCATAAAATGCCTATGTTTTCAAGGTGCTACTATTTTGGATTTTACCACTAACCTAATAGTATACTCCAAAACTAGCCAAAAGTCAATAGCAGGGCAAAACAAGGCTTTGCAAGGCTAAAAATGGCGTATGGTATTTTATTGCTCATATAAGCCCTGGCGCCATTAGAATGCGGTCGTCAGCAAGTGGCGCCGGTTGATTATTACAAACAAACTGATTTTGTCAGTCTCTTTGTTTGTGGTATAATTATGTTAATAATAATTTATATAAAAAATACCCTGTTAAATAGTTTTAAATTTTATTAAAAATTTAAAACTAAGATTTGAGTGTATTGAATGGATATATTAATTAATATTAAATTTTAAACAAGAATAAGTTGGTTCTGCCAAAAAGTTAGACCCAAATCTTATTTAATTGGGTAAATGAAAAAAATATTTTTGTCAGCGGTGGTTGTTTGCTCGGCACTTGTTTTTTCAGGATGTGGAAGTCAAAAAGAAACTCAAACTCCTGTGCAGCCAGCAGAAAAAAGCGCGCCGACTGAAAATGGTGGAGTTGTAAATTCCATCAAGGAAGCAATTGGCTTGGGCTCGAAAATGAAATGTACTTCAACTTCAAAAGACGGGGAAGTCTCAGTGGCATATGTCCAAGGGAAAAAATTTAAAGCAGTTTCTGATGTTGAAAAGAAAAAAGAAAATGTTATTTTTGACGGAGAAACAACATATTTTTGGGTGGAAGGAGAAACAAAAGGATTCAAAATGGCAACTTCTTGTTTGGAAAGTTTGAAAACAAATCTTCCCGAACAACAACAAAATTTAATAACCGATGCTGTTCCAAATATTGAAGAGGAGATTGAAAATAGTGATGAAAAATCAAGTTGTGTTCCTGCAGGCGATGTGGATTTCAACATTCCTTCAAATGTTGTGTTTGAAGATCAATGTGAAATTATGAAAAAAACTTTTGAATCATTGAGTAATGTTAGTTTGCCAGCAGGCGCTGGACTGCCAGGTAATCTTCCAGCAATCCCTAATTAAGTCTCTGCACTAAAAAACAAAATTTAATTCTAAAGTTAAATGAATAAAAGAAAAATTTTAAGCTACGTTCCAAATTTTCTGATGTTGGTGTTTGCTTTTTTGGCTTGGCAGTCTGTGCAGAGCGCGGTAATGATTCCTGCTTCAAGCACTTGGGCTGTGCCGATGACGTTTTTTTCTGTGTATATTATTTTGATTTATTTAAGTGCAGTGCTTTCGCAGAATGATTTTCTTTTGAAACTTGTTTTAATTGGTTCATTATCACTGAGTCTTTTTTTTGCCTTTGACTGGCTTCAATTTGTGGCGATTTTGTTGAGCGGATTCTTTTTGATTTTGGCTGCCAAGAGAATTAGGGAGGATATGGATTTCAATTTGAAAATAAGCATCTGGAAATCTTTGCGCGCCGGAAAATCATACCTTTTGATTTCAATTGCATTTTTGATAACAATGCAATATTTTTTGACAGTGAATAATTTTGATGGGGAAAAGAAAGTTCCACATTTTGATGCCAGTTTTGTTACCAAAAAAATTGCTATCCCATTTCTTTCTTCAGTTAATCCTCAATTTGAAGTCCTCAAGGATCAAGAACTTACTGTTGATCAGTTTATTTTGCAGTCCCAAAAAGATTTTGTGCAAAATGGCGAATTGTCTCCCGAGAATGAACAATTGTTGGATGCACAACTTCCAGCGAATCTGACCTTGGCACAAAAAGAAGCATTAAAAAAACAAGCCATTGAAAACTTTTTGGGTGCTGAAGCTCAAATGTCACAAAAAAATCAAGAACTCGTTCTTCAAAATGGCAGAAAGCAGTTTGCTGATTTGGCAGGAATTCCAATCGTTGGAAATGAAAAAATATCAGAAATATTCTCAGGCCTTGTTAGCAATAAGATTAATAGCTATTTTAATACTGATGCTACAGGGAGTGAGAAAAGTCCAATTTTTTCAATTATTCTGGCAGCAGTGCTTTTCTTGACGATATATCCAATAGGTTCGATTATTAGTGTCGCTTGGTTTTTGATTATTAAATTTATTATGTTTATCTTGTTTAAAACAAAAATGCTTAGCGTTAAAATCGAGACGGTTTCAAAGGAAGTTTTGGAGTAGGTAAGATCTAGGTATTCTTTTGAATTAGCACTCCCACTAGGGGATTGCTAATTTTTTTATTTAGTTGTAATATGTATTGGTAAGAAAAATAGCATAAATAAAACATATGGCAGACTACTATAAAACTCTAGGTGTTAATAAAAATGCTTCTGACGATGAAATCAAGAAAGCATATCGTAAATTGGCGCATAAATATCATCCAGACAAGTCTGGTGGTGATGCTGAGAAATTTAAGGAGATTAATGCAGCATATCAGGTGCTTTCAGATAAATCCAAGCGTCAAAAATATGATCAATTCGGCAGTGGCTTTGAGCAAATGGGCGGAGGTTTTGGAGGTGGCGGTTTTAATAGTCAAGGATTTGGTGGGCAAGGCTTCGATTTTGGCGAGGGATTTGAGGATATTTTTTCTAATATCTTTGGTGGCGGTGGTGGCAGAAGTCGCGATATGCGAAAAGCCGGCAATGATATTCAGGTTGACGTTGAATTAACTTTTGAAGAAATGGTTTCTGGAGCTCATCGAGAGATTGATCTTTATCAAAGTGTTGCTTGTGACGTTTGTGGTGGCAGCGGTGGAGAACCCGGTGCAAAACAAGAAACCTGCTCAACTTGCAAAGGCTCTGGGCAAATTCACAAAACGGTTAGCAGTTTCTTCGGTTCATTTTCACAGGCTTATGTTTGTCCAACTTGTCAGGGAATGGGAAAAACTTTTTCACAAAAATGTCACAAATGCCGAGGAGAAGGTCGCGTCAAACAATCGCGCAAAGTTGCTGTTGATATCCCTGCTGGAATTTCAAATGGCCAAACTCTTTCTATGCAGGGTCAAGGAGAAGCTGGCGAGCGAGGTGCTCAAAATGGCGATTTGTATATCACGGTTCACATTTTGAATCACAATAAATTTACGCGCGAAGGAAATAATTTGCTTTCATCCGAACACATTTCATTTTCGCAGGCATCATTGGGGGACAAAATAAATGTGGAAACGATAGATGAGACTGTAAAAATGAAAATTACTGCTGGCACACAATCCGGAGAACTTTTTCGCATCAAAGGAAAAGGTGTCCCAAGTCTTGGACGCACGAATCGCGGGGATCATTTGTTGAAAATTATCGTCGATGTCCCAAAAAATGTCTCCAGAGATCAAAGAAAAATCATTGAACAATTGGGAAAAGCTGGTTTATAAATCATCAAAAAAACTTATTTTGCAAAAAACACCGCTATCGGCGGTGCTTTTTTGTTTTTAATAGCTAATATTGATATATATAAACCACAGCGTGTTGAATTGACAAAAATTGGTATATGTGATATACAGGACAGTCAACCCTATGTGGGCATATTGCATTAATAATGTTTATCAATAATTAATTTAGATAAAATGAGTATGAGTAAAAAAGCTTTTGGGCAGGAAGTGTTAGAAAAGGGAAGGGTTGTTTCTGACGTTTTGAAGAAAAATGCAAAGAAAGTTAAAATCGTAACTGTTTTGGTTATGGTTGTTTTTATTTTAGGAGCAGGTTTTTATGGTGTTAATGCTAAAACAAGAACTGAAAAAATATTGAGCGTGATAAAGGTTGCTGAAAAAAATGGTGTTCAATATGTAGTAGACATTTCACGTCGATTAAAAAATAAGGATATTGCAAATAATGCTGGCATACGATATTCAAAATTAAATTTGCGAGATTCGATTAAAGCAAGAGACATCAAAAATGGTGCAATCACTTCTGCCAAATTGGCTAATGGTGCAATTGCTGGCGTTTCTTTGGCAAATGGCTCAATCACTGCTGGTAAAATTGCTGATGGTGCAATTGTGACTTTAAAATTGGCTGATGATAGCGTGACTACAGCAAAAATTGTTGATGGTGCAATAACTGATGTTAAATTGGCTGATGGCAGCGTGACAACAGCAAAGATTGCTGACGGAGTTGTTACGGGAGTTAAAATTGCAGATGATGCAATTGTGACCGCAAAGATCGTTGATGGCGCAGTAACGAATGGAAAATTGGCTGATGGCGCTGTGACAACAATAAAAATTGCTGACGGAGCTATTGTAACTGCAAAATTGGCAGACGGCGTGGTAACTGCCGCTAAAATTGGCGACAATGAAATCACGGGTTCAAAATTAGCTTCAGATATTACTATCAACACTACAGGCGCTGTTACAGCAGCTTCTTTTACTGATGGCGTGACCGTTATAAGCAGCGGAGATGTCACAACAACTGGAACAGTTACTGCTGGTTCATTCGTGGGTAATCTTATTGGCAGCGTTGTTGGAACACTTACAGGAAATGCTGACACCGTTACTGATGGTGTTTACACAACTGGCTCATATAATGACCCTGCATGGATAACAAGCTTAGACGCTTCAAAAATTATCGGTTCAATAACTGGGCTGCAGATTGCTGATGGAACAATAACAGGAAATAAACTTGCTTCAGACGGAAGTATGGTTAAATCAATTGTTGCTGGAGACAATGTTACAGTTGTTAATAATAACGATGGTTCTTGGACTGTTAACTCAATTGCTGGTGGTGGAACAATAACTGGTGTTACTGCTGGAGACGGATTGATTGGTGGTGGAACACTTGGAAATGTAACCTTAACTGTCGGCGCTGGAACAGGAATAACTATTGGTGTCGGAACTGTTGGGATTGCTGATGGTGGAGTTGGAAGCAATCAAATCGCTGATGGTGCTATTCTTACAAGCAAATTGGCTGACGGTAGCGTGGTTAATTCAAAAATTTTAGATGGAACAATTACTTCTGGAAAAATTGCCGATGGAACAATCGTGGCTGTTAATTTAGCTGACGGTTCAATTTCAACAGCAAAAATTGAAGACAGCGCTATTACAAATATCAAATTGGCAGATGGATCAGTTAGTACTTCAAAAATTCAAGACCTGGCTGTGACAACTGCAATATTAGCAGATGATTCAGTAACAGCAGTTAAAATCCTGGATGCAACAATAACAACAGAAAAAATTGCTGATGGTGCAATCACTACAGTAAAGCTAGCAGACGATAGTGTGACTAGCGCAAAGATTGTTGACGGAACGGTTCAAGTAGCTGATCTTGCAGATGGAATAATTACTACGATAAAATTAGCTGACAATTCTGTTTCGACTGCAAAAATAATTGACGGTGCTGTTACTTCTGGAAAAATTGCCGATGGAACAATCGTGGCTGTTAATTTAGCTGACGGTTCAATCTCAACAGCAAAAGTCCAGGACGGTGCAATTACTGATATTAAATTAGCTGATGGTAGCGTGATTACTGCAAAAATTCTTGATGGTGCAGTAACAACTTCAAAATTAGCAGATGATTCTGTTATCACTTCAAAAATTCTTGATGCTGCTGTTACTTCTGGAAAAATCGCAGATAGTGCTATTACTCCTGTGAAGCTTGCAGATCAAAGTGTAACTACTGCAAAGATTGCTGACGGAGCGGTAACTGGTGTAAAAATCGCAAATGACACAATAACCGGAAGTAATATCGATTCAACTACAACTATAACTGCAGTTCAATTTACTGGAGATCTTGTTGGTGATGTAACTGGCAACGTGAGTGGAAATGCTGGAACAGTTACTAATGGTGTTTACACAATCGGAGATCAGACAATCGATGGAATTAAAACATTTACTTCAAATGTTATTGCTAATATAACAGGAAATGCCGCAACCGTTACTGATGGAGTTTATACTGCTGCTAATAATACCTTGACTGGTATCAACACATTCACACAGGATGTCGTTGCTAATATTACTGGAAATGCAGCAACTGTTACCAATGGTGTTTACACAATCGGAGATCAAACAATAGATGGAATTAAGACTTTTTCATCTGATATAGTTGCTAACATTACAGGAAATGCTGCAACCGTTACTGATGGAGTTTATGCTGCTGCTAATAACACTTTGACTGGCATCAATACATTCACGCAGGATGTTGTTGCTAATATTACAGGAAATGCAGCAACTGTTACCAATGGTGTTTACACAATCGGAGATCAGACAATCGATGGAATTAAAACTTTTTCATCTGACATAGTTGCTAATATCACAGGAAATGCTGAAACTGTTACTAATGGTGTCTACACAATTGGAGATCAAACAATAGATGGAATTAAAACTTTTTCATCTGATATAGCTGCTAACATCACAGGAAATGCTAGCACAGCAACTCTTGCAGCTGCTGTGGTTGATAATTCAATAACAACAAATTCTATTGTTGATGGTGCAGTAACAAACGCAAAACTTTCTGGTGATAGTGTTGATTCTGCAAAAATTATAGACGGAACAATAGTGGGTAGCGACTTAAACAGCGCTATAAATGTAAATACAACAGGCAGCGTGTTAGCTTTCTTACTTAGCGATGGAACAGCAGGTCTTTCAGGTGGAAACATCTTTTCAACAAGCAACAGCATGAATATTGATATTGCAAACAATGCTGTTGATTCTGATGTTTTTATTAGAAATACAGGAACTGGCAAGGCTAATTTGCACGTCGAGGGTGACATTACTGGTGGATCACTTGGAACAAGCGGTTCACGTTGGTCAACAATTTATGCTGACAGTGTAAATTTCCTTACTGGTCTTACAAATTCTGACAACACTGCTGGACCAGATTCAACAATAAATCTTGGAACAGCAGGGGCAGACGCTGCGCAAGTTCATATTGGTAATTCTAATGCTAATGTTTCAATTACAGACGGTGATTGGCAAATTCAATCAAACGGAGATACAAATCTTTCAGCGCTTACTCTTAGCGGGAATCTTGTTGGTAGCGGAAGTTTGAATATTGCTACTAGCGGATTATTCGGTGGAGCAATAACTTCTGGTGGTCTGTTCACTGTTACTGCGGGAGGTTTTGATATAACAGGGGATTCTGATATGAGAGGTGACATTGATATGCATGATAATGTTTTGACTAACCTTGGAAACAGTGGAACTGACTTTACTGGAAGCGGAGGACTTAACCTTGCTGACACATTGAATATGGCAGCAGACATTGATGCTAATGGAAATGATCTTTCAGATGTTAAAGATGTTTCAGCTACTGGAGTATTTAAGGTTGATGGAAACAGTGGAGTTAGCAGTACGCTTACTGTAGTAAAAGGTCCACTGACTACTGATACTTGTACTATCACAATCGAAGGTGGAATCGTAACTGGAACAACTTGCTAATATCTTAAGTCAATATAATGACTTACCTATATGGAAGAAGATAAAAATAGCGAAAATGAAATCATCATAGAAGTTGAAGAAAAGGAGGCTGTTAATAAAGCTGATTCAAAAAAAACTTTAAAACATTTTCTTGTGGATTGGGCTGGATGGAAAAAGGATATTAAAAAAATATTTTTTATCTTAGTGATAATAGCTATTATCCTTGGTGTTATTAGCGGAATAAAATCTTGGTCAAACACTAATGTTACAGGTATTAGAATAAATGCGGGAATTTCAAAGATTAATTATGAATCTTATTCTCACATTGGTCCCGATTTTAGCTTTAAATTTCCAAATGCTTTTGTTGCAGACAATGATGAAGAAAAAAAATATGGCGATTCATATTTGGGAGGCTTTCGCTTAAAAGGCGATCAAAGAACCGGTTGTGACGTTAGGTCTAATCCAGTTGGGATCAATTTTCAAAAATCAGATCAAGAAATTCACAATGCTGTTGCCAGTGACCTCTCGACGCACATTAAAGACTTCAAAGAAATTTCCTCATTGCGGACCAAAATTGGAGGAGAAGACGCCTATATGATTGAATTTTCTTTCACTGACCCGCTTGGCAATAGAACAAGAGTTTCTCAGGCCATCACTTCGCATCAAGGAAATAGTTATGTTTTTGTTTGCGGGACCGGCGAATACCAATATGAATTTTTTGCGGATGATTTTAATGATTTTTTCAAATCATTTCGCTGGACACGATAAGTGAAAATGCTAGTAATAAAGCAAAAAATCACCACTCTTCATTGAATGGTGATTTTTTTGACTTGACTTAAGCATGATTTTGTGCTATCATTAACGATTGGCTGCTTATGCACCAAGTTGTACATTATATTTTTAAGGGAGGTTCACATGAGAGCAGAGATCTTAAGAGAAATGGGTAAGCGGTATCCTGGAATTGGTCCAACAGTCATAATGACATTCAAGTGTTCTGAAAATGCAATTAATGATCTGGCGATGATTTTAGGACGTGTTCACATGGGTGATATCAGATTGGAATTTGATAATCCCACACTTGTTTCTGCAATTGTGCAATCTGGAGATTGGGGATGCGATCAGAATAGGATGATTGAGGCAAGATTTCCACTTGGCATTGCTCTGCGTGATGATAAGTCAATAGCATTATTGTCATGGATGAATGGTCTTGAGTCAATAAGGATTGCAAATCAAAATTCACTGAACGCTATGATAACTGGTCGGCAGAAAAGGCAGCAGGAAGTTGTTGAGGAGATAACTTCTCAATGCCTGGAGGACGGAATTCGTTTGGAGGTCAGGTCATGGGGGTTTGTGCTTGATGTCGGTCTAGATCTTTCAATCAAGGAACTTCCAGGAATCAAATTTTCCATCAGTGATGGTGCTCAGGAAATTATTCAAATCATGCTTGATGCGTGGAGTGGGTGTATTCTTGTTAACGGCAAGGTGCAGCCAGTCGCATATTCAAGCGGCAAGCAAGTTCGCAAAATTATTATGGATGCAGTCATTGACTATGTTGAGAAAATGACAGCCTAAAAACTGTCTAATTTAAAAGAAAGGAAAATGACTACGATGCTTTGAATATAATTCAGTAGCAGAGGGATCCGCACCATCCCTCAACGAAAAAGTGTAACAGGAGAAGTCCTTGGGATAGTGGTAATAGCGGCGAGTCCACTACTTGAAACTTATTAGCCCGTTTCTGCAATGCAGAGCGGGTTTTTAAATTGTTTATTTTTCTGATATAATAAACATATATTATAAATAAAAAATAAAAATATGCTAGAAAAACTTTTCGCACCAAAATCGATCGCTATTATTGGTGCTTCAAACAAAAAAGGGAAAATAGGCACCGTTTTGGTTGATAATATCGTAAAACTTGGTTATAAGGGAGAAATATATTTCGTGAATCCTTCTTATAAGCTTTTGAGATTAAAACGTTGTTATCCTGATCTTAATAGTATAAAAAAATCTGTTGACGTGGCGTTGGTGGCTGTGCCGGCAAAGTTTGTGCTTGATGTGATTGCTGGTAGTTGTGAGAAAGTTAAGAATTTTGTTATTATTTCAGCGGGATTTTCCGAAACTGATGCAGAAGGAATAAAAAGAGAGAAAGATTTGGCTGAACTTGCACAAAAACATAACCTAAACATTTTAGGACCAAATTGCTTGGGATTTATTGTCCCAAAACTTAAACTCAATGCTTCTTTTGCTGGCGGAATGCCAAAAGCCGGAAACATTGCTTTTATTTCACAATCAGGCGCATTGGCAGTGGCTCTGATGGATAGAGCTGCTAATGAACATATTGGATTTTCGCAAATTATTTCAGTTGGGAATAAGATGCAACTTGATGAATCCGCATTGCTTGAATATCTCGCAAAAGATAAGGAAACAAAAGTTATCGGAATGTATCTGGAAGGAATAAAAGACGGAAGAAAGTTTATTGAAGTAGCTAAGAAAGTTTCCAAGATAAAGCCAATAGTAATTTTGAAGGCTGGCAAAACAGAAAAAGCACAAATAGCCATATCGTCACATACTGGCGCATTGGCAGGAAGCGATGAAATTATTGATATTGCTTTTGAAAAAGCAGGTGTTATTAGAGCTAATGATCTGGAAGATTTTTTTAACTTGCTCACACTTGTTTCATTTGTTGATGCTCCAAAAAATGAAAAAGTCGCTGTGCTTACGAATGCTGGAGGAGCAGGCGTACTAACAACCGATGCTTTTGATAAAAAGAATATTGTACTCGCTGATCTCGACAAAAAAACAAAAAATCTAATGCAAAGCGTTTTGCCACTGGAAGCCTCCGTGGAAAACCCTATTGATTTATTGGGAGATGCTCAGGATGATAGATATCAGAGTGTTATTGATATTTTAAGCAAGCAAAAAATTGGTGCAATAATATCAGTTCTTACCCCGCAACAGCAGACGCCAGTGGAAAAGATCACAAATGTTATAATAAAAAAAAGGAAAGAAAATTCAGCTGCAATAATGACTGTATTTATCGGAGGAGGACGTATCAAAAAAGCTGTTGATGAATTGAAAACAAACTCAATCCCAAACTTTTCGAATCCGGACGGTGCAATTTTAGCTTGGGATAAATATTATAAGTGGAGCGTTTTTAAAAAAACCAAGGAGATGATTTGTAAGGATGAGATTATTGTGTCGCGCAAAAAACAAGTCGAAGATATTATTGTTGTTGCCAAAAAACAAAACAGAAGTGCGTTGTACTTTTCTGAAGCAGCTGTAGTTATGAAAAAATATGCTGTAAATCCGGTAGATTGGGTTGAAATTTTACCTGAATCTGAAATTTCACCTATTATGCAATACCCAGTCGTGATTAAGATTGATAGTGATAAAGTGTTGCATAAATCAGATAAGCAAGCACTTATTTTAAATGTCAAAGATCCTTCAGCATTAGAAACTGCTGCTAAAAAACTAAGAGCTAATTTTCCAAATGAGCGTTTGGTTGTGCAGCCAATGCAGGATAAACAAATAGAACTTATTTTAGGAATCAAACAAGATAGTATTTTTGGACCAGTAATTGTGTATGGCTTGGGTGGAATTTATACGGAAGTTTTCAAAATGGTTAATTTTCTAATTCCTCCAATGTCTGCTCAAAGTATTAGGGATCAAATCTTAAAAAGTAAGATAAGTTTCTTATTTTCTGGTGCACGTGGTCAGCAAGCCTATAACATAGAAGAATTTTCAAGTATCATTAGTGGTCTGATGCAGTTTGCAATTGAGAATAAGGATATTTTGGAATTTGATATTAATCCTCTTTTTATCTATAATGATGGACGAGAAGCCTTGGCAGTCGATATAAAAATAATTATTTAAACCAGCTTTGTAATTGCGAGAATATTTCCCTTTTGGCACGCTTTTGGATGAATGCTCAATATCCAAAAGCTCAAGAGTCGCTGTCGCCAACAATTGGCCAAAAAGAAAATATTCTCGCAATTACAAGATTTTAAAAATATATGGAAAATAAAAAATTAAAAGTTCTTATTGTTGATGATGATGTTGAACTAAGAGAAATGTATGTTGAGATATTTCAAAATGCCAATTTTGAAGTTATTGTGGCAAACGATGGGGTAGAGGGTTTAGACAAAGCGACAAAAGAAATTCCTGATGTAATATTTACTGGAATAGTTATGCCAAGAATGGATGGATTTTCGATGGTTGAATCATTGCAAAAAACAGTTATGACTTCAACTATTCCAGTCGTCATTTCTTCGCACATGGGTAGGGAAGAAGATAGAATTAGGGCAACTAAATTGGGAGTGAAAGATTTTATTGTTAGAGGAACAACTCGCCCTATTGAAGTAGTGGAGCGTATAAGCTCATTGTTTACTCAAGCTGGAAAGGAATATCAACTGGATTTTGATGTTTATGCTCAAGATGCTCAAAAAATAGCCAAAGACCTTAATTTTCAAGCAAATTATCTTTGTTTGGATTGTAGTGCAAAACTCGTACTTAAGCTCAAATTAATTAATCCAAAGGATCGAGTATTTGAAGCGAAATTTGTTTGTCCTGGATGTGGCAGCGTGGTTAAATGATTAAATGTAGGACTTACGCATTTTCTCAACTATTTCTTATTTGGCACGCTTTTGGATAAATACTCACTATCCAAAAGCTCAAGAAGCCCCTCTCGGCGGCTATTGGCCAAAAAAGAAATGTTTCGAAAAGCGTAACTTCTGAAATGGTTAAATGATTTATTATGGCTAAATGGACGCTTAAAGAACCGCAGGAAATTTCATCTCTGCCAGCTGGCGGATCATCACTCTCACTAAACTCATCAGTCATAAAATTATTACTTTCACGGGGGCTGAAATCTGAAAAAGAAATATCTCAATTTATTGATCCAAATTATGAAACGGATTCATTTGATCCGTTTGCTTTTGGTGATATGGAAAAAGTTGTTGATAGAATCAAGAGAGCTCGCGATGAAAAACAGCAAGTTGCTATTTTTGGTGATTATGATGCAGATGGAATAACATCATCAGCTATTATTAAGGAAACATTGGATCTTCTTGGGATTGAATCTTTTGTATATATTCCGAATAAACATAGTGAGGGATATGGAATCAACAGTGCTGCCATTGATATTTTTAAAGAAAAAAATGTAAATTTAATTATTACTGTGGATTGCGGAATCACTAGTATTGCTGAAGTTGAAAAGGCAAATTCTTTTGGTATGGATGTTATCATTACAGACCATCATCATGTTCCAGCAAGTGTGCCTGATGCATTTGCTATTATAAATCCACATCAAGATGGCTGTGGTTATCCCTTTAAGGAGCTGGCTGGTGTGGGGGTGGCTTTTAAAGTTGTGCAAGCCGTTTTTCAAAAACTTTTGCCTGAAAAAATACATCTTTCAAAGTGGATGCTTGATTTGGTGGCTATTGGAACTATTGCCGATTGCGTTCCTCTTGTTGGAGAAAACAGACTTTTTGTAAAATACGGATTAACGGTTCTTTCTAAAACGCGGCGTATTGGACTTTTGGAATTGTTTACGGTTGGCAGAATAGTAATAAACGAAAATGAAATTCCGGATACTAAAAAAGTTTCTTTTTATATAGCTCCTCGTATTAATGCGGCTGGCAGAATTAATCATGCCAGTTTGGCTTATAATTTGATAATAGAAAAAGACGTTGCAAAAGCTCGTATTTTTGCGCTCGAACTTGAAGCGAATAATTCTGAAAGACAAAAAATTACTGAAAAAATAGTGGATGAAGTTAAAGTTTTAGCCGAAAACGCCTTTAAGGATAAGAAATTTATTTTTGCCATTAGCGAACATTTTTCAATTGGCGTTGTTGGTTTAGTAGCAGGAAAGATTGTTCAAAAATATAACAAACCTGTGGCTATTTTCCAAAAAAGTGAAGATGTTAGTAAAGGTTCATTTCGCAGTATTCCACAAATTAACATTATTGAAACAATAGGAGAGTGTCAGGAGCTGTTGGTAAAGTACGGAGGACATTCTCAGGCTGCTGGTGTGTCAGTTGCAAATGAAAATCTGGAAAAGTTTTATGAAAAAATGAATACTCTTATCACTGAAAAGCTCAAAGGAATTGATTTGAGTTTGGAAATAAAACTTGATGGAGAATTGGAATTTGACAATATAAGCCCTGATTTAGTTAATGATTTGGAAAAATTGCAGCCATTTGGTCAGGATAATGAAGAACCTATTTTTGCAATGCGAAATTTGATAGTGGGAGAAAAGCGTACGATTGGAACTGGAAATAAGCATATAAAATTTTATTTTTTATCAAAAAGCCAGCCTCGCGTCGACGAACAATCGTCTTTGCGAGTCGAGGCGGGCGATTCACCAAAAATATTTGAAGCGGTCGCTTTTAATGGCTATGAAAAATATTTTGAAATTTCAGAAGGGGATTGTGTTGATATTGCTTGCAATATTCAAAAAGACGAGTGGAATGGAAACAGTAAAATACAATTAATGCTAATAGATTTAAAAGTAACAAGTTTATAAAGTTCATAAAAAATATAAAGTAAGAATTAAAAAATACTTTATAACTTTATAACTTTATAACTTTATAACTTGCATGCGTATAGCTTTTGTTCATGATTATTTGGTGCAATATGGAGGCGCGGAGCGTGTTCTTGAGTGTCTTACTGAGCTTTATCCTTACGCGCCAATTTATACAATTTTACACAACAAAGATGCGATGCACGGTGTCTTTGAAGACAAAAGAATTTATACTTCTTATCTTCAAAATTTTCCTTTTGCCCGCAGATGGCATCGAATTTTCCCACTCCTAATGCCTCCAGCCATTGAACAATTTGATTTTTCAGCCTATGATGTGGTGGTTTCTGATTCTTCAAGTTATGCCAAGGGAATAATCACGGGGCCAAAAACACTGCATATTTGCTATATGCACACACCAATGCGTTATGCTTGGGATGACTGTCAAAAATATACCCGCGACTTTTATTTTCCGCGTTTAATTAAAAAACTTATTCCATTTGCGATGAATTATATTCGTCTTTGGGACAAGGTTAGCGCTGACAGGGTTGATGTTTTTATTGCCAATTCAAATTTTGTGGCGCGTCGTATTCAAAAATATTATCGCAAAGATTCAACCGTGATTCATCCACCAGTGGATACTAACAACTTTTCAGTTCAAGTGTCTGATTCAAATGAAAAATTCTTTCTTATGGTGGGTAGATTAATTGCATATAAAAGACACTCTGTTGCCATCAGAGCTTTTAATGAAATGAAATTGCCACTTAAGATAATCGGACGCGGACCGGAATTAAAAAGATTGCAGAAAATTGCTGGACCTACTATTGAATTTTTGGGTCGTGTTGATGATGAAGAACTTAAAAAACATTACTCTAAATGTCAGGCTGTTATTTTTCCGCAAGAAGAAGACTTTGGAATTGTTGCTATTGAAGCACTCGCCTGCGGCAAACCTCTGATCGCATTTCGTGGGGGAGATATCCCAGAGCATATGGAGGAAGGGAAAATGGGAGTGTTTTTTGATAAACAAAACAAGGAGGATATTATTGATGCTGTTCAGCGATTTGAAAAATTGTCATTCGATGCAAATTACATCCGCTCCAAAGTTCTAAAGTTTGATCGCGAAATCTTCAAGGAAAAAATGAAAAAATTCATTGAAGATGAGGTTGAAAAGCATAAAAACAATTAAAAGGCTCGCAAGAGCCTTTTTTGTTAGTAACTTTTGTCTACAATAGTCTATTATACTCCTTTTTCACCAAAAAGTCAATATTGGCCGATGTCGCAGATTGGAGTATGCTAAAAGAACCTGTTAAAGTGTTTAATTCGATATTTTCCTCTCCTTAGATAAGGAGAGGATTAAGGTGAGGTTTGAGCTAGGCATTGCTCAAACCCCTCTGCCTTTCAGGCATCTCCCCTCATCTAAGGGGAGAATGATATGGAAGAAAACTTTTTATGCGAATCGGTATCGACATACGTTGCCTGAGCGACGGAAAAAGAACTGGAGTGGAAGAATATACTATCAATTTATTGGAGAATCTTTTTGAATTGGACAAAAAAAATCAGTATATTCTTTTTTTAAACTCATATAATGATTCTCATTTTGATGAGCGTATTTTTGCGCAGTTCAAAAATGTCAGCGTGAAACGTTTTAATTATCCAAACAAATTATTAAATCTTTGTTTTTGGTATCTGCGATGGCCGCATATTGATAAAATGCTTGGTGGAGTTGATCTTTTCTTTATGCCTAATATTAATTTTGTTGCGCTTTCTCCCAAAACAAAATTGGTGCTCACAATTCATGATCTTTCATATGAAATTTTTCCAGAAACATTTTCGCTCAAGCGTCGCGCTTGGCATCATTTTATTAATTCCCGTAGTCTTTGCCGCCGCGCAGAAAAAATAATTGCAGTTTCGGATTCCACGCGCGCTGACATTGTTTCGCGTTATAAGATTAACGCGCAAAAAGTTCAAAGGATTTATAATGGCGTTCCAGATGAGATGGTAGAGCTGGATCGCAATGACCCAAAACTTATCGAGGTAAAAGAAAAGTATCATTTGCCGTTTAATTTTATTTTTTATCTTGGAACAATTGAACCAAGAAAAAACATCACGGCAATTGTGAAAGCTTATGATCAATTGCGCTCTTTGAATAATCCGCAATTAGACAAATATAAGCTTGTGATTGCGGGTGGGAAGGGTTGGAAAATTGATAATATTTTGCAAACGATGCGAAGTGCTAAATTTACCAAAGACATTATTTTTACCAGTTGTATTTTAAATCAAGACAAGGCGGCAACGTACACGCTGGCTTCACTTTTTGTGTACCCATCTTTTTTTGAAGGTTTTGGCATCCCAGTGCTTGAAGCGATGCGCTGCGGCGTGCCTGTCATAACCTCCAACTGCAGTGCGCTGCCAGAGGTCGTTGATCAAGGAGCTGTGATGATTGATCCGGACAAGCCAGATGAGTTGTATTTGGCGATGAAGGAAGTGCTTCTTAATCGGGAATTTCATCAACAACTTTCAAATCAGGGACTCAGGCAAGCAGTTCGTTTCAACTGGCGAACATCAGCCCGCGAAACCTTGGCTATTTTTGAAAAAATGAAAGGGTAATGTGTGGTATACTTATAACAAGTGGGGCAACTATGGTAAGTAATATTCTTTAAAGTTATAAAAATTTTATGTTTAGTGCAATCGTTGTAATTTTTGGGCTTATTATTTTTGAGGTTGTAAGTAGCATTGATAACGCCATCGTTAATGCGCATGTGCTTAAGACTTTGCCGCAAAAATATCGAAAGTTCTTTTTGCTATGGGGGATGATATTGGCAGTCTTTGTGGTGCGCGGTGTGCTGCCGTTTTTGATTGTCTGGATGGTAAATCCCGCTTTGTCATTGGGCGAGCTTTGGAAATTCACTTTTTCAAATGATCCGATGATCACTGAATATGTTGAAAAATCAAAACCACTGTTACTACTTGGCGGCGGGATTTATCTTTTCTTGGTGGCGCTTTCTTGGCTTTTTCTGGAAGAGAAAAAATATGCTTTCTTAGTTGAGCATTTTATTCATAAGAGAAGCGCTTGGTTTTATGCTATTTCTTCAATTTTTATCACAGTGATTATATATCTTGCGCTGAAAATTAATCCAATGTTGGCGCTCTCAGCCTCAATCGGTTCAACGATGTTTTTTATTACAGATGGATTTAAGAAAAACGCCGAGGAAAAAGAAAGAGAATTGACCAGCAAGACAAGCACAATGAGCGCCTGGAGTAAATTGCTATATTTGGAGGTGTTGGATGCTTCATTTTCGATAGATGGGGTGATTGGCGCTTTTGCTTTTACAATTTCTGTGCCGCTGATTTTGATTGGAAATGGTATCGGAGCTTTTGTGGTCAGGGAATTTACCATTCGCGGAATGGATGTCATCACAAAATATGCCTATCTTAAAAATGGTGCGATGTATTCCATTGGAATGCTTGGAATGATTATGGTTCTTGAATCACTCGGCCAGCACTATCCATTTTGGTTTGCACCACTCAACACAGTTCTATTTCTAGGAATATTCTTATACCTATCCCACCGCGAACTCCAACTCGCCAAGGCTTAATCCTAGACTTACAAATGTTAAAATTTGCCACTCGAAAGGTGGCTTTTTTTATTGTCTGAAAAATGGTAAAATAGAGAAAGTTATAAAGTTCATAAAGTTACAAGTTATAAAGTAAAATACTTGTGATTTTTGTTGTTTTGACCTTATAAACTTTAAGAACTTTTTACTTTACAAACTTTTTATGCTCATTGGAATTGATGCGCGCTTCTTTGGTCTTTTGGGCAAGGGGCTGGGGCGCTATACTCAAAAACTTATTGAACATCTTGAAACGATTGATAGCGAAAATCAATACGTGGTTTTTTTGCGCAAAGAAAATTTTGATGAGTATCAACCTTTTAATAAGAATTTTACCAAAGTGCTGGCGGATTATCGTTGGTATTCTTTTGCTGAACAGATTTTATATCCAAGACTTTTATGCAAATATAAATTTGATCTGATGCATTTTCCGCATTTCAATGTGCCGCTTTTGTATCGTCGTCCGTTTGTCCTTACAATTCATGATTTGATTTTGGTGCACTTTCCGACGCTGCGAGCAACAAAACTTAATCCACTTTGGTATTGGATCAAATACGTTGCATATAAATGGACAATCAGCAGTGCAATCAAGAGAGCAAAGAGTATTATTGCGGTTTCTGAGTTTACAAAAAATGACATAATTTCCGAATATCCCGAGGCGAAAGAAAAAATAAATGTGACCTATGAAGCGTGTGACGATCTTTGTCGAATTTCTTCTGCTGCGCCGCATCTTATTTTGGAAAAATATGGTATAATAAAACCGTATTTGCTTTATGTTGGCAATGCATATCCGCATAAAAATTTGCAGCAGCTTATTGATGCATTTGTTCTTGTTTCGAGTGCTTTTCCTGATATGCAATTGGCACTTGTTGGTAAAGAAGATTTTTTTTATCAGCGGTTGAAGTCGTATTGCGCAGAAAAAAATATTGTCAGTGTGCATTTTCTAGGATTTGTCAGTGATCAAGATTTGGATGTGCTATATCGTTTTGCGAAGGCATATGTTTTTCCATCGTTGTACGAAGGTTTCGGGCTTCCGCCATTGGAAGCGATGGCCAAAGGCGCAGTAGTGGTGTCATCTGATCATCCTTGTATGCGAGAAATTCTGGAAGATGCGGCTTGGTACGTTGATGCGCACAGTGCTGAGAACTTTGCAGTGGGGATTGTGAAGGTTTTGGATGACAAAAATTTGCGCTTGAGTTTGATTGAAAAAGGATATCAGCAAATAAAAAAGTATAGTTGGAAGAAGATGGCCGAAGAGACACTGGTGATTTATAAAAAAATTCAAGAAAAAAAGATAAAAGATAAAAAATAAAAGGAGTGTCAAAAAACAGAATCATTTCTCAAATGTTTGACGTTAGACCAGTTGATGAAGCTGGCGATTTGGATTGGAAAAAAATTCAATCAGTCGGAAATGTTACCGAGTGTATTGGCGATGAACCACTGAGTGGCGAAAGAATTTGTCAAACAGAAATTGAAGAAATTGAAAATATTGTCAATGAATATGATGGTTCTGGAGTGAATGCATATATATTGGGAAACTTAATTGAAAGTAAAAACGTCCCAGTGCTGCATAACCCAGAGTTTAATTTTAATGACTTTGTCTTTGAAGATGTTGAACAAGAAAATGTCAGAAAAAAAATAGAAGAACGCAAAAATTTTGAAAGACAGCAGATTGCGTTGGCACTTAAAACCGAAAAAGAAGAAAAAGAGAGGCAGCGATTAGCATTGATTGAAAATGAAAAAAGGAGATTACTCAAGCAGCAGGAAACTATTATTGAAAAAAATAGACAAGCCCGAGAAAGAGAAGATGCCTTGGTTGCTCAAAAAATA
The DNA here is from genome assembly GCA_000991245.1 of Parcubacteria group bacterium GW2011_GWC1_36_108. Lineage (GTDB taxonomy): Bacteria > Patescibacteriota > Minisyncoccia > Moranbacterales > GWC2-37-73 > UBA12068. The sequence continues at coordinate 4,862 of LBRD01000005.1, read as the reverse complement.
GCAGAGCAAAACAGGAGGCAAAATTTAATGAAAGCTCAAACAGTTGCACACCAAGAGGAATTGAAAAAAATTACCGAATATAATCGCAAGCAGCAAGAAGCATATGAAATAGGGATTGCCATTGAGAAAGAAAAACGCCAGCGCGAATATGACAAATGGCTGGAAGAAGAAATTAAAGCAGAAGCAAAAGCCAAAAAATTAGAAGAAGCTATTAATAAGAGGATCGAAAAAAACAAGAATAAATCTTCAAGAATAAATTGGTTTGCTGGAAAAAGTGATGCAGGCAATTTTTCTTGGCAGGAATTATTTTTTCCCAAACAACTATCCTTTCAATTTGATACAAGCAAAGCACTGATGAATTTTGTTGTTGTGGCGCTTGTGATTTCACTAAGTGTTGGAAGTGCTGCATATGCAAGCAAGGGATTTGGTCTTAAGGAGCGTGTCTTGGGAATGAGTTCGGATGGTCTGGAAAATTTAAACGGTGCAATTGATGACATTTCAAATCAAAATTTTGAAGGTTCGACAGCACAATTTGACAAGGCTTTTGCTAATTTTTCGGAAGGTTCCAAGCAACTTGAAAGTATGGGCGGAGTGCTTTTGGATGCTACGCGTTTTGTTCCTTTTGCTTCAAAAGTTTCTTCGGGAAAAAATGCACTTGAAGCGGGAAAACATTTTTCAGCTGCTGGCAAATCATTAAATGAGGTTGCTAAAGTTGTTCTAAAACTGAAAGATTCAAATGGAAAATCTGAACAACTTGACTCTTCTTTGTTGGATATTTTGAAAGTTTCCCAGAAGAATTTAATCGATGCGAAAAAAGAGCTCGCCGCAGCACAGGAAAACATTGATCGTATTTCGATTGATGATTTGCCGGAAGATAAAAGGGATAAATTTTTGCTGGTTAAAAAACAATTGCCTGATTTGCTCAGTGCTATGGATTTGTTTTTAAACAATAGTCATATTCTCGCAGATTTACTAGGCGGGAATGGTCCTCGAAAATATTTATTCTTGTTTCAAAATAATTCGGAAATGAGAGCCACGGGCGGGTTTATTGGCAGTTATGGTTTGCTTGATATTTCTAATGGGCACGTTAAAAACTTTTTTATTGACGGAATTTTTAATCCTGATGGACAACTTAAGGACAAGATCGTTCCTCCTTTTCCAATTCAAAAAATTTCCGCAAATTGGAGTATGCATGATAGCAATTGGTTTGCTGATTTTCCTTTGTCAGCAAAAAAGGCGATTTCCTTTTATGAAAAAACAGGTGGGCCAACAGCTGATGGGGTAATAACATTGACCCCGACTGTGATGCAAAAGCTCTTGGAAATAACAGGTCCGATAGAAATGCCAGAATATGAAGCTACGCTTGATAGCAAAAACTTTATTGAGCTCACGCAGTTTAAAGTTGAAGTTGACTATGACAAAGAAGAAAACAAGCCGAAAAAGATTTTGTCTGATTTGGCGCCAATGGTTTTGGAAAAACTTCTAAGTAGCAACGACTTGGGTGTTGTTTCAAAAACTGCGCAAGCTTTTCTGGAAGGATTGAGTGAAAAACATATTCTTTTCTATTCTGAAAATTCTGAGCTTCAAAAAATAATATCCGAGCAGGGATGGTCGGGCGAAGTAATTCAAACACCCAAGGATTATATTAGTGTCATTAACACCAATGTAAATGGATACAAAACCGATGCGGTTGTTGATGAGAGCATCAAACACACAGCGCAAATTCAAGCGGACGGCAGCATTATTGACACTGTAACAATCACAAGAAAACACAATGGTGGTTCCTCGCAGTATGAATGGCTAAACAAAGTAAACGCTGATTATATGCGAGTATATGTTCCCAAAGGTTCAAAGTTGTTGGAAGTCGAAGGTCAAACACGCGAAGCAAATGAGCCACCATTGGATTATGATGCGCTTGGATTTAAGCGTGACGCAGATGTGCAAAGTCAAGAAAACAGCATTTCAATTGACCAGCAATCCGGAACGCGCATATATGAAGAATCAGACAAAACTGTTTTTGCCAACTGGACATATGTCAGTCCGCAAGAAACAATGACAATAACGTACAAATATTTGCTGCCGTTTTCACTTTTCAAAGTTTCTATTGATGAAAAACAACAAGCAGATTCATATTCCTTGGTGGCACAAAAACAATCCGGTAGTGTTGGCAGTGCATTTGTTTCAAGCATTTCATATCCTTCCGAATATGATATTAAATGGAGTTTTCCAAATGAAAACAATTTGGAAACTGAAACGAAATTGGATAAAGATAGGTTTTTTGGCGCAGTTTTCGAGGATGAATGTTTACCCCGTCAAATCCAGCAAGGCTGGTGTTCACTGCTGTGAACAATTTGACGGGGCGAGTATCCAAAAGCTCAAAGAGTCGCTGTCGCCGACTATTGGCCAAAAAAGAAATGTTTCGAAATGCGTAACCGCTTATTATGATCAAAAAATTCGTCAACAGTAAGTTTCTGAATGAAAAACCGACGCAATCAATTGCGGCGGCGGCTTTGATTATTTCATTGGCGGGAGTCGCCAGCCGCTTGCTGGGATTGTTTCGTGACCGCATCTTGGCTGGTCAATTTGGCGCGGGGGACACGCTGGACGCATATTATGCAGCTTTTCGTATTCCTGATTTGATTTATAACCTGATGATTGTCGGTGCTCTTAGTGCAGCTTTTATTCCAGTTTTCACGGAGCTTATTTCAGAAAAAAAAGAAGATGAAGCTTGGGAGCTTTCTTCTGGCATTCTTAGTTTGCAAATCTTGCTCGCGGGAACAGTTTCTTTGGTGCTGGTTTTGTTAGCACCTTGGCTAATGAAATTGGTAACCCCTGGTTTTACGGGGGCTAAAATGGAATTGACCGTGACTTTGACAAGGATTATGTTTTTAAGTCCAATATTGCTGGGAATCAGCGGCGTTATCGGAGGCGCGCTTGTTTCTTTTAAAAAGTTCTTAATATATTCATTGGCTCCGATATTTTATAATGCAGGGATTATTATTGGCGCGCTCTTTTTTGTGAAACCATTTGGACCTGCCGGCTTGGCATGGGGAGTTGTGCTTGGAGCATTGATGCATTTGCTCATTCAATATCCATCCGTTAAATTTTCCGGATTTAATTTTAAGCCAATGTTTTTTAACGCTTGGAAAAATCCTAACGTTCGCAAAGTTCTTCATCTTATGATTCCGCGAACTTTGACGATCGCAGTCAGCCAGATTAATTTCACTATCATCACAATTTTTGCTTCAACATTGGCCACGGGAAGTTTGGCTATTTTTAATTTCGCAAACAACATTCAAAGCGGACCGCTGGGCTTGTTTGGAGTTTCTTTTGCGATTGCTGTTTTTCCAACGCTCAGTGCTTTTGGTGCCAAAAAAGAATCTGCAAAATTTGTCAGTGTTTTTTCTAGAACGTTTAGACAGGTTTTGTTTTTTGTTATTCCGCTTAGTATGTTTTTGTTTGTGCTTCGAGCGCAAACAGTCCGCGTGCTTTTGGGAACTGGAAATTTCAATTGGGAGGACACCATTTTCACTTTTCAAGTTCTTGGGATTATGGCAATAAGCTTGTTTGCGCAAGCGCTTCTTCCGCTTTTGAATAGAGCATTTTATGCTCTTCAAAATACAAAGACTCCTCTATACATCGCATTGGTAAGTGAAGGTATAAATATAACCTTGGTTTTTCTCTTGCTTAGGTCGGGAACAGTTCTTGGAATTTCTGAGGCATTGGTTTCTGACAAATTGATAAATTGGTGGAATCCAGTCTTTGGTTTGGCGATTGCATTTTCAGTCGCAAGTGTGGTTAATATGATTTTGCTTATTGTATATTTGAGAAAAAATTTGCCAAACATTGACGGGAAAAATATTTTGGATTCAACAACTCGAATTATTGCAGCTACTTTCATCGCAGGAGTTGTCACGCAAATCAGCAAATATATTGTCGGAACTCGCGGGGAGTTGGACACTTTCGTGGAAGTTCTTGTGCAACTTATAATTGCCGGAGGCGCGGGAGTCGCAGCATTTTGTTTGGCAAGTTATTATTTCAATGTTAAAGAATTCTTTCAATTTACTGATTCGGTTACCAGAAAAATATTTCGAGCCAAAAAAGTTATTACCGAAGACACTGCTGAAGTTTCAGGCGTGGGAGAGTAGGGGCAGCTTATTAGGCCTTAGCTTCTCAGCTTTTTAGCGAATGCAAAATATGACAGGTGAATTGGGCTTTAATACAGCGTAAATTAGGCATACCCTTTACAAGACAGTCAAAAGGTGCTATAATTGTAACTTGTCATATTAATGACAAAATTTAGCAATCAAAAACAGGGAGGTAGGAAATGAGATTTTTTCAAATTATTTTGGTGGCGTTATTGGGTCTCAGCTTGTTTATGGTTCAGCCGTGCCAAGCAGATGATTTATCGTCAGTTGTCAATAATATTGGCTTAAGTCTTCAGCGCGAAGCTGATATTCCTGACCCTCAGTTGATCGATCTTGTTGTCGATGAATCAATACTAGAGCTGGAAGCGTTGATAGAGCCAGTGATAGGGTCGACGGAGGAGACCCTGCAATTGCTGATGGCGTTCGGAATAATTGAACGTGAAAATTACTGGCTTGGATGCAAGCTAGAGAAATAAGACTTTGTTATTGAAATTGCCCCACGGACTCCGTAGGGCTTTTTTTATTATTGACCCCGTTAGAAAAATAAAAAGTAAAATTTGTTCATCAGCATAAGGCTAGTGTTTTAATGAAATAAATGATAAAAAATTGTTTTTGTATTTTTCTAACGGGGAGTATAATCTAATCCACATATGAGCTTGAAACTGGCTTTTTCGTAAAAAGTCCTATTTGCTCAAATTATTAAACATTTCTTTC